>JAOADN010000100.1 GCA_026417295.1 Paracoccaceae bacterium
GGACTGGCGGAAGCTCTCGGCGTCGCGGGCCATGATAGGGATGTTGACGCCGCCGCCCGCGCCGTAGCTCTGCGCCTCGCGGCGCGAGAGCACCCGTTCGCCGCGCTGCAGGATTGCCGGAACCTCGTCGTGCCGAAGCCCCACCGCGCCGCCCGAATGCATCCGGGGAGCGGCGGCGAAGGCCATGGCCGGGACCATGCGCGAGGGGCCGGACGATCCGACGATGCCGCCTGCGTGCAGGATATTGGCGAAGATCCCGCCCGCGCCGCCAAGCGCGCCCGAGAGCGCGTTGGCGATGGGACCGAGGATGAACCGCCGCGCCGCGAGCTTGGCGAGATCGGCGATGAGCGAGGTCACCAGATCGCGGAAGTTCAGCTTGCCGGTCTTCACGAACTCACCGACCGCGTCCTCGGCCGACTGAAACGCGCTGACGAGGCTCTGGCCGATATCGCCGCCGATCTCCCGCGCCCGGCTGGCATAGTCCGAGAGCGCCGCCGTCACGGCCTGCCAGCCGGTCAGGGCACGCTCGGCCCCGTCGCCAGCGGCGGTTCCGGCATCGCGGGCAGCACCACCGGCGCCATTAGCCGCGGCAGTGGTGTCGTCGAGCCCGGTCGCGAGCGCATCGGCGGAGGTCGCGGCGTCCGTCAGCGCGGTTTCGGCCTCCGTGCCGGACCCGGTCACGGCATCCTTCAGCGCCTGCCAGGCAGCAAGCGGCCGGGTCGCTGCATCGGTCAACATACCCGCGGCCTCGCGATAGGCATCGGCCCGGGCGCGCGCGTCTTCCGCCATCGCGCCGAGACCGAGATCGGGCGGAGTGATGTAGGTCCGAGAAAGCGCCGCCGAGAACGCATCGGCCGCCGCGGTGCCGGCCGCCGTCGCGGCCCCCTCGAACGGGTTGTGGATCCGGCTCAGGTCCACCGCGTCGAGCGTGCCGATCCGCACGCCGCCTTCGCCGGTCGCCCATTCGGGCAGCAGGGCCAGCGCGGCGTTCAGGGTCTCGATGAAGCTGTTGATGCGCGTGACGACGCCGTTCAGCATCGCCTCCACCCCGCCGATCAGCCCGTTCGCCGCTTGGTACGCGAAATCGCCGATGGCGCCCGGCAGGCTGCCCCAGATCGCCACCGCGCCATCATAGGCCCCTTGGAAGATCGCGACGGTGCGGTCCCCGAACCCCACGACACCTGCGACGGTGCCGTCGAGCGCCGAGAGCGCGGCGGCCTTCAACCCCTCCCATCCAGCCGCCATTCGGGCCAGTGCGGCGTCGAGCGCGAGCCCGATGCGCGACCAGACCTCGGAGGCCAGATCGGAGAGCAGCCGGAACGCTTCGCCGACCCCGCCCACGCGGGCGACGATTTGGGAAAGTTGATAGATCAGCTCCCCGACGCCGACGATCAGAGCGCCGATGCCGGTGCGGATCAGCGCCCCGCGCAACACGACGAGCGCGGTGGCCAACCCGCGGACCGACAGCGCGGCGGCGGCCAGCCCGGCGACCCAGCGGCCCGCGAGGAAGGCCGCGAAGGCGGCGGCATAGGTGGTCAGTCGACCAATGTTGTCGAAGAGACCGCGAATGGCGATGCCGAGCGGCCCGGTGCGGCTGGCAATGGCGGCCATGGCGCTGGCAACCGCCTCGAGCGCGGGTGCCGCAGCTACCGCCAGCTGGTTCGATAGCCCGCGCCAGATCAACCCGAGGCGCGAGATGGCATCGTTCGTGCGCTCGATCTGGTCGGCGTCCTGTTCGGAAACGACGACGCCGAAGGCAAGCACGTCCTCGGTCGCCTGGCGCAGTGTCGCAGTGTCGATGCGCGACATGGCGATGGAGCCTTCCTCGCCAAAAAGCTGACCCGCGACGGCCGCACGCTCGGCGGCAGGCACGAAATTCTCGATGGCGGCGTTGATCGCGCCGACGCGCTGGTCCAGCGGCAGCGCGATCAGGTCGTTGGCCGAAAGACCCAGCCGGTCGAGCGCGTCGGCCGCGGGACCGCTCCCGGCGGCCGCCTGGCTGAGACGACGCGTCAGATCCTTGGTCGCCTGCTCGATGCCGGACATCGAGACGCCTGCAAGTTCGCCCGCGCGCTCCAGCGTCTGGATCGAGGCGACGGTGGTGCCGAGGGACTGGGCGAGCTTGGCCTGCGCGTCGACGGTCTGGAGGCCCGAGCGGATCATCGCCACGCCAGCGGCGGCAGCGGCGGCCACGGCAGCGGCTGCCGCAACCCGCACCCGCCGCGAGAAGGCCGCGAGCCGGGCGTTGGCCGCTTCCATCTCGCGGCTCAGCCGCCCGAAGCCGCGCGATCCGGCCTCGCCGACACCTTCCAGCTCGGCGCGCACCTGTCGGCCGCCGACCGCGGCGAGGCGGACGCTAACGCGTTTCTCGGCCATGCGAGTGTTCCATCTGTTCGTTGAGCTCGGCGACCATCACCGCTTCGATGACAGGCAGCAGTTCGGCCATGGCGAGCGGCGGCACGCCGAGGGCGTCACCGAGCGCCAGCGCCGCCGACATGTCCCAGCCGATCACCGCGCCGGGCAGAACCCGGAGTTGGCCGCCGAGGCGGCCGACCAGATCCCAGACCTGCCAGCCCTCGTGGGTGAGCGGCCGGTTCAGCCGCGCCGGGCAGTCCGGGCAGGCTTGCGCGCAGGCTTCGCAGTAGCGCTCGCCCCCGCCGAAGGACCATTCGGCGAGAGCGCGGAGGCGTTTTTTTCCTGTTCCAGCAGCAGACCCTTCGAGACGTAGGTCAGCTGGAAGGCTTCGAAGATCGGCCAGACATCGAGCAGCGCGTCGATGGCCTCCGGGCTCGGGTCGATCACGTTGCCGTCCGCGTCCCCGATGCCGTCCCAGGCCAGTAAGGTACGCCGCGCGAGCGCCTTCGCGAAAGCGACGGCGCGTTCCTCGTCCGAGGCTTCTTCCGGAACGGCCTCGACGGCCGGGTCGCTGCGTGTCGCCACCATCAGCGCCGTGGTGAGCGGGCGCAGCTGCACCCGAACGCCGGGGGCGACGTCGTGCCAGCGCGGCGCGTTGGTCAGGTCGAGCGTCAGCATTAATAAGTCTCCACATCGTTCACGAGGGTGGCGGTGCACATCCGGCCAACGACGCTGTCGCGGGCGGCCTGCCAGTCGAAGGTCGCCTGCACCCCTTGCGGCCCGGAAATCTCGATGCGTGGGCGCGGCAGGTAGACGGCGTGCACGGTGAAGGTGAAGCTCTCGCCGGACGGCAGGACGTAGGCGAATTCCATCTCGCAGGCCTCGCCGTTGATCGCCTGCGTCACCAGCGTCTGGTCGGCGAAGCGCACATCGATCCGGCCGGTCAGCGCGGCGATGGACGGGTCCGCCCCGTCGATGCGGCCGTCCGAGCGGATGGTCTCGATCCGGTCGAGATTGTTGGCGTAGGTGATCTCGGCCGAGACCACGTTGCCGAGAGCCGTGCCGTTGCGCGCAATCGCCCCGTTGAAATGGCCGAAGCGCTTCAGCTCCAGCGCGGCCGGTGTTCCCGCGCTCGTCGTGGTCCCGACCGTCTCGCCCTGCGCCACCAGCCGCGCGGTGGCGGTCAACAGCCCCGAGCGCTGCATCTGCCAGGTGATCTGGTCGAGCACGCAGCCGGAATACATCGCGTACCGCGGGACCTCCGGCATGCCGGTCTCGATCGCCATGCTGGGCAGCGTCCAGGACCCGGACTGGAACTCGTGGGTGTAGGGCGCTTCCGCACCCGTGGTCGTCGGCGCCCCGAAGGCCGCCTTCAGCCAGAAGCCGAAGGCCTCGGCGTCGAGCGGCACGACGACATCGCCATCGGCCGTCACCGCGTCCTTGATCGGTGCCAGCGGATCACGGCCATAGCCCAGCAATTCGGAATTGAGCAGTGGCTGCTCCGCCCCCAGCGAGGTGCTGGCAAAGGGCACCGTCCGATAGCCCGAGGCGGGCGCGGTGCCATAGACGGTCTCGAACGCAAGCGCCATCTGCGCCCGCGCCCCATGGGCTCGTGCCATCGTTGTCTCCTGTCGTGTGTGGGGTCAGCCGAGTGGATCGGCCGTGGAATAGTGCAAGACGACCGGGATCACCGCCGCCTTCAGGCTGGCGGCACCCTCCACGGCCAGATCGACCGAACGCGGCGCTTCCGCCTCGACCCAGTCGCAGAGGCCGCCCAGCGTGCGGTCAGCGGCAAGCGCCGCGCCGATGCTGGCGCAGAGGGTGTCAAAGGCGGTGTCACGGGCGTTCGACCCTTGCAAGGGTCCACTGGACCCTTGCATCTGCTGCGCACAACGGGTCTCACCCTGCACGACCGCTTCGATCTCGGCTCGGTGCTGGTAGTGGTAGCGCAGGGGCGACAGCGTCACCTCGGGCTCGCCCGGCTCGCCATCACGCAGGATCAGCAGCCCGGCTGCCGGCACACGTTCGGGCAGCACCTCGCCGCGGAGGGCGGTGGCGGGCAACGCCGAAAGCCGCGCGTGCAGCGCGGCGAGGACGGTTTCGCGGGTGGTGGGCATGGCGATCCCGGTTTCCGGGACCGGCCCGGCTTTAGCGATCCCTGTCGGGTTTCGGATCCGTGAGGGCGGCCAGCCGTCGCGGCAGGTCCGAGCGAGCATGCAGGAAATCGACGATGATCACCTGCTCGGCGTCCTCGACGAAGATGACGAAATGCTGGCCGCAGCGCGCGAAGCGCAGATCCTCGGGCAGATCCGGATCGATGATCCGGCGGCAGTCCTGCGACATGGCCGTACCGGCCGCGATCTCCGTGCAGCGGACGATCAGGTCATCCTCATAGGCCGCCGCCTGTCGAGGGCCGAAGGTCTCAAGGGTCCAGTTCGCGATGTCGACAAGTGAGGTTTCAGCCTGTCGCGTCAGGCGCCAAGGCTTCGGCATCAGGACGATTGGCGCGCCGAAGCAAAGGCACGTCGGATAGCCTCCTCGCCGCTCCCCTCGGCCAGATCGCCGCGCCGGGCCTGTTCCAGCCCGGTCGTCAGCCGGTCGCGCAACGCGCCAAGCTCGGCTTCCTCGCGTTCGAGCAGCCGCAGGCCGGCCCGCAGGGCTTCCGAGGCATTCTGATAGCGCCCGGAGGCGACCAGGCGGTCGACCAGAGCGGATTGGGTTTCGGTCAGAACGACGTTTCGGGTGGCCATCCACGGTCTCCATCAAGGATGTTGGCAATATATGCCAATAGTCCCTGAATGTCGACCTCCTGCTGTCAGGAGCCGGGCTCCACCCAGTTTGCCACGATCAGCCCCGGCACCGCATCGCGCACCCGCTCCGCATCCCGCTCGAGGTCCAGCCGCTTCGGCAGTCTCACCTGCGGGACCAGCAGGAAGATCGGAACGGTGGTCAGCCCCCGGCCGGTCTTCGACCGTGATGGTGAGGCAGGACCGTGGCCCCTGTGGGGCCGCGTAAGCCTGCCGAACGCGCGGCCCTTCTTGTTCAGTCGCCCCTCGGCGACCAGCAGGCTCGGACCCATCCGGCGATAGACGAAGCGCAGGCGCAAGCCGGTGCGACGTTCCCATTCATCGGGAGTGATCCGCCCGCCGCGCAGGGACTTGCCCGCCGCAGGCGTCGGGATCGCCAGCCAGAACCCGTTCTTCGAGCGGATCAGCGGGCCGGTGTCGTGCGCGCCGACGATCACCGGCGCCTTCGACCAGACCAGCGCCGCCGCATTGAGGCTGGTCCTGCCTTTCGGGAACTGCTCCGACCGGATGGTGCGGGCAAGCCGTGCTCCGAGACCCGCGCCGGTGATCTGCGCGCGCCAGGCGGTCTTGAGGCCGGTCCCGGCGTCGCGCATCGCCGTGGTGACGGCCTTCTCCCCGGCCTTCACCTCTGCTTCCATCAGGCGGACGATATCGCCGACGATGTTGACGCCGAACCTCATGCGGGCCTCAGGTCCACTGTCCAGACGAGCCGCTCGCGGTCGCGGACGGGTTCACCCTGAATGAGGAAGGTATCGCCACCAATCTCGATGCGATCGCCAGGCCGGGGCTCGGCTACTTCCGTCACGCGCAGGTCGACCCGCGTCGTTTCCGACCAGAGCCGCGCATCACCGAAGTCGGTAATCGTATCGGCCCGTCGGGCGACGATGCGCACCGGAACGGGCACGCCGCCATCAACGATGTAGACAGCATCCCGACCGATGTTCGGATCGGCGAAGAGCGCACTGAGCGCGGCGGCGAAAGCACTCATCAGAAG
>JAOADN010000101.1 GCA_026417295.1 Paracoccaceae bacterium
CCAGGATCACGCGCTTGCCCGCCCGTCCGGCCGTCAGCGCGGCCATCAGGCCCGCGGGACCGGCGCCGATGACCAGCAGGTCACAGTGCAGGAAGCCCTTGTCATAGGCGTCCGGGTCCTCTTCGCGCGTGACCGAGCCAAGGCCGGCTGCGCGGCGGATGATCGGCTCATACAGCTTTTCCCAGAAGGACTTGGGCCACATGAAGGTCTTGTAGTAGAACCCGGCCGCGAAGAAGCTGGACAGCCGATCGTTGATCCCCATCGCGTCGAAGTGCAGGGACGGCCCACCTGTTCTGGCTTTCCGTCCTGAGACCCTCGCGGACCTCCTGCATCGTCGCCCGCGTGTTGGGCTCGAACCGCTCCGGCCCGCCGCGCATGGTGCCGAGCAGCGCGTTCGGCTCCTCCGATCCGGCGGAGACCACGCCGCGCGGGCGGTGATACTTGAAGCTGCGGCCCATCAGGTGGATGCCGTTCGCGAGCAGCGCCGAGGCCACGGTGTCGCCGCGCCGGCCCTCGATCGTGCGGCCGTCGAAGGTGAAGCGGACGGGGGCGGCATGGTCCACCCGGCCCTTGCCGGGAACGCGGAAACGGCTCATTCGGCGGCCTCCTTCGCGGCGGAAAGGTCGGGGCGCGGCAGTCCGGCCTTGTAGGTCATGCGGAACTTGTCGCTCACCGTGTCGCGCACGGCATTGAAGAACCGCCCGCAGCCGTGGATGTGCCGCCAGCGCTCGAAGTGCGTCCCCCGCGGGTTGGAGCGGATGAAGAGGTAGTCGCGCCATTCCTCGTCCGACAGCGCCATCGGATCGGCCGGGCGCGCGATATGCGCCTCGCCGGCATAGGCGAACTCCGCCTCGGGCAGGTCTTCCTCGCAATAGGGGCAACGGATCAGCAGCATGGCGGCAACCTCAGTGCGCGACGGCGGCGGCGGCGGCCTCGTCGATCAGCCGGCCGGTGGTGAAGCGTTCCAGCGTGAAGGGGGCGTTGATCGGGTGCGGTTCGTCCTTCGCCACCGTCCAGGCGAGCAGGTGGCCCGCCCCCGGCGTCGCCTTGAACCCGCCCGTGCCCCAGCCGCAGTTGACGTAGAGGCCGGGGATGGGAAGCTTGCCCAGGATCGGCGAGCGATCGGGCGTGACGTCCACGATCCCGCCCCATTTCCGCAGCATCCGCATTCTTCGGAAGATCGGGAAGACCTCGCAGATCGCCGCGACCGTGTGCTCGATCAGCGGCAGGCCGCCGCGCTGGGAGTAGCTCACGTACTGGTCGGTGCCCGAGCCGATCACCAGCTCGCCCTTGTCGGACTGGCTGATGTAGGCATGCACCGAATTCGACATCACGACGCAGGGGAAGATCGGCTTCACCGGCTCGCTGACCAGAGCCTGCAGGGGGAAGCTCTCGAGCGGCATCCTCAGGCCCGCCGATTCCAGCACGACCGAGGTGTTGCCCGCGGCCGAAACGGCGACCTTCCTCGCCCGGATGAAGCCCTTCGTGGTCTCCACCCCCGTCACAGCGCCGTCCGGGCCGCGGCGGATCGCGGTCACGGCGCAGTTCTGGATGATGTCCACGCCCCGGGCGGCGGCAGCACGGGCATAGCCCCAGGCCACCGCGTCGTGGCGCGCTGTGCCCGCACGCTTCTGCAGCGCGGCGCCCATCACCGGGTAGCGGCGGCGGGGGCTGATGTCGAGCGGCGGGCAGAAGGCCTTGGCCTCCTCGGGCGTCAGCCAGCGGTTGTCCACGCCGTTCAGCCGGTTGGAATGGATGTGCCGCTGGAACGACTGCACGTCGTGCACGTTGTGCGCCAGCATCATCACGCCGCGCTTCGAGTACATGACGTTGTAGTTCAGCTCCTGGCTCAGGTCCTCCCACAGGTCGAGCGCGTGGTCGTAAAGCCGCGCGCTTTCGTCATAGAGGTAGTTGGAGCGGATGATCGTGGTGTTGCGGCCGGTGTTGCCGCCCCCGAGCCAGCCCTTGTCGATCACTGCGACGCGGGTGATCCCGTGCTCTTTCGCCAGATAGTAGGCCGCGCCAAGTCCATGCCCGCCGGCGCCGACGATGACCACGTCGTATTCCGCCTTGGGCTGGCTGTCGGGCCACTGCTCGCGCCAGCCCTTGTGGCCGGAAAGGGCGTTCTTCAGAAGCGAGAAGGCCGAGAAATGCGTCATGGGGCGGCTCACGGATCGGGGCTGCGACGATTCCTTCTTTTCGCAGGGTAGGCTGGCAAATCCCTGTATCCCTGCGCCGGATGCATTGTAGGATTGCGTCATGACCGGATCACCGCGTGCCGCCCAGCAGGTGCCACAGCCCCGCCTGCGGGTGGGATTCATCCTCGCCCGGCGCTTCACCCTCTGCGCCTTCTCGAGCTTCGTGGACGTGCTGCGTCTGGCGGCCGACGAAGGCGACCGCTCGCGCCCCATCCTGTGCCGCTGGCGCGTCCTTTCGGCGACGCCCGACCCGGTGGAAAGCTCCTGCGGGATAAGGGTCTCGCCCGAGGACCGCTTCGGAGATCCCCGGCAGTTCGACTACATCGCCGTGGTCGGCGGCCTGATCGGCGAGATCGAGCGCCTCGATCCCCGGGCTGTGACGTTCCTGCGCGAGGCCGCCGGACTGGGCATTCCCCTGATCGGCATCTGCACCGGAACCTTCATCCTGCATCGCGCCGGCCTGATGAACGGCTACCGCGCCTGCGTGAGCTGGTTCCATCACGACGACTTCCTCGAGGCCTTCGACGGCCTGACCCCCGTCTCGGACCGAATCTTCGTGGTGGATCGCGATCGGCTGACCGTCTCGGGCGGCGTGTCCTCGGCGCAGCTCGCGGCCTTCCTCGTCGAAAGGCACATCGGCACCGCAGCCGCGCGCAAGGCGCTGGCCATCATGATCGCCGATGATGCCATAAGCGCCGAGCGGCCGCAGCCGGGCCTGCCGCTGGAGCTGAATACCCGGGACGGTCTGGTCAAGCGGGCGCTGCTGGCGGTCCAGCAGTCGATGGACGCCCCCCTCACCGTCGCGAAGCTCGCCGAGCGGTTGGGGGTAAGCCGTCGCCAGCTTGAACGGCACTTCGTCGCGGCCCTCGGAATCGGCCCCCAGCAGGCGGGGCGGAAGGTCCGGCTGGCCCATGCCCGCGGCCTTCTCGACCGCACCGACCGGACGGTCAGCCAGATCGCCGCGGACACGGGCTTCGCCGACGCCTCCCACCTCATCCGCGCCTTCCGTCAGGAATTCGGGGAAACACCCGAGGCCTGGCGCAGCCGCGCGCGTGCGGGGGGACCGGGCAGGATCACCTGACAGGCCCGGCGACCCGACGGGCCGGGGGGCCGGGCCTGCGCCTCATGCCTCCGCCACGAGATGCCCTTCCGACGTGCCCCACCAGGCATGGAAGGAACGGCCGATGGCCAGCGGCAGGCCGGCCAGCTCGTCGTGGCTCTTCTGCACCTTGATCTCCTTGCCATCCGCGGTCTCGAGGTAGATCGTCGCGGTGGCACCCACGAATTCCTCGCCGATCATGCGGACGGCGACCGCGTTCGCCTCGCCGGCCGGGGGGTCGACCGACAGGCTGGTCTTGGTGTCAAGCACGGTCAGCGCCGCCCGCGTTCCCACGGCCGGGCGCGTCCCTGCGGCCGTCAGCCGCAGCCGCCCCTGGGCCGTATCGAGCACCACGCCATCGGCTCCGCTCGCCGCCACCGTCCCGGTGAAGATGTTGGACGAACCCAGGAACTCGGCCACGAAGCGCGTGCCCGGCGTCCGGTAGATCTCCTGCGGGGTTCCGATCTGCTCGATCCTGCCCCGGCTCATGATGACCACGCGGTCGGCCATCGAGAAGGCCTCGGACTGGCTGTGGGTGACATAGACGAAGGTGATGCCCGTCTCGCGCTGCAGGTTCTTCAGCACCGACTGCATCCTGACCTTCAGCGCGGCATCCAGCGCCGAGAGCGGCTCGTCCAGGAGAAGGATCTCGGGCTCCACGACCAGGGATCTGGCCAGCGCCACCCTCTGGCGCTGCCCGCCCGAGAGTTGCGAGATGTTCCGCTCGGCGAATTCCGCGATCTGCATCCGGTCAAGCCACTGTCCGGCCCGCCGGCGCCTCTCGGCCTTGTCGACGCCCCGCATCTTCAGGGCGAATTCGACATTCTCGCGGACGTTCAGGAAGGGGAACAGCGCCAGGCTCTGCCAGACCATCGGCGTGTCGCGGCTCCAGGTAGGCAGGTCGTTGATCGGCCTTCCGGAAAGGCGGATCACGCCCTCCGTGGGCGCATCCAGCCCGGCCAGCATCCTCAGGGTCGTGGTCTTGCCGCAGCCCGAGGAGCCCATGATCGCCAGGAACTCGCCCTTGCGGATCTCGAAATCCAGCTTCTGCACCGCCACGAAGTCGCCGAAGCGCTTCTCCACGCCTTCGAAGGAAACGAGTGGCTCGCGGCTCATGGGCTACTCCCTTGCGGCGGTCCGGGTGCCGCGGCCCGACAGCAGGAGCTGCGCCAGGATCACGAGCGCCATGGAGAGGATGAAGACGAAGGTGCCGATCGCGTTGATCCGCGGGCTGACCTGCCCCTGCAGGAAGCCCAGGACCTTGACCGGCAGGGTCTCGTTCAGGCCCGAGACGAACCACGCCACTGCGAATTCGTCGAACGAGACGGCCATGGTGATGAACAGCGCCCCGAGGATCGCGGGGGCGCAGAAGGGGATGATGACGTGGCGCATCGCCATCCATTCCGAGGCGCCAAGGTTCCAGGCCGCGGGCTCCAGCGACGGGTCCATCTGGCTGAGGCGCAGCCGGATGATCGCCATGGCGAAGGGGGCGCACAGGACGACATGGGCGATGATGACCGACAGGGCATTGCCCGACAGGTTGATGCGGCTCAGGAAGGCCAGCATCGCCAGACCCAGGATGATCACCGGAATCGTCGGCGGCAGCAGGGCGAGGGCCAGATAGACCTGCTTGCCCGCGAAGCGGTAGCGGTAATCGGTATAGGCTGCCCCGAAGCCGAGCGCCGTGGAGACGACCCCGACGACGACGCCGACGATCAGGGTATTGCGCGCGCCCTGCCAGACCAGCGGATCGGCCGCCACGGCGCGGTACCATTCCAGCGAGAACCGGCCCAGCGGAATCGAAGGGAAGCGGTCCGAGTTGAAGGAGAAGACGAAGCTCGCCGCGATCGGGGCGAAGACGAAGGCATAGGCCAGCACGATGTAGGCCATGAGCGCCCAGTCCACCGCGCGGTTGCGGTTCATGGCGGCGGCACCGTTCATTTCGACCTGCCCTTGTAGGCGAAGGTTACCGCCGCGAAGGCGACCGCCAGCAGCGTGCCTATCATCGTCAGCGCGATCACCGCGGCGCGCGGCCATTGCTGGCCGGACTTCGTCGTGTCGGTGATCAGGATGGACAGCGTCGTCGGCTCGCCGCCGCCCAGATAGACGGGGCTCACGAAATCGCCGAAGGACAGGATGAAGGCGAAGAGCGCGGCGATCACCAGGCCGGTGCGCGCCGAGGGGATGACGACCTCGAAGACCGTGCGCAGACGCCCGCAGCGCATGTTGTGCGCCGCCTCGATCAGCGTGCGGTCGATGAAGACCAGGCTGAAGACCTGAAGCAGCACGACCAGCGGAAAGCTCAGCGTCAGATAGCCCACCATCGTGGCGCCGACCGTGTTCAGAAGGCCGTAGGGTCCGAGCCCGACCCAGCCGAGCACGACATTGATGATGCCGGCATCGGACAGGAAGATCTGCCACGAATAGACCCGCACCAGGTAGCTGGTGAAGAACGGGATCACCATGAGGAAGATCGCCCAGCTCCGGGCCTTGTCACCCAGCTTGAAGGCGATTGCGTAGGCCGCCGGAAAGGCCAGGACGCTGGTCAGGACCGACGCGGCTGCAGCCAGCGCAAGCGTCGTGCCATAGGCCTGCCAGAATACGACGCGCCCGTAGATCGTGGTCCAGTTCACCGTGTCGAAATCGGGGCGCATGGTGAAGTTCTTCACCGTCCAGAAGGAC
>JAOADN010000102.1 GCA_026417295.1 Paracoccaceae bacterium
TCACCAGGCTCCTCGGCAGCAGCGCCTCCGTCAGTGTCATCTTCCCCGCCCCTTCCATTCGCGTTTCCGAAGTGGCGCGCAATCTCGCCTCCGCCTCGGCCGCTGTCAATCACCCGCCCCGCCGCCGCGGGGGACAGAAGACCCCTTGCCCCGCCCGGCCGGCAGTGCCAAAGGGGCGGCCATGTCCGCCGCCCCGCCCCGCATTCCCGTCGCCCTGGTCACCGGCGCCTCCCGCGGCCTCGGCCGCGCGCTGGCGGTCGAGCTTGCCCGCCGCGGCCATCACGTCCTGGCGGTGGCGCGCACGACGGGCGGGCTCGAGGACCTCGACGATGCCATCCGCGCGCTGGGCGGGCAGGCGACGCTCGCCCCCATGGACGTGACGAATCCCGAGGCGATGGGCCAGCTCGCCCAGGCCATCGCCGGCCGCTGGGGGGCGCTGGACGTCTGGGTCCATGCCGCCGTCCATGCCGCGCCGCTTTCGCCGGCCGGCCATGTCGACGCGAAGGACTTCGACAGGTCCGTCGCGGTCAACCTGCGCGCCACGGCCGGGCTGATCCCGCTTCTCGAGCCGCTCCTGCGCGCGGGCGGCGGCACCGCCCTCTTCCTCGACGATCCGCGTGCGGGGCAGAAGTTCTTCGGCGCCTACGGATCGACCAAGGCGGCGCAGGTCGCGCTGGCCCGGACCTGGCAGGCCGAGACCGCCCGCATCGGCCCCCGCGTCGTCATCGCCACGCCCGCGCCGATGGCCACGGCGACGCGCGCGCGCTTCTTCCCCGGCGAGGACCGCAGCGGCCTTGCCGACCCGGCAGAGGAGGCGCGGCGCATCCTCGCGGCGCTGTGACCGGCCCGGGGCGCGTGCGCCCCTGCCGGCGCCCCTGCCGGCCCCCTCCCGGCGCGCCCGCCGCGCCCGCCGCCCGGCCCCCGCATCCGGCCGCTTTACCTCGCCCCCGGCTTCGTTCTATCTGGCGCCGAAGCGGGCGGAGCCTTCATGCGCATCCTCATCACCAACGACGACGGCATCAACGCGCCGGGGCTTGCCGTGCTCGAGGAGATCGCCCTGGGCATCGCCGGCCCGCAGGGCGAGGTATGGACGGTCGCCCCGGCCTTCGAGCAGTCGGGCGTCGGCCACTGCATCAGCTACACCCATCCGATGATGATCGCGCGCCTCGGCCCGCGGCGCTATGCCGCCGAGGGCTCGCCGGCCGACTGCGTGCTGGCCGGCATCTACGACGTGCTGCAGGGCGCGCGCCCCGATCTTGTCCTCTCGGGGGTCAACCGCGGCAACAATGCCGGCGAGAACGTGCTTTATTCCGGCACCGTGGGCGGAGCCATGGAGGCCGCGCTCCAGGGCCTGCCCGCCATCGCGCTGAGCCAGTTCATGGGGCCACAGACCGACGAGCTCGACGACCCGTTCGAGGCCGCCCGCGTGCACGGTCCGGGCCTGGTGCGCCGGCTGCTCGACCGCGCCCACTGGGACAGCACGGACTACCGGATCTTCTACAACGTCAACTTCCCGCCCTGCGCCGCCGCCGCCGTCAGGGGCACGCGCGTCGCCGCGCAGGGCTACCGGACCGAGACCTTCTTCGGGGTCGAGCCGCACATCTCGCCCTCGGGGCGCAAGTTCCTGTGGATCACCGGCGGCCCGCAGCACAGTCCCACCGCGCCCGGCACCGATGTCACGGTCAACCTCGAGGGCTACATCTCGGTCACGCCGATGCGCGCCGACCTGACCGCGCATGACCTGCTTGCCGATCTGGGGGCGCGGCTGGCATGACCGACGCCGCGGCCGAGCGGAAGATGCGCCTTCTCTTCGCGCTGCGCTCGCACGGGGTGACCGATGCCGCGGTGCTGCGCGCGATCGAGGCGGTGGACCGCGGCCTCTTCGTCACCGGCCTCTTCGCCGAACGCGCCTACGAGGACATGCCCCTGCCCATCGCCTGCGGGCAGACGATCAGCCAGCCCTCGGTCGTCGGCCTGATGACCGAGGCGCTTGCCGTAGGGCCGCGCGACAAGGTCCTCGAGATCGGCACCGGGTCGGGCTACCAGGCGGCGGTCCTCGCCCATCTCGCGCGCCGCGTCTACACGCTCGACCGGCACCGCCGCCTCGTGCGGGAGGCCGAGGAACGCTTCCGCGCCCTCGACCTGACGAACATCACCGCGCTGGCCGCCGACGGCACGCGCGGCCTGCCCGAACAGGCCCCCTTCGACCGGATCCTCGTGACGGCCGCGGCCGAGGACCCGCCCGCCCCCCTCTTGGCCCAGTTGCGCGAAGGGGGTATCATGGTCCTGCCGGTGGGGCAGTCCGATGCGGTGCAGAGCCTGATAAAGGTCACCCGCACGCCTTCCGGCTACGACTACGAGGAATTGCGGCCGGTGCGGTTCGTCCCGCTGGTCGAGGGTCTCGGGCAGGAATAGGCAGGTCCGCCGGGACAGGGTGTTGGCAAGGCCCGGGCGCATAACGGGCCGCACAGGCGAGGAACGGGGCAATGCGGGACATTCGGCGGACGACCGCCCTGCGGGCAGTTCTGGCGGGAACGGCGCTTCTGGCGCTGGCCGGCTGCGAGGATTTCGACTACGACTTCCGCGATGCCGGGCGCAGCGGGCTCAACACCTCGGATGCGGCGGCCCAGGCCACCCAGCCCAAGCCCGTCCCCGACAGCCGCGGCGTGATCTCGTATCCGAGCTTCAAGGCCGTGGTCGCCCGCCGGGGCGACACGGTCGAGACGGTGGCCGCCCGGGTCGGCGTCTCGCCGCAGGCGCTGGCCACGGCCAACGCGATCCCGCCGGGCACGAAGCTGCGCGAGGGCGAGGTCCTGACCCTGCCGGGCGGTGCCCCTGCCGGCGGACCGCCGCCGATCGGGTCGCTGCCGACGCCGGGCGCCGGCGGCACGATCGACGTGACCTCCATCGCCTCGGGGGCGATCGACCGCGCCGAGGCGGGCGGGGCGACGGCCGCGCCCGGCGCCGGCGGCATCGGCCAGACCGAGCCCATCCGCCACCGCGTGATGCGCGGCGAGACGGCCTATACGATCGCCCGCCTCTACAATGTCGATGTCCGCGCCCTGGCCGACTGGAACGGGCTGGGCGCCGACCTGTCGGTGCGCGAGGGCCAGACCCTGCTGATCCCGATGGCCGCGGGCCGCCCGCCCGCCGCGCCGACCGCCGTGACGACGGCGCCGGGCGTCGGTTCGCCGACGCCGCTGCCGCCCTCGTCGACGACGCCGCTGCCCGACGAGGCGACGACGCCGGCCGCCAAGCCCGTCGCCACGCCGCCGGCGCCGGACCTGGGCGGGCAGACGGCCGCCTCGGCGCCGAAGCTCGGCATGCCCGTCGCCGGCAAGATCATCAAGGGCTACCAGAAGGGCAAGAACGACGGCATCGACATCGCCGCCGCGGCGGGCACCCCGGTTGCCGCCGCCGCCGACGGCGTGGTCGCCGCGATCACGAAGGATACCGACCAGGTCCCGATCCTTGTCGTCCGCCACCCGAACAACCTGCTGACGGTCTATGCCAACATCGACGGCATCGCCGTGCAGAAGGGGGCGAAGGTCAAGCGCGGCCAGCAGATCGCCGTGGTGCGCTCGGGTGCCTCGCCCTACCTGCATTTCGAGGTGCGCCAGGGCTTCGACAGCGTCGATCCCCTGCCCTACCTGCAATAGGCGGGAAGCCGCCCGGGGGCGGCGGGGGGCGTTCCGGATCGCCGGCGGGCGGCGGGGAGCGCTTCAGATCGCCACGCCCCGCCGCCCGGCGAGATCGGTGAAGTACTGCCAGGCCACCCTGCCCGACCGCGCGCCCCGCGTCGCCTGCCATTCGATGGCCTCGGCGCGCAGCGTCGCGTCGTCGATCTCCAGCCCCCAGGCGTCGCAGTAGCCGCGGATCATGGCGAGATACTCGTCCTGCGAGCAGGGATGGAAACCCAGCCACAGGCCGAAGCGGTCGCTGAGCGAGACCTTCTCCTCGGTCGCCTCGCTGGGCGAGATCGCCGTCTGACGCTCGTTCTCGATCATCTCGCGCGGCATCAGGTGGCGGCGGTTCGACGTGGCATAGAAGATCACGTTGTCGGGCCGCCCGGCGATGCCGCCGTCGAGCACCGCCTTCAGCGACTTGTAGTGCTGGTCGTCGTGGCTGAAGGACAGGTCGTCGCAGAACAGGATGAAGCGGTGCAGCGGGGCCGCCCGCAGGTGTTCGAGAAGCCGCGCGATCGAGGTCAGGTCCTCGCGGCTGACCTCGACGATCTTCAGCGGGTGGCCCTGGCGGCGGACCTCGCCGTGGACGGCCTTGACGAGGCTGGACTTGCCCATGCCGCGTGCGCCCCAGAGCAGCGCGTTGTTCGCCGGGAAGCCGCGGGCGAACTGGATCGTGTTGGCCAGGAGCGTGTCGCGCGCCCTGTCGATCCCGACAAGCAGCGGCAGGGCGACCCGCGCCACCTCGGCCACCGGGTCCAGCCGGTCGGGCGCGGGGTGCCACAGGAAGGCATCGGCGGCGGCGAAGTCCGGCGCGACCAGCGGCGGCGGGGCCAGCCGCTCGAGCGCCGCGGCGATCCGGTCGAGCGGATCGCCGGTCATTTCCGGCCGTCCGCCGCGCCCGCGGCCGTCTCGTCCCCCGCCGCGTCGTCGTCCTCGAACCACAGGCCCTGCGCCCGGAGCTCGGCCTCGCGCCGCTTCTCGATCCGCCGGATCAGGAAGATCGACACCTCGTAGAGCGGGTAGATGGCGAAGAACATGATGAGCTGGCTCATCAGGTCGGGCGGCGTGGCGATGGCCGCGATGATGAGGATCACGACCAGGGCATACTTGCGCGTCGAGGCGAGGGCCGCCGAACTGATCAGCCCGGCCTTGCCCATCAGCGTCAGCAGGACCGGCAGCTGGAAGCACAGGCCGAAGGCGATCACGAACTTCATGGTGACGCCGATGTATTCCTGCATCGAGCCCTGGAAGACGATCCCCGCATGGCCCGTGCCGGCCGCCGGGTCGGCCACGACCCCGGTTCCGGCCACGCCGGGCAGCATTCCCTGCTGGAAGCCGAGGAAGAAGTTGAAGGCGATCGGCAGCACGACATAGAAGCAGAAGGCCGCGCCGAGGAAGAACATCGCCGGCGAGGCGATGAGGAAGGGCAGGAAGGCCTTCTTCTCCGACCGGTAGAGGCCGGGCGCCACGAAGCGCCACAGCTGCGTCGCCACCACCGGGAAGGACAGCACGATCGCCCCGAAGAACGAGATGTTGATGGCCGTGAAGAACCCTTCCTGCGGCTTGATGAGCACGAGGTTGCAGGCCTGTCCCTTGGCCTCGAGCGCGCGGCAGATCGGGTGCGTCAGGAAGTTGAAGATCGGGTTCCAGACGCTGAAGGCGGCGACGAGGGCGATGACGAAGGCGAGGAGCGACCAGATGATCCGGTTGCGGAGCTCCATCAGGTGCTCCATCAGCGGGGCGGTCTTGTCGTCGATCTCGTCGGGCTCGGCGCTGCCGGTCATGGCGCGGGCTTCCTGCGGGCGGCCCCGGCGCTGGCGGGGGTGTCATCTTCGGAGGCCGCGGCCGCGGGTTCCGCGGCAGGCCGCGGGCCGGGTTTCGCCGCCGCCCTGCGGCGGGGCTTCGCGGCCGGGGCGGCCGGTGCCGGGGCGTCCGGTGCCGGGGCGGCCGGTGCCGGGG
>JAOADN010000103.1 GCA_026417295.1 Paracoccaceae bacterium
GCGGAGGGGGTGGCAGAGAGGGGGCAGAGGGGGCGACGGAGGGGGGCAGAGAGGGGGGCAGAGGGTGGCCCGTCGCCAGGCCGCACCCCGTCCATTTCTGAACAGATCGTTAATTCCGACCCATGGATTCAATGAATTCAACGGGTTGGCAGGGCGTCCCATCGTGGGACACCCCCTTCAGGCGGCCAGCGGCGCGCAGAGGCCCGGCCCCTCGGCCCGGTTCGAGTTCACCTCGACCCCGACCCTGTGCCAGACGAGGACGCCTTCGGGGGCGGCATGCATCAGCGCCGCCGCGCCGTGCCCGGCCTCGCCCAGCCAGAGCGGCCAGTCGGCGCGCTCCACGATCACCGGCTCGCGGTCGTGGATCGCCGACATGCCCGGGCCGGCATCCGTGGTGACGATGGCGCAGCCGGTGATCCGCTGCCCCTCGCGCTCCCAGTCCTGCCAGATCCCGGCCAGGGCCATGGGCGCGCCATCCGCCCGGTGGATGTACCAGGGCAGCGGCTTCTTCGGATCCGCCCGGGTCCATTCGTAGAACCCGTCCGCCGGGATCAGGCAGCGCCGCTCGCGCACGGCGGCGCGGAAGGCGGGCTTCGCGGCCACCGTGTCGGCGCGCGCGTTGATCAGCAGCGGGCCGTCCGTCGGCGTCCTGTACCAGTGCGGCACGAATCCCCAGCGCATCGCCCGCAGCCGCCGCCGCCCGCCTTCGGAGGTGCAGACCGCGATCGCCTGCGTCGGACAGACGTTGTAGCGCGCGCCGCCCGGCAGGTCGTTGCCGGGCACGGCATCGAAGAGGGCGGCCAGCGCCTCGGCCGGCTGGGTGATGACAAGGCGTCCGCACATGGCGCAAGCCTAGGCGATCGGCGGGCTGCGGGAAAGGCCGGGGCGGGAAAGGCCGGGGGGCCGCCTGCCCCCCGGACCCCCCGGGAGTATTTCGGCCAGGATGAAGGGAGGGGGAGTGAAATCCGCCCCCTTCCCGTCCTGGACCGGCGGACATGACCAGGCGCGGACGCCCGCCCCATCCCGACATCCTCACGCCGGCCGAATGGCGGGTGGTCGAACTCACGCGGCACGGGCTGACGACCGGGGCAATCGCCCGTCGTCTCGGCGTCAGCCACCGGGCGGTGCGCTCCCGGGCGCGGGCGGCGCGCGACAAGCTCGGCCTGCCCGGGCGCGATGCCCTGCGCCATTGGGATGGCGTCCGTGCCGGATCGGCCCGCATCACGAAAGGACAGGGGATGGACCTGACCCTCGGCCCCCTCGGCCAGATCGCCCGCACGGTCGAGGATCTCGACCGTGCGCGCGCCTTCTTCCGCGACCGGCTGGGGCTTCGCGAGCTCTATGCCTTTCCCGGCCTCGCCTTCCTGGATCTCGGCGGCACGCGGCTCATGCTGCGCGAGACGGGGATGCGCGGGCCGGCCGACATCCTGTATTTCCGCGTCCCCGACATCGCTGCCGCCCATTCGGCCCTGTCGGCCCGCGGGGTCGCCTTCAGCGGGGCGCCGCACCTGATCCACCGCCATCCCGACGGGACCGGGGAATGGATGGCCTTCTTCACCGACGACGAGGGGCGCGACCTCGCCCTGCACATGCAGGCCGGACCGGCCGCTGCCCCCGCGGCCGGTTGACCGCCGGGCCGGCCCGTGCGACAGGGCCGGGCATGCTGATCTACAAGATCTTCCGTCGCCCGGAATGGGACGCCCTGCGCGCCGCTGGCTCGACGGCGGGGTCGCCGGCGGACCTTGCCGACGGGTTCATCCACTTCTCGACCGGGCCGCAGGTGGCCGAGACGGCCGCCCGCCACTTCGCCGAGGAGAGCGACCTCGTCCTGGTCGCCTGCGAGGCCGAGGCACTCGGCCCGGCGCTGCGCTGGGAGGCCGCGCGCGGCGGCGCGCTCTTTCCCCACCTCTACCGCCCCCTCGTCCTTGCCGACGTCGTCTGGGACAAGTCGCTGCCCCTCGGGGCGGCCGGGCACATCTTTCCGGCAGGGGTGCCGTGACGGTCAGGGAACGCGCCGGGCTTGCCCTGCTGCACCGGCTCGACCCCGAGACCGCGCACCGCCTCTCGCTAATTGCGCTGCGGGCGGGCTTCGCGCCCCTGCCCGGCCCCGTCACCTCGCCGCGGCTTGCCACCACGCTCGCCGGCCTCGTCCTGCCCAATCCCGTGGGCCTCGCCGCCGGCTACGACAAGAACGCCGAGGCGGTGACCGCCCTCGCCCGCGCGGGCTTCGGCTTCGTCGAGGCCGGCGCCGTCACCCCGCTGCCCCAGCCCGGCAATCCGCGCCCCCGGCTCTTCCGCCTGGCCGGGGACCGCGCCGTCATCAATCGCTTCGGCTTCAACAACGATGGCGCCGCGGCCATCGCCGCCCGCCTCGCCGCCGCCCGCCGCGCCAGGGGCCGCAACGCGGTGCCCGTGGGCCTGAACCTCGGCGCCAACAGGGACAGCCCCGACCGCGCCGGCGATTTCGCGCGGGTGCTGGCCACCTGCGGCCCGCACATCGATTTCGCCACCGTCAACGTCTCCTCGCCCAATACCGAGCGCCTGCGCGACCTGCAGGGGCCCGCGGCGCTTGCTGCCCTCCTCGCCGGCGTGCTGGCCACCCGCGACGGGCTCGCCCGGCGGATCCCGGTCTTCCTCAAGATCGCCCCCGACCTCTCGGACGCCGAAATCGAGGCGGTTGCCGAGACCGCCCTCGCCGCCGGGATCGACGGCATCATCGCCACCAACACCACCCTCGCGCGCGACGGCCTCGCCTCCCCCCTCGCGCGCGAGGCCGGAGGCCTCTCCGGCGCGCCCCTCTTCGCCCGCTCCACCCGCGTCCTCGCCCGCCTCCATCGCGCCACCGGCGGCCGCCTGCCGCTCGTCGGCACGGGCGGCATCGCCACGGCCGGCGACGCGCTGGCCAAGATCCGCGCCGGCGCCTCGGCGGTGCAGCTCTATACCGCGCTCGTCTGGGGCGGCCTGTCGCTCGCCGCCGGCATCGCGCGCGGCCTCGACGCGCTGCTCGCCCGAGAGGGCTTCGCCAGCATCGCCGAGGCCACCGGCACCGACCGCGACCGCTGGCTCTGATCCTTCATCCTGGCCGAAATACTCCCGGGGGAGCGCGAGGGGGCAGGCGGCCCCCTCGCCCCGGCCGGCCGCGGCCCGGCCGCGGACGGGTCCCTCAGGCGGCGGCCCGCTCTGCCCGCGGATAGTGAAGCGCCATGGTGAATGCCCGCGCGAGGTTCAGCACCATGAGCGATGCCCAGAGCCCGTGATTGCCGAAGCCGGGCAGCAGGATCCCGAGCGCGAGGGCGTAGAGGGCCACCGAGACGAGCATGGCGTTGCGCATCTCGCGCGTCAGGGTCGCACCGATGAAGATTCCGTCGAACATCCAGCCAGCCACCCCCAGGACGGGCGCGGCGACGATCCACCACAGGAAGAGGCGCGCCTCGGCGCGGACCTCGCCCGCGGTCGTCATCAGGTCGATCATCGCCGGCCCGGCAAGCAGGAACAGCGCCGACAGCACCAGCGCCCCGCCCGCGCCCCAGCGGCCGGTCATCGCCGCGGCCCGCCTGACCGCCGTCGCCGAACGCGCCCCCACCGCCTGGCCCACCAGCGATTCGGCGGCGAAGGCGAAGCCGTCCAGCGCGAAGGCGGTGATCTCCAGGAACTGCAGCAGCACCTGGTTGGCCGCCAGCGTCACGTCGCCGAAGCGCGCGCCGAGGAAGACGAAGGCCGTGAAGCAGGCCTGAAGCGCGACCGTCCTGATCATGATGTCGCGGTTGACCGCGAACATCCTCGCAAGGCGCGCCCGGTCCAGAAGGCGCGCCCGGCCGGGCAGGACGGACCGGCCGAGGGCATCCCGGCAGGCCCAGAGGCCCAGACCCAGTCCCGTCCATTCGGCGAGCAGCGTCGCGGCGGCCACTCCCTGGACCCCCCAGCCGAGCCCGAGCACGAACCACAGGTCGAGCAGCAGGTTGATCCCGTTCTTCCAGACCTGCACGGCAAAGACCGCCCGCGTGCGCTCGGTCGCGATGAGCCAGCCCTCGACGGCATAGAGCGCGATCGTCGCCGGCGCCCCCCAGACGCGGATCGCCAGATACTGCCGCGCCAGCCCCTCGACCGCGTCCGAGGCCGGCGCGATGCGGAAGGCCAGCGCGAAGAGCGCCCCCTGCAGGATCACGAAGGACAGGCCCGCCGCTGCACCCACGGCCAGCGCCCGGATCAGCACGGCCGACCGCTCCGCCCCGTCTCCGGCGCCATGGGCCTGCGCGGCAAGCCCGCTTGTCCCCATGCGCAGGAAGCCGAACATCCAGTAGAGCGAGGCCAGGATCACCGCCCCCACGCCCACCGCCCCGATCGGCGCGGCCTCGCCCATCTGGCCCACCACCGCCACGTCCACCGCGCCGAGCAGCGGGACGGTCGCGTTCGACAGCACGATCGGCCCGGCGATGCGCAGGATCCGCCGGTGGGTGAGGACCGGCGCCGCCCGTTCCCCCGCCCCTCGCGCCGGGGCCTCAGCCACGATCTTCCGGCCGCTCCGGCATCAGGAAATGCCCTGTGGCCTGCGCGAAGGGGCGCGCGTGATTGTCCTGCCAGGCCTCGACATGCACGCTCGCATAGCGCCGGCCCGAGCGGTTGACGCGCGCCCTTGCATAGCTGTCCCGCGGCAGCCCGGCGCGCAGGTAGTCCACGGTGAAGTCGATCGTCTTGGGCAGGCGCGGCATCGTGCCGCCGGCCAGTGCCGCGGGATCGACGAGGCCGGCCTCCATGTCCTCCCAGAGCGAGGTCCAGCTCAGCACGATGATCGCGGTCAGCTCCAGGAAGGCAGCCGTCGCCCCGCCGTGCAGGGCCGGGATCAGGGGATTGCCGATCAGCGCGTCGCGATAGGGCAGCACCGCCGTCAGCTCGTCGCCCCGCCGGTCGAAGGTCATGCCGAGAAAGCCGATATAGGGGATGCCCTCGACCAGCGCCGCCAGCACGCCGTCGCGCCGGCTCTTGACGACATGGACGGGCTCCGGCCGCCGGCGCGACATCAGCCGCCTCCGGCCCGCTCGACGGTGAAGGTTCCCGCGGCCGCGGCCACGGGGCGCCCGTCGTCGTGGTCCGTGGCGACGGCCCGCACGAAGGCCACCGTCCGCGTGACGTGATAGCACTCCGCCTGCGCGACGATGCGCTGGCCGGGCTGCGCGGGGCGCATGTAGTCGATGCGCAGGCTCAGCGTCGCGGTCCCCGCCGGCCGCGTCGGGTGGGCCATGACGGCCGCGCCCGAAGCGGTGTCCATCAGCGCCGACACCGCGCCCCCGGCGATCACCCCGGTGCGCGGATCGCCCACGAGGCGCGCGTCCCAGGGCATCGACAGGACGGCCCGGCCCGGCCCGATCCCGTCCACCTGCATGCCAAGCTCGGCCGCATGCGGCAGGGCGGCGATGAACTGCCGCGCGATCCTCAGGCCTGAATCGTCCACCTGCCCCCGCCCCTGCCGCCAGCCGTGCCCTTATGCGCGCCGGCGGTCCGGCCCGCAAGGGCACCCCGCTGCACCCCGCAGCACCCCGCAGCACCCCGGGCCGCGCGCCGTGCG
>JAOADN010000104.1 GCA_026417295.1 Paracoccaceae bacterium
GATGTGTATAAGAGACAGGGACTGCCTGGGGGACTGCCGGGGGGACTGCCGGGGGTGTCCCACGATGGGACACCCTTCCAGGCCCTGCAAAATCAATGGGTTGGAATCCGTATTAGGGATTCGTCAGGGAATCGTTCCCTTTGCGTTCACATCCCGCCCTCGCCCGCGGAAGCGGCGTTCCGGGCCGCGGCGCGCATGAGCATCCCGTAGAGGTCGCGCGGATCGTCGGGATCGGCGATCATGTCGAGTTCCTGGAAATGGGGGTGGCGGGCGAGCTGGGCATGGACCCAGCGCAGGGCGGAGAAGTCCTCGATGGCGAAGCCCACCGAGTCGAAGAGGGTGATCTGGTCGGGGCGGCTGCGGCCGGGGGCGCGGCCGGTCATGACCTCCCAGAGCTCGGTCACCGGATGGTCGGGGGCAAGCTGCTGGATCTCGCCCTCGATGCGGGTCTGGGGCGTGTATTCGGTGAAGATCGCCGCGCGCATCAGGATGTCGCGGTGCAGTTCGGTCTTGCCCGGGCAGTCGCCGCCCACGGCGTTGATGTGGATGCCGGGGCCGACCATGTTGTCGGTCAGGATCGTGGCATACTGCTTGTCGGCGGTGACCGTGGTGACGATGCCGGCGCCGAGGATCGCCTGTTCGGCGCTGGTGCAGGGCGTGACGGTCAGGCCCGAGCCGGCGAGGTTGCGGACGCATTTCGCCGTCGCCGCGGGGTCGATGTCGTAGAGGCGCAGCTCGCGGATGCCGCAGAGGGCGCGGAAGGCGAGGGCCTGGAACTCGGCCTGGGCGCCGTTGCCGATCATCGCCATGACCCCGGCGCCGGGCGGGGCGAGATGGCGCGCGGCCAGGGCCGACATGGCGGCGGTGCGCAGCGCGGTGAGGATCGTCATCTCGCTGAGCAGGACGGGATAGCCCGTCGCCACGTCGGCGAGCAGGCCGAAGGCGGTGACGGTCTGGAGCCCGCGGCGCATGTTCGAGGGGTGGCCGTTGACGTACTTGAAGCCGTAGAGGGCGCCGTCGGAGGTGGGCATGAGCTCGATCACGCCGGCGGCCGAATGGGAGGCCACGCGCGGCGTCTTGTCGAATTCGGGCCAGCGGCGGAAGTCCTCTTCGATGAGGGCGGCGATCTCGGTCATCGCCCGCTCGGCGCCGACGGCGAGGACGAGGCGCATCATGCCGTCGACGCTGACGAAGGGGACGAGGTTCAGCCGTCCCGGGGCGGAGGCGGGGGCGGCGGCGGAGGCGGGGGGCGGGGCGGTCATCCGAAGCTCCGTGTCGGGCGGTCGAAGACCTTGCGGCCCATGAGCGAGCCGACGAGATCGACCATCAGTTTCGCGGTGCGGCCGCGTTCGTCGAGGAAGGGGTTGAGTTCGACGAGGTCGAGCGAGGTGACGAGGCCCGATTCGTGCAGGAGCTCCATCACCAGATGGGCTTCGCGGAAGGTGGCGCCGCCGGGAACGGTGGTGCCGACGGCCGGCGCGATCGAGGGGTCGAGGAAATCGACGTCGAGCGAGACGTGCAGCATGCCGCCCTGGTTGTCGACCTCGCCGAGGAAGTCGCGCAGGGGCGGCACGATCCCGTATTCGTCGAGCACGCGCATGTCGCAGAGCGTCGCATCGGTCCTGAGCAGGCGGTCGTGTTCGGCCGGGTCCACCGAGCGCAGCCCGTAGAGGCAGAGCCGGTCGTGCGGGACCGGGGCGGGGAAGGGGGGGAAGGCGTCGAATCCCGGCTGGCCGGTGATGTAGGCGACCGGCGTGCCGTGCAGGTTGCCCGACTGCGTGGTGAGCGGGGTGTGGTAGTCGGAATGGGCGTCGAGCCAGAGCACGAAGAGGGGCCGGCCGATGCGCGCGGCGTGGCGCGCGACGCCGGCCACCGAGCCGAGCGAGAGGGAATGGTCGCCGCCCATGAAGACGGGCATGCCCGCCGCCATCGCGGCCTCGGCCGCATCGGCGAGCGCCTCGGTCCAGGCCACGGTCTCGGCCAGGCCGTGGACGGCGGGATTGGGCGAGGCGGCCGGGCGCGCCGGGGCGGGGGCGAGATCGCCGCGGTCCTCGACCGAATGGCCGAGCGCGGCGAGGCTTTCGGCCAGGCCCGCCACGCGGCAGGCCGCCGGGCCCATCAGGCAGCCCGCGCGCCGCTGGCCGGTATCGACCGGAACGCCGATCAGGATGCAGTGCGTCTTCATGGAATCGTCTCCGCCTTGCCGCGCCCCATCTTCGTGCAGATTGCGCCGGGGGAAAGCCGTGCTACTGTCGAAATCGACGGGGGACCGGACGGAATGGCGGCCGGAATGGGCGAACTGGACGATACCGACCAGCGGCTGATCGCCGAACTGCGGCGCGACGGGCGGGCGGCGGTGACCGACCTGGCCGAGCGCGTGGGCGTGGCGCGGGCGACGGTCCAGGCGCGGCTCGACCGGCTGATCCGGCGCGGCGAGATCATGGGATTCACGGTGCAGACGCGCGGCGACGTGACGGCGATGCCGGTGCGCGGGCTGATGATGATCGCCATCGAGGGGCGGGGGGCGGAGCGGATCACGGCGCGGCTGGGCGGCATGCCCGAGGTGCAGGCCGTCCATTCGACGAACGGCCGCTGGGACCTGATCGCCGAGATCGGCACGCGGACCCTCGAGGAGCTGGATGCGGTTCTGGTGCGCATCCGCGCCCTCGAAGGGGTGACGGTGAGCGAGACGAACCTGCTTCTGGCGACGAAGAAGGCGGTGCGGCGGTAGCGGACGGGCCTTCGAAGGCCCGTCCGCGGCGCCGGAGGCCGAGCCGCGGCCGCGGGGACGGGGCGCGATGGCCGCGGGGGCGGGGGGACGGGCCTTCGAAGGCCCGTCCGCGGCGCCGGAGGCCGGGGTCAGGGCTGGCCGGCGGGCAGGAGCGTCGTGATCCCGGTCGCGGCGGCGCGCGCGAGCGCGGGGTCGAGCGACATCGGGATGTATTCGCCCTTGCGCCAGAGTTCGCTCAGGTCGTCGTAGTGGCGGCTCAGCGGATGGCCGGACTGGCCGGTCGAGATGATGAAGACCGAGCTGTCGGGATCGCCGAAGTCGTAGACGCCGCGGTAGCCCGCGCCGTGGACGTTGAGATAGGGGTCCGGTCCGCTGCCGGCGGTCAGGCCGCGGTTCAGCGTGTCGTCGCCGCCCGAGCTGGACTGGCGGATGTTGAAGATCCAGCGCAGCAGCGTCGTCTGCCCGAGGGCGGTGTGGTCGTGGGCGGCCTCGTGCGCATCGCCCCAGCGCCAGGCCTCGATCGTCGGGCCGTAGCGTTCGGTGAGGTCGAGGATGGCGTCGTCGAGGGCCATGCGCGCGATGTCGGTGCAGGTCTCGGTCGGGCCGGACTGCATGATGTCGCACCAGCGGGCGGCGCCGTCGATGTCGCGGAAGACGCGCTCGATGAAGAGCGGCTCGACATGGGTGAAGGCGTCGGCGAGGGGGCCGAGCTCGTCGCGGATGAGCCGGTCCTGGAGGGCGCGGATCCAGGCGGCGTAGATCAGCGGTTCGGGCAGGTGCTCGTTCATGTCGCCGTCCCATTCGGCGAGCAGCCCGAGCGCGGTCTGGCGGCGCCGTTCGGGCGTGCCCTCGGGGGCGGCGGTGCCGGTGAACCACAGGTCGCGCCCGATCAGCGGCAGGATCGTGCGGGCGCCGGGGGAGGTGGTGTCGAGCTGGGCGGCGATGAAGCTTTCGCGGGTATGGACCTCGCGCTCCTGCATCAGGCGGACCCAGCGCTGCACGCGCTGGGTGTCGAGCGCGGTGAAGCTGAGATGCAGCGGGAAGGGCCGGTCCCAGAGCTTGTTGTTGGTGTTGCCGACGATGCCGCCCGCGGGATCGGTGAAGCGGGGATTATCGGCGAAGTCGAAATAGCCCTGCCAGCGGTTCTCGGGGATCCAGCCGGGCGAGGGCATGCGCCCCTGGCTCTGGCTGGCGGGGTCGCGCCGGGGGATGCGGCCCGCAAGGACGAGGGCCACGCCCTTTCCGTCGGCCATGGTGACGTTCCAGGCCGGGGCGACCATGCGGGCGGCGGCGGCCATGCCGGCGGCGATCGAGCGGGCCTGCATGAGGTCGACGACGGCATCCATCGAGGTGTCGGCGGGTTCGAGCGCGGTCCAGGCGACCGACATCACGCTGCCCGGCGGGGTGACGGTGGCGAGGTCGAAATGGGTGCCGGGCAGGACCGGCCCGTTGGCGGTGTCGCGCAGGGTCAGCGTCACCGGCTGCGCGTCGCGGACCTCGACGATCGTCCTGCGCACCGCGAAGGGGGTCCAGCCGTCGGGGCTGCGGTAGCGTTCGGGGTCGGCGGGGTTCAGCTCCTCGACATGGAGGTCGAGGTCGTCGATGCCGCTGGCGGTGATCCCCCAGCCGAAGGCGTCGTTGCGCCCGGCGAGGATGGCGGGGATGCCGGGCACCGTCGCCCCGATGACACCGCCGGCGCGCAGTTCGAGCCGCGCGAGATACCAGATCGAGGGCGCGCTGAAGGGCATGTGCGGGTCATTGGCCAGAAGCGTGCCGCCCGCGGCGGCGCGCGACGGCGCGGCGGCCCAGGCGTTCGAGGCCGCGCCCCCGCCGGGCGGCGCGAGGGGGTAGAGGTCGCCCAGGGCGGCGAAGCGCGGCGCATCGCGCGAGGGGCGCAGGCCCGGAGCGAGTTCGGCATAGGGCGGCAGGGCGGCGATGCCCTGGCCGGGCGCGTCGGGCATGAGGTCGGCCGCCCAGTCGGAGGACAGCAGCGACAGCCGCGCGCGCAGGACCTCGCTCGTCGCCTCGGTCGAGCCCTCGACGGCGAGAAGCTTCAGGATCGCCACCGAGTCGGCCGGCTGCCAGTAGGCGATCTCGCCGGGGAAGAGGAAGAATTCCGGCGCCCCGCGCCCGAGCGCGCCCTCGTTCACCTGGGCGATCCAGGCATTGACGCCGCGCGCATAGGCCTCGAGCGCGGCGCGCGTGGCGGGCGCGAGCGCGGCGAGCGAGGACTGGGCGCGCCCGTAGATGTCGAGCCGGCGCATCAGCTCGTCGGCCGGCAGCGTGCGTTCGCCGAAGACCTCGGAGAGCCGCCCCTGGGCGGTGCGCCGCAGCATCGTCATCTGCCACAGCCGGTCCTGTGCATGGGCGAAGCCGAGGCCGAAATAGACGTCCTCGTCGCGGGCGGCGAAGATGTGCGGCACGTCGGCGGTGTTGCGCACGATCTCGACGCGGCCCGCGATCCCCTCGACCGTCAGTTCGGCATTGTAGTCCGGCAGCGAGCGGGCGGCGAAATACCAGGCGAGCGCCCCGGCGGCGGCCACCAGCACGATGAGGGCCGAGGCGATGCGCAGAAGCCAGCGGAACGCCGTGATCATCCTGGGTCTGCCGATCCCGTCCCGGCCTTGACGGCGCGCGCTCCCGCCGGGTTGAGGGGGCGCGACAGGCCGGGTAACTAGGCGAGAACGCGGGCTGCTGCAATCGGATAGGAAAGGCGCGGGCATGGCGAGGGTCGCATTCCTTGGGCTGGGGGTCATGGGCTTTCCCATGGCCGGGCACCTGGCCGCCAGGGGCCACGAGGTCGCGGTCTGGAAC
>JAOADN010000105.1 GCA_026417295.1 Paracoccaceae bacterium
CCCGCATGGTCCGCGCCGCGCCGACACGAAGAGCAGAGATGGCCGCCACCCGCCCCTTCGCAGGATTCGAGATCCTGATCGCCGCGCGCTTCCTGCGTGCCCGGCGGGCCGAGGGCGGGGTCAGCGTGATGACCTGGATCAGCCTTGTCGGGATCGCCCTGGCCGTCATGGCGCTGATCGTCACGCTCGCGGTGCGTGCCGGCTTCCGCGCCGAGTTCGTGGACACGATCCTCGGCGCCAACGCCCATGTCACGGTCTATCGCGGATCCTACCTTGACGATCAGGGCCGCATGACGCGGGCGATGACGGACTACCGCGAGGTCGCCGCGCGCATCGCCGCCATCCCCGGCGTGACGCGGGCGGCCCCGCTGGTGCGCGGCCAGGTCATGGCCAGCGTGCTCGACCGGGCCAATGTCGCCGATGTCTACGGCATCTCGACGGAGGACCTGCGGTCGATCCCGCGCGTCGGCGGCTCGGCCGAGGCGCTGGGCAGCCTGGACGACTTCGACAGGGGCATTGCCATCGGTTCGGGCATCGCGCGCGAGCTTGCCGTGGGGATCGGCGACCGGATCAGGCTGATCAGTCCGAACGGCGCCCGGACCGCCTTCGGCACCAGCCCGCGGGTCAATGCCTATACCGTGGTCTACATCTTCAGCGCCGGCCGCTGGGACATCGACCGCACGCGCATCTACATGCCCTTTGCCGAGGCGCAGTCCTATTTCGACCGCGAGGGGGCGGCCGACGAGATCGAGGTCCATGTCGCCGATCCCGACCGGGTGGACGACCTGGCGCCGCAGCTGCTGGCGGCGGGCGGCCCGAACACCCTGCTGTGGACCTGGCGCGACGCCTCGGGCGCCTTCCTCGGCGCGCTCGACATCGAGGACGACGTGATGTTCGTGATCCTGTCGATCCTCGTGCTGATCGCGGCGCTGAACATCACCTCGGGCCTCGTCATGCTGGTCCGGAACAAGGGCCGCGACATCGGCATCCTCAGGACGATGGGCCTGACCGAGGGGTCGGTGCTGCGCATCTTCTTCCTCTGCGGCGCCTTCGTCGGGATCATCGGGACGGCGGCGGGGGTCGGGCTCGGCGTGCTGATCGCGCTCAACATCGACAGCATCATGGCGGGGGTGAACTGGCTGACGGGCGGGCAGGCCTGGGACCCGTCGATCCGCGGCATCTACCGCCTGCCCGCCAGGCTCCAGGCCGGGGACGTGGCGCGGGCGGTCGGCCTGTCGCTGTTCCTGTCCTTCGTCGTCACCGTCCTTCCGGCCCGCCGGGCGGCGCGGCTGAACCCGGTCGAGGCGCTGCGCTATGAGTGAGGCGGCGCTGCGGGTCGAGGGCATCGTCAAGGTCTACAACCGCGGCCTGCCCGGCGAGGTCTCGGTGCTGGACGGGCTGAGCCTCGCCGTGGCCCGGGGCGAGGTCGTCGCCCTGGTCGCGCCCTCGGGCGCCGGCAAGTCGACGCTGCTGCACATCGCCGGGCTGCTCGACACGGCCGATGCCGGGAGGGTCGAGATCGGCGGGCGGGCGATGGACGGCCTGCCCGACCGCGAGCGCACGGCGGTGCGCCGGGCCGAGGTGGGCTTCATCTACCAGTTCCACCACCTGCTGCCGGAATTCACCGCCGAGGAGAACGTCGTCATCCCGCAACTCGCCAATGGCGTGGCGCCCGCCGTCGCGCGCGCGCGGGCGCGGATGCTGCTCGACCGGGTGGGGCTGGCGGCGCGGGCGGGGCACCGGCCGGCCGCGCTTTCGGGCGGCGAGCAGCAGCGCGTCGCCTTCTGCCGGGCGCTGGCCAACCGGCCGCAGCTGCTGCTGGCCGACGAGCCGACGGGAAACCTCGATCCGGCGACCTCGGGCCAGGTCTTCGAGGTGCTGCTCGCCATCGTGCGCGAGACCGGACTTGCGGCGCTGATCGCCACCCACAACCCCGACCTTGCCGGGCGCATGGACCGCGTGGTGCGCCTGGCGGGGGGGCGGGTCGCATGACGGCCAGCGGCGGGCGTGCTAGGCTCGCGCAGGGCGGGCCGAAGGGGGGGCAGGACATGGTCAGGCTGGCGGCATTCGGCGCGGCGCTCGCGATCCTGGCGGGCTGCACGCCGGCGGAACCCGAACCCACGGGGCGCGCGCTCTTCGCGCAGTTCTGCGCCGGATGCCACGGCAGCGGCGGACGCGGCGACGGACCGGCGGCGGCGGGCCTTGCCCGGCGGCCGGCCGACCTGACGGGGATCGCGGCGCGCAACGGGGGCAGCTTCCCGATGGCCCGCGTGATGTCGACGATCGACGGCTATACCCGGCGGGGCGACGGATCGGTCATGCCGGAACTCGGGGCGGTGCTGGGCGAGGGGCCGGTCGTCCTGGTCGATACCGGCGACGGGATCGCCACGCCCGCGCCCGCCCGGCTGGTCGCGCTGGCCGAATACCTGCGCGGGATCCAGGTGCCCTGACGGCGGCGCCCGCAGGCGGCGCGGATCATTGACAGGGATCAAGGCGGGGCCGGGCAACCGGGCCGATGCTGGCATCCGATCAGGAGCCCCGAGATGCGCCCATCACGACCCGCGGCCGCCCTTTCACCGGTCCTCGCCCTCGCCGGCCTGCTCGGCGCCGCCATGCCGGCCGCGGCCCAGGATGCGGCGGCCGGCCAGGCGCTCTTTCTCGCGCAATGCGCCTACTGCCACGGCGAGGGCGCACGCGGCGACGGCCCGCGCGCGGCCGTCCTCAATCCGCCGCCCGCCGACCTGACGCGCCTTGCCGCTGGCAATGGCGGCGTCTTTCCCGTCCGGCGCGTGATCTTCCGCATCGACGGGCGCGACCCGCTGGCCGCCCACGGCTCGCCCATGCCGGTCTTCGGCGAGTTCTTCGAGGGGCAGGAAGCCGTGGTGAAGTCCGAATCGGGGCAGCCTGTCCTGACCTCGAAACCGGTGGCCGACATCCTGGCCTGGCTGGCGACGATCCAGCGGTGAGCGCCGGCGGGACGGGGGGCAGGGCGCGGTATACCACGGCTTAAGCCGCGGCTGCTAGGCAGGCCGCACCGCCGCCTTGGGACCGCGCATGCCTGCCCAGTCGATCGCCGCCAATGCCCGCCGCGCCTTCGGGCTGATCGTCGGGGGCGCCATCCTCGGCACCGTGGTCAGCGTCGCCGCCGCGCTTCAGCTTGCCCGCACGGGCGAGGAGGTCGGGCGCGGGCTCGCCGGCCAGCTCGATCTGGCCAGTCACCTGCGCCTCGCCGCGGCCGAAGCCTTCCTGGCGATGGAGGGCGTGATCGCCGGCGCGCCCGATGCCGATCCGGCGCTCGTCGATGCGGGGCTTGCCGCGGCGGGCCGCGCGCTGGGCGGGCTGGCCGCGGGCCGGGACGCGGCCCCGGCCGCCGGACCGGCGGGCGAGGACATGCGCCTTGCGCTCGAGACCGCGGCGGCACGGCTGGCCGACCTGCGGTCGCTGGCAGAAGAGGGGATCGCGGCGCTGAAGCTGGGCGAGGGGACGGGGACGGGCGCGGATGCGGAATTCGACCGGCTCTACGAAGGTGCGATGGCCGCGCTCGCGGGGGCGGCTCGCGCCCCCTCGCTGGCGGCGGACGCCCGGGCGCAGGCCCTTGCCGGGGCGGCGCGCTACCATGCCGCGCAGGCCCACCTGACGCTCGAGGAGATCCTCTCGGGCGATGGGGGCGAGGATTTCGGGGATGTCGTCGCGGGCTTCGCCGCCGCATCGGCGGCCGCACGGGACCTCGCCGGGCGGGCCGGGGCGGCGCTGCCCGCGGGGCTCGAGGCCGACCTCGCGCGCCTGGCCGAGCTGGCCTCCCTCCGCCGCGACCGCACGCTGCGGATGCAGGCGGGCAAGGCGGCGGCCCGGGCGGGCTTTCGGGCGGCCTATGGCGAGTTCGCGGCCGCGGCCGGCACGGCCGAGGCGCTGATCCGCGCAAGGATGGAGGACGGGGTGGCGCAGATGGGCCTCGTGCGCAACGCCGCCCTCGGCGCCATCGCCGTGGCCTCGGTGACGGTCAGCGGCATCGCCGTCCTCGTCTACGGCCTGATACGGCGCCGCTATGTCCGCCGGATCGAGGACCTGTCGGCGGCGATGGGGGCGCTCAATGCCGGCGATCTGGACACCGGGCTGCCGCCCTGGACCGCGGCCGACGAACTCGGCCGCCTGCGCGAGTCGGTCGGCGTCTACCGGGCGGCCCTGGCCGAACGCGAGAGGCTGGCCGCCGCCCGGGACGAGGCAGCCCGGCGCGAGGCCGAAAGGGCCCGGGCCGAGGCCGAGCGCGAGAGGCAGGCTTTCGAGGCCGACCGCGCCCGGGCCGAGGCCGACCTGCGCCGCGCGGCCGAGGCGCGCCGGCGCGATGCGGCGATGATCGCGGGCATCGCCCGGGTGGTGCAGGCCTGCGCCGGGGGCGACTTCTCGCAGCGCGTGCCGGTGGAGGACATGGACGGCCTGTTCGCCGAGCTCTGCCAGGGGATCAACCGGATCGGCGAGATCGCGAACAAGGGGCTGGGCGAGGTGCGGGCGGCCCTGCTCATGCTGGCCGAGGGGGAACTCGGGCACCGCATGACCGGGCAGCATGCCGGCGTGTGGGGCGACATCGCCGAGGCGGTGAATGCCACGGCCGAGGCGCTCTCGGTCACCATCGGGCAGATCGACCGCACCAGCCTTGCGGTCACGGACGCCACGGCTGCGGTCGCGGCGGCGGCCGAGGGGATCGCCCTGCGCTCGGGGCGCAGCGCCGCGACGCTGGAACAGACGGCGGCCTCGCTTGGCGCCATGGCGCGCAGGGTGCGCACGGCCGTCGGCGCGGCCGAGGATGCGCAGGCGGCCGCCGCAGACATCGACCGGAAGGTCGCCGACGGACACGCCGTGGTGCGCGCGGCCGTCGCCGCGATGGACGAGATGCAGGCCCATTCGGATGCCATCGGCAGGATCATCGAGGTCATCGACGACATCGCCTTCCAGACCAGCCTTCTTGCCCTGAATGCCGGGGTCGAGGCGGCACGGGCCGGCGAGGCCGGGCGCGGATTCGCGGTCGTCGCCTCCGAAGTGCGCCAGCTCGCCGCGCGCTCCTCGGCTGCGGCGCGCGAGATCGGAGACCTGATTCGCGCCGGGGGGGCCAACGTGCGCAGGAGCGTGGGCCTGGTGACCGGCGCGGGCGAGGCGCTGACGGTCATCGTCGGCGCGGTGCGCGACGTGGTGACGCGGATCGACCAGATCGCCGCGGCCTCGCGCGATGTCGCCCAGGGGATCGAGGGCATCTCGGCGGCCGCCGACGACCTCGACCGCTCGGTGCGGGAGAATGCCGCCGTGATGGCCGAGACCGCCCGCGCGGTGCGTTCGCTCGAGGCCGAGGCCGGACGGCTTGCGGGCGCGGTCGCCCGCTTCCGCCGCGGATCGCCGGCCGGTCCGTCCGCCGGCACGCCGCCGAACGGATCCGGCGATGCGGCCGGGGATCCCGGCCCGGGCGCGGTTGCGCTCCGCCCCGGGGTCCGGGGCGCGGCGCCGCGCGGCGCCGCGGGTGCGGC
>JAOADN010000106.1 GCA_026417295.1 Paracoccaceae bacterium
AGATGTGTATAAGAGACAGGATGTGGGGCGGTTCGGTCGAGTTCAAGACACCGATGCTCTGGGCCTTCGGCTTCATCTTCCTGTTCACCGTGGGCGGGGTCACCGGGATCGTGCTGTCGCAGGCGGCCGTCGACCGGGTCTATCACGACACCTATTACGTGGTCGCCCATTTCCACTACGTGATGAGCCTCGGTGCGGTCTTCGGCATCTTCGCGGGGCTCTACTACTGGATCGGCAAGATGTCGGGCCGCCAGTATCCGGAATGGGCCGGCAAGACCCATTTCTGGATGATGTTCATCGGCTCGAACCTGACCTTCTTCCCGCAGCACTTCCTCGGCCGGCAGGGCATGCCGCGGCGCTACATCGACTATCCCGAGGCCTTCGCCTACTGGAACTACGTCTCCTCGATCGGCGCCTTCATCGCCTTCGCCTCGTTCCTGTTCTTCATCGGGGTGATGCTCTACACGCTGCGCGCCGGCCAGCGCGTGACCGTGAACAACTACTGGAACGAATACGCCGACACGCTGGAATGGACCCTGCCCTGCCCGCCGCCCGAGCACACGTTCGAGACGCTGCCGAAGCGCGAGGACTGGGACCGCGGCCACGCGCATTGAGGGGGCGGATGCCCTGGCGCTGGACGGAGCCTGCGGATGAGGGGGCCCCGGAGCGATCCGGGGCCCCTTCGCTTGCGCCCGAGCGGCGGCTGGAACTCTGGCCCCACAGGTCTCTGTCCAACCGCGGCTTCGCGGCCTTCATCCTGGCGACTGCGGCGATGCTCTCGGTGCCGCTGCTCGTCCTGCTCGGGCATCCGGCAGTCTGGGTGATCCTGCCCTTCATGGGCCTGGCCCTGGCCGGAACCTGGCTTGCGATCCGGCGCAGCGACCGTGATGCCCGCCTGGTCGAGGTGCTGACCCTGGCGCCCGACAGGCTGCGCATCGTCCGGCGCGAGCCGGGCGGCCGCGAGCGGAGCTGGGAGGCCAATCCCTACTGGGTGAGGCTGCGCCTCTATGCCGGCGAGGGGCCGGTGCCGAACTACCTGACGCTCCGGGGCGGCGGCGATGCTGAGGGGCGGGAGGTCGAGATCGGGGCCTTCCTGTCGGCCGAGGAGCGGCTGTCCCTCAAGGGCGAGATCGAGGCGGCGCTGGCGGCCCTGCGCTAGGGCCTGCTGCCGCGGAAGGGGCGTCGCGGCGGGCGGTCAGGCGCCGCGCGGCCCGAGAAGGATGAGCCCGGCGCCGAGGATGCAGACCCCCGCGCCGATCAGGTCCCAGCGGTCGGGCACCCGCCCCTCGACGAGCCAGAGCCAGACCAGCGAGGCCGCGATGTAGATGCCGCCATAGGCGGCGAAGACCCGGCCCGCCGCATCGACCGGGACGAGGGTCAGCACCCAGGCGAATCCGGCGAGGGCCGCCATCCCCGGCACCGCCCACCAGGACGGGGCGCCGAGCCGCAGGATCGCCCAGAAGGCGAAGCAGCCGGCGATCTCGAGCACCGCGGCGAGGGTGAAGAGAAGAAGGCTCATGGCTGGCTGCGCCTCGTGCTGTCGGCGGGGCCGGACCGGGCTGCCGCCGGGGCATGTAACCGCGGCCCGCGGCGGATGTCACGCGGGGGGCGGAAGGCGGGATGCGGTTTCGAAACCGCATCCCGCCCGCCGCGCGGCGGGCGGACGGGCCTTCGAAGGCCCGTCCCCCCCCTTCCGGCCTAGCCGAGCCGCGCCTTCACCGCCGCCCCCGCCGCGGCGAAGTCCATCGCCCCGGCATGCCGCTCGCGCAGGAAGGCCATGACCCGGCCCATGTCCCTGATACCCGCGGCGCCCGTCGCCGCGATCGCCGCGTCGATCGCCGCCGCCACTTCCTGCGCCGTCATCGCGCGCGGCAGGAACCCGGCGATCACCGCGATCTCGGCCTCTTCCTTCGCGGCCAGATCGGGGCGGCCGCCCTCGCGGTAGACCCGCGCGCTGTCCTGGCGCTGCTTCACCATCTTCCCCAGGACGGCCAGCATCGCGGCCTCGTCCAGCGCGGCGCCGCCGGCGCGCAGCTCGATCTCGCGGTCCTTGAGCGCGGCGGCGATCAGCCTGATCGCCGAAAGGCGCGCCGCGTCCTTCGCCCGCATCGCGTCCTTCATCGCCGCGTTGAGCCTCTCGCGCAGCTCCATTGTCCCTCCCTCCCTCCGTCCGACCGCGCCAGAGATAGGCCCTGCGCGCACCGCCGACAACCGCACTAGGGCGGCGGGACGGCGCGCCCGCCGGGGCGTGCGGGCGCGGGCGCCGTCCTGCGGCCTTGACCCGCCCCGCGCCCGCCCCTATGCCTCCGCCGACCCACCTGACCGGAGCGTCCCGCCATGCCGTCGGCCCCGACCGGACCTGCCAGGCCGACCGCCTGCCTTGCGCTCGCCGACGGAACGCTGTTCTACGGCACGGGCTTCGGCGCCACCGGCGAGACGGTGGCCGAACTCGTCTTCAACACGGCGATGACCGGCTATCAGGAGATCATGACCGACCCCTCCTATGCCGGTCAGATCGTCACCTTCACCTTCCCCCATGTCGGCAATGTCGGGGTGACGCCGGAGGACGACGAGGCGGCCGAACCCGTCGCCGCGGGCATGGTGGTGAAGTGGGACCCGACGGGGCCGTCGAACTGGCGCGCCACCGGCGATCTGGCCGGCTGGCTGGAACGGCGCGGCCGGATCGGCATCGGCGGCATCGACACCCGCCGGCTCACCCGCGCCATCCGCCAGCAGGGCGCGCCGCATGCGGCACTTGCCCATGATCCCGAAGGCCGTTTCGACATCGAGGCGCTGGTCCACAGGGCGCGGTCCTGGAAGGGTCTCGTCGGGCTCGACCTCGCGAAGGAGGTGACCTGCGCCCAGTCCTACCGCTGGGACGAGATGCGCTGGGCCTGGCCCGAAGGCTACCGCCGCCGGCAGGGGCCGGGCCTGCGCGTCGTCGCCATCGACTACGGGGCCAAGCGCAACATCCTGCGCTCGCTTGCCAGCGCCGGCTGCGAGGTGACGGTGCTGCCGGCGACGGCGACGGCCGAGGAGGTTCTGGCGCTCGACCCCGAGGGCGTGTTCCTGTCGAACGGGCCGGGCGATCCGGCGGCGACGGGGGCCTATGCCGTGCCGATGATCCGTGGCGTCCTCGACCGCGGCCTGCCGCTCTTCGGCATCTGCCTCGGCCACCAGATGCTGGCGCTCGCGCTCGGGGCGCGGACGGTGAAGATGAACCACGGCCACCACGGCGCGAACCACCCGGTCAAGGACCTGGAAAGCGGCCGGGTCGAGATCACGTCGATGAACCACGGCTTCACGGTCGACAGCCAGACCCTGCCGCCCGGCGTCATCGAGACGCATGTCAGCCTTTTCGACGGGTCGAACTGCGGGATCCGCATCGCCGACCGGCCGGTCTTCAGCGTGCAGTACCACCCCGAGGCCAGCCCGGGGCCGCAGGACGGCATCCACCTCTTCGCGCGCTTCGCCGCCGCGATGGCGGCGCGCCGGGCCGCGTGAGCCGGCCCGTGCCGCCGCGAGGGCGGCGGGGCAGGTGCGGCGGGGCAGGTGCGGCGGGGCAGGCGCGGCGGGCCGGGGCGCCGCGTTAACCAACTGTTCAGGAAGCATTAACTCCTCTGAAGGCAGTCTTCGCCTGTTCCCGGGGGGCTGAACTTCAATGACCAACATCGCCGCATTCCCGCGCGCCCGCTCCGTCGTGCCGCGCCGCGTCATGCCGACGCTCCGCCTTGTCGAACCCGCGCCGCCCGATCCCGCGCCGCCGCCCGCCGAGCGGATCGCGCTTGACGACGGGCTCCTCGCGGCGATGGGGCGCGAGGCCTGGCTTCACCGCGGCGTCGTGCCGGTCACGCGCCTGCCGGGGGCGGTGGTGCTGGCCGCCGTCTCGCGGGCGGATGTCGAGCGCGCGGCCGATGCCCTGCCCCCCGGCCTCGGCACGCCGGTCCACATGCCGGCGACCCGCGCCGCCATCGACCGCGCCGTGATCGAGGCCCGGGGCGAGGACCTGGCGCGCCGGGCCGAGACGCTGGCCCCCGCCGCCGTCAGCGCGCGGACGGCGCCTTCGCCCCGGTCGCGCCTCGTGCGGGCGGCCGCCGCGGCCCTGGCCGCCGGGGCGGCGATCGCCTTTCCGCAGGCGGCCTTCCTCGTCCTTCTCGTGCTTGCCCTGGCCGGGATGGCGGCAGCGACGGGGCTGCGCCTGGCCGCCTTCGCCGCGGCGCTGCGCGCCGGCGCCCCGCAGCCTGCACCCGCCGCGCGTCGCGCGCCCCCGGGCCCCCTGCCGATGATCAGCCTTCTCGTGCCGCTCTACCGCGAGGGGCCGATCGCCCCCGATCTCGTGCGGGCGCTGGCCGCGCTCGACTATCCGGCGGGGCGGCTCGACCTCATCCTGATCGTCGAGGCGGGCGACGATGCCACCCGCGCGGCACTCGAGCGGGCGGAGCTTCCGGCCGGCGCGCGCCTGCTGACCGTGCCGCCGGGGCCCATCCGCACCAAGCCGCGGGCGCTGAACTTCGCCCTGCCCTTCGCGCGGGGCGAGATCGTCGGCGTCCTTGACGCCGAGGACCGGCCGGCGCCCGACCAGCTCCGGGTGATCGCCGCCCGTTTCGCCGCCGCCCCGGCAGATGTCGCCTGCCTGCAGGGCGTGCTCGACTTCTACGACGCGCGGCGGTCGGTCATGGCGCGGCTCTTCGCCATCGAATACGCCGCCTGGTTCCGTGCGGTCCTGCCCGGGCTTGCGCGGCTCGGCCTCGTCGTGCCGCTGGGCGGAACGACCGTGTATTTCCGCCGCCAGGCCCTGCTGGATGTCGGCGGCTGGGATGCCCACAACGTCACCGAGGATGCCGAGCTGGGGCTCAGGCTGGCGCGGGCGGGCCTGCGCACCGAGATCGTCGGGACGGTGACCGCGGAGGAACCGAACGACCGCCCCCTCGCCTGGATCCGGCAACGGTCGCGCTGGCTCAAGGGCTACGGGCTGACCTGGGCCGCCCACATGCGCGCGCCCCGTCGCCTCGCGGCCGATCTCGGCGCGGTGCGCTTCGCCGCCGTCCAGGTCCTGTTCCTCGGCACCGTGCTCCAGTTCCTGCTCGCGCCCGTCCTCTGGACGCTGTGGCTGGGCGGCGCCGGGCCGGCGCTGCCCCCCTGGGCCTTCCGCACGGCGGTGACCCTGTGCCTTCTGGCCGAGGCGACCAATGCCGTCGTCGCGCTCTGGGCCCTGCGCCGGGCGGGTCACGGATGGCTGATGCCCTGGGTGCCGGCGATGCTGGCCTATTATCCGCTGGCCACGCTGGCGGCCTTCAAGGCCCTGGCCCTGTCTCTTATACACATCTGACGCTGCCGACGAGCGA
>JAOADN010000107.1 GCA_026417295.1 Paracoccaceae bacterium
GGGCCTTTCTTGCCAGCCTGCCCCCCGAGGCGCGGGTCCGCCTGACCGCGACGGAGGACGCAGCCGGGCTGCGCCACCTGGCCGCCCATGCAGGGCTGATCCTGCTGGGCGGCGGCCTGATCGCGGCAGGCGTGCCCTTCTGGTGGATGCTCCTGCCGGTGCAGGGCGTGCTGATCGTGTTCCTCTTCACGCTGGAGCACGAATGCACGCATCGCACGCCCTTCGCCTCGGCCGGGCTGAACGAATGGGCCGGGCGCATCGCGGGCCTGCTGATCCTGCTGCCCTTCGAATGGTTCCGCCATTTCCACCTTGCCCATCACCGCTGGACGAACATTCCCGGGCGGGACCCCGAGCTGGAACGCGAGAAGCCGGCGACGTGGCGGGCCTGGGCCTGGCACGTCTCGGGGCTGCCCTACTGGGGCACCATGGCGGCGACGACCTGGCGCCTGGCGCTGGGCCGCGAGCGGGCCCCCTACCTGCCGGAGGGCGCCCTGCCGCGGATGGCGCGCGAGGCGCGCATCATGCTGGCGCTGCATGCCGCGGTGGCGATCCTGTCGCTTGCGGTGACGCCGGTCCTTGTCTGGACATGGATCCTGCCGGCGCTGCTGGGCCAGCCCGCCCTGCGCATCTACCTTCTGGCCGAACACGGCGACTGTCCGCGCGTGGCCGACATGTTCCTGAACACGCGGACCACCTTCACCACCGCCGCCATGCGGTTCCTGGCCTGGAACATGCCCTATCACGTCGAGCATCACGTCCTGCCGCAGGCGCCGTTCCACCGTCTGCCGGCAGTGCACGAGACGATGCGCGCCCATCTGCGGGTCACGGCGGAGGGCTATGCCGCCTTCACCCGCGGATACCTCGCGCGGCGCCCCTTCTGACGGAGCCCGCGGCGGATGTGACGGATACAATCGGGCCTCTGGCGGCCGGGCCGGGCTGCGGCTAGAGGGACGGCATGGCCGCCCCACCCCCGCCCCCGCCCCCACCCGGAGACACGCTGCGCGGCTTCCTGTTCGCGCTGGCGGCCTATCTGATGTGGGGCATCCTGCCGCTTTACATGAAGGCGCTGGCCGATGTTCCGCCGGCCGAGGTCGTGGCCCACCGCATCCTGTGGTCGGTGCCGGTGGCGCTGGCGATCCTTGCCGCGACCGGCCGCACGGCGGACCTGCGCGCGGCGATGCGCACGCCCTCGATGCTGGGCATGGCCGCGGTGACGGCGGGGCTGGTGGCGGTGAACTGGGGCATCTACGTCCATGCCATCGGCTCGGGCCAGGCCCTGGAAGCGGCGCTGGGCTATTACATCAACCCGCTCTTCAGCATCCTTCTTGGCGTCCTGCTTCTGGGCGAGCGGCTGCGGCCGTTGCAGGTGGCCGCCGTGGCGCTGGCGGGGCTGGCGGTCGGCCTTCTGACCTGGGAGGCAGGGCGGCTGCCGGTGGTGGCGCTGGGGCTGACGGTGACCTGGGGCTTCTATGCCTATTTCAAGCGCCGCCTGCCCATCGGCCCCAATCAGGGATTCACGCTTGAGGTGCTGATCCTGCTGCCGCTGGCGGCAGGCTACATCGTCTGGCTGTGGGCGCAGGACGCGGGGCATTTCGCCCAGAGCCCCCGGACCGCGGCCCTGCTGGCCGGGACGGGCCTTGTCACCGCGATTCCGCTGATGACCTATGCCAACGGCGCCAAGGGGCTGCGCCTTTCGACGATCGGGATCATGCAGTACATCGCCCCGACGCTGATCCTGCTGACGGCGGTGTTCCTGTTCAACGAACCCTTCGGGCCGGCGCGCGCGGTGGCCTTTCCGATGATCTGGGGGGCGCTCGCACTCTACTCGCTGTCGCTCGTCCGGGGCGGGCGGCGGCAGGCTCAGGCCCCGGGGTCGTAGCCGAAGGCGGCGAAGTCGGCGGCGTAGAGGCGCGCGAGGGCGGCGCGCAGCGCCGGGGTCAGCATCGCCGGCAGGCGCGCTGCGGCACCGGTGGGCGGGGCGTGGTCGAAGCGCTCGATCCCGGCGGGCGGCGCCCCGAAGGCGCGCGCGAGGATGGCGGGGAGGTCGGTCTCGAGCCGTTCGACGCGCCCGATCATGTCGTAGCGCGCGAAGGGCAGGTGCAGAAGGCCGTGCTGGGGCGCCCAGTGCAGGTCGTGCCAGAGGCCGCCCTCCTCGAGATAGGCGACGAAATCGGCAAAGCCGGGCTCGCGCGGGGTGGCCGGGCGGAACCAGCGGAAGAAGTGGGCGCTGTGCCCGGTGCGCCGCCCGACCTTGTCGAGGAAGGCCGAGAGCGCGCGCGCATGGGGATCGCGCACGACGGTGAAGCAGAACCAGTCGCGGTCGAGTTCGGCCACGGTGGCGGCGGAGAGGCGCGAGGGCCGCGGAAAGCGGGACTTGGCGCGCAGGGGATCGGCCTGGCCCGCGGCGAGCCGCTGGAGGGCGGCCATCACGGTGGAATTGGCCGCCTTGGGGATGCGGCTGTAGAAGACGCGCCGGTCGGGCAGCGCCACGCCGCGGGGATCGAGCGAGGTGATCGAGACCGTGCCGGAATGGGGGAAGCGGCGGTAGAACGGCACGAGCCGGTTGGCCAGCCACAGGAGCGCGCGGTCGCGCCCCTCGGTTCCGGTGGGCAGCGGGGCGGTCACGGCTGCGGGCCCGGATGGCTGATCTGGCCGCCGCCGACGGCCGCGCGCACGCCGGTCGTGCCCGGCGCGCTGGTCGGCCAGCCGCGCAGCACGCGGACCGCGAGATGGGCGAAGGCCTGCGCCTCGAGCATGTCGCCGTCGAGGCCCGCCGCCTCGACCGGGTCAACCGGGCAGGGCACGACCTCGGCGATCATGCGCATCAGCGTCGCGTTGAGCCGCCCGCCGCCGCCGACGAGGAGGCGGCCGACGGGGGCGGGGAAATGGTCGAAGCCCTTGGCGACGGCGGCGGCCGCGCAGGCGGTCAGCGTGGCCGCGGCATCGGCGTCACCGAGCGGGGCGACCGCCGCGGCGAGGCGGCCGAAGGCGTCGCGGTCGAGCGACTTGGGCGGCAGGCGCAGGAACCAGCGGTCCTTCAGGAAGGCGCGGATCACCGCCGCGTCCGCCCGGCCCGTGGCCGCCAGCGCCCCGCCCGAGTCGCAGGCAAGGCCGCGCCGCGCGCGGACGAGGTCGTCCACCGGCGCATTGGCCGGCCCGCAGTCGAAGGCGAGGAGCGCGCCGGGCGCCTCGGGGGCCGGACGCGCGGGATCGACGAAGGTCAGGTTGCCGACGCCGCCGAGGTTGAGGAAGGCCAGCGGCGCCTGCGCCCCGATGCGGCGGGCGAGGGCGAAGTGGAAGAACGGGGCCAGCGGCGCGCCCTCGCCGCCCATCCGCACGTCGGCGCTGCGGAAATCCCACACGACGGGGCGGCCGAGCACGGCGGCGAGGATGGCGCCCGAGCCGCACTGGTGGGTGCCGCGCCCGCGCGGATCGTGGGCGAGCGTCTGGCCGTGGAAGCCGATGACGGCGGCCCCGCCCGCGAGGCGGGAGAGGAGCTCGGCATGGGCGGTCTCGACCACCTCGGCGGCCGCCTCGACGCCGGGCTCGCCGGGCCAGCGGCCGAGCGCGGCGCGGATCGTCTCGCGTTCGGCCGCCGAATAGGGGCGGTAGGCGGTGGGCCCGAAGGCATGGACGGCGGCGCCGTCGGTCAGCACGAGGGCAGCGTCCACCCCGTCGAGCGAGGTGCCCGACATCGCCCCCAGCGCCCAGACGGGTTCCGTTCCCTGCATGCCTTCCCCTTGGCCCCCGCGCCCGGTATATCGCCGCCCGACGATACGGCGAGTGCGCGATGACCTACCACCCGAAATCCGACTTCCTGCGCGTGATGATGGAGCGCGGCTTCCTGGCCGACTGCACCGACTATCAGGGCCTGGACGAGGCCTGCGCGAAGGGCGTGGTGCCGGGCTACATCGGCTTTGACGCGACGGCGCCGTCCCTGCATGTCGGCTCGCTCATCCAGATCATGATGCTGCGCTGGCTGCAGCGGACGGGGCACCGGCCGATCGTGCTGATGGGGGGCGGCACGACCAAGGTGGGCGATCCGTCCTTCCGCGCCGAGGAACGCCCGCTGCTCTCGCCCCAGCAGATCGACGCCAACATCGCCGGCATCAGGCGCGTCTTCGCCTCCTACATCCGGTTCGGGACGGGGCCCACGGACGCGCTGATGGTCAACAACGCCGAGTGGCTGGACGGGCTGAACTACCTCGACTTCCTGCGCGACATCGGGCGGCACTTCACGATCAACCGCATGCTCAGCTTCGAGAGCGTGAAGTCGCGGCTGGACCGCGAGCAGAGCCTGTCGTTCCTGGAATTCAACTACATGATCCTGCAGGCCTACGACTTCCTCGAGCTGCACCGGCGCTACGGCTGCCTGCTGCAGATGGGCGGGTCCGACCAGTGGGGCAACATCGTCAACGGCATCGACCTGACGCGGCGGGTCCTGGATCACGAGATCTACGGGCTGACCTCGCCCCTGATGACGACGAGCGACGGGCGCAAGATGGGCAAGAGCCAGTCGGGCGCCGTCTGGCTGAATGCCGACATGCTGTCGCCCTACGGGTTCTGGCAGTTCTGGCGCAACACGGACGATGCCGATGTGGGGCGGTTCCTGCGGCTCTACACGGAACTGCCGCTCGAGGAATGCGCGCGGCTCGCCGCGCTGGGCGGGGCGGAGATCAACGCCGCGAAGATCGTGCTGGCCAACGAGGTGACGACGCTCTGCCACGGGGCGGAGGCGGCGCATGCCGCCGAGGCCACGGCGCGCGAGGTCTTCGAGCGGGGCGGGATCGGCGAGGACCTTCCCACCCTGGCGCTGAGCCCGGCCGATCTGGCCGGGGGCATCACCCTGGCGCAGCTCTTCGTGCGCGCGGGACTTGCCCGGTCGGGCAAGGAGGCCAAGCGGCTGATCGCGGAGGGCGGCGCGCGGGTGAACGACGAGCCGGCCACCGACGCGGGGCAGGTCTTCGGGGCTGGCCATTTCGCCGCGCCGCTGAAGCTGACGGCGGGACGCAAGCGGCACGCGCTGGTGACGATGGGCTGAGCGCCGGCCGGAGGACGGGCCAGGGGGCGCCCGGCCGCCTTCCGGGCGGGGGCTCGGCACGGGGCGCTGCTGCGGATCGGCCTGCACAGGCCGTGCCGGGGGACGCGCGCCTGACCCCGCGAGGCGGGATGATCCGGGGCAGCCGGCCGGGGGCGCCGGGGGGGCGCCTCTTCCTGCGGCGCAGGGAAGGTCGCATGCGGCGGGACGGGCGCCGGGGGGACGCCTCTTCCTGCGGCGCAGGGG
>JAOADN010000108.1 GCA_026417295.1 Paracoccaceae bacterium
GATCAGGACCGCGGCCCCCGCGACGACGACCGCCGCGGCCGCCCCGCCGATCCACCACGCCGCGCCTGCGCCGGCCCTTGGCGCGCCGGCCCCGCCTGTCCCCTCGTCAGCCATCAGCCATCCCCATGACCCGCGACCGGTTTCCCCCCCTCCGGCTGCGCTTGAGCGACCATAGCAACCGCATTATCTGGGGTCAAAGCAACAGGTGACCGCGAGGCCTTGCCCGATGACGACGAAATCCGTCTGTGTCTTCTGCGGCGCACGCCCCGGCCGGCACCCCGCCCATGCCGAGGCCGCGCGCGCCACCGGGCGGATGATCGCGGCCAATGGCTGGCGGCTGGTCTACGGGGCGGGGGATGTCGGCCTGATGGGCGAGGTCGCGCGCGCCGCCGAGGCCGCGGGCGCGGCGACGCTGGGCGTCATCCCGACCCATCTGCTGACGCGCGAGGCGGCCCGGCGCGACCCTGCGGGCCTTGTCGTCACCGCGGACATGCACGAGCGCAAGAAGGTGATGTTCATGAACTCGGACGCGGTGGCGGTGCTGCCGGGGGGCGCGGGATCGCTCGACGAGTTCTTCGAGGTCCTGACCTGGCGGCAGATCGGGCTTCATGCCAAGCCGGTCTTCGTGCTGGACAGTGAAGGCTACTGGCAGCCGCTGATGCGGCTTCTCGACCATGTCGTGGCCGAGGGCTTCGCCGATGCCTCGCTGCGGGGCTACGTGACGGCGGTGGCGGATGCGGCGGCGCTGGAGGCGGGGCTCCGGGCGGCGCTGGCCTGAGGCTCAGGACAGGTCGACGACCGTCAGCTCGGGCGGGCGGTTGAAGCGCAGCGGCAGGCCCGAACAGCCCAGTCCGCCGGAGACGACGAGATCGCGCCGCCCCTCGCGGATGTGGCCATAGACGTAGCGGCTGCCGAAGCGCGAGGGCACGACCGGGGTCCAGCCCCAGAGGTTGATCTGGCCCCCGTGCGTGTGCCCGGCAAGCGTCAGCGCCACCCGGTCGGGCACTTCGGGGAAGATGTCGGGTTCGTGGGCGAGAAGGATCGCGGGGGCGTCGTCGGCCAGGCGCGAGAGGGTGCCGGCGAGGTCGTGGGTGCCCGCGAGGGGCCGGCCGCGGCGGCGGCGGAAGGCGCGCTGGCTGCCGAGCCCGGCGAGCCAGAAGGCATCCGACCCCGCGCCCAGCCTGACCGCCTCGTTCTCGAGCACCGTCAGGCCGGCCGCGGCGAGGTGATGCCCGGCGCGGACCGGCCCGGCCCGCCGCGCCGTCGCCGCCCGGTCGTCATGCCAGTCGTGATTGCCGAGGATCGCCCAGGCCCCGAGCGGCGCGCGCAGGTGGCCGAGCGCCTCGGCCACGGCCTCGGCCGCCACGGTGCGGATCTGGAACGGGTGGTCGGCCCGGTAGTCGCCCATGACCGCGACGAGGTCGGGCGCAAGCGCATTGGCCGCCTCGACGGCCTGGCGCACGCGGGCGAGCGGCATCTGCGGCCCGCCCGCGTGGATGTCGGCGATCATGACGATCCTGAGCCGCCGGGCGTTCCAGCCCGCCGGCGCGACCGTCCAGTGGCGCAGGCGGAGCCAGCGCCCCGCCGGCCCCGGCGCGCGCGCCAGCGTCATCGCGCCTCAGAGACCGGCGGCGACCGCCTCCCAGTTCACGAGCTTCTCGAGGAAGTTCGACAGGTAGGCCGGACGGCGGTTGCGGAAGTCGATGTAGTAGCTGTGCTCCCACACGTCGCAGCCGAGAAGCGCCTTCTGCCCGAAGCAGAGCGGGTTCACCCCGTTCTCGGTCTTGGTCACCTTGAGGCTGCCGTCCCTGTCCCTGACGAGCCAGCACCAGCCCGAGCCGAACTGGCCAGCACCGGCGGCGGCGAAATCGTCCTTGAACTTCTGGACCGAGCCGAAGCTTTCGGTCAGCGCCTTCTCGAGCGCGCCGGGCATCTTCTTGTTCTCGCCGGGCGCCATCCAGCCCCAGAACATGTTGTGGTTCCAGTGCTGGGAGGCGTTGTTGAAGATGCCCGACTGGGCCACCGCGCCGGCCTGGTAGGTGCCGCGGATGATGTCCTCGAGCGATTTCGATTCCCACTCGGTGCCGGCGATCAGCTTGTTGCCGTTGTCGACATAGGCCTTGTGGTGCAGGTCGTGGTGGTATTCGAGCGTCTCCTTCGACATGCCGAGGGGCGCGAGCGCGTCGTGGGCATAGGGAAGGTCGGGAAGGGAGAAGGCCATGGCGTTTCCTTTCGGCGTCCTGGGATGACAGGGGCGAATAAGGGCCGCGCCGGGCGCAAGGTCAAGGGCGCCGGTCGGCCCGGTCGAGTTCGGTTCCGGCGCGCGAGGCCGTCTCGAGCAGGGCCATCACGTAGGCCGCGACCGACCGGAACGTCACCAGCGTGAATTCCTCGGGCGCAGAGCGCCAGAAGGCGCCGGCGACCTGGGCGATGCGGGTGCGGCGGACCTCGCCCTCGGCCAGCCGGTCGAGATCGGCCGGCGTCAGCTTGCGCAGGACCTGATCCGCCTTCGGCCCGGTGATGGTGAAGGTCGTGCGGGCGTCGGAGACATCGGCGACCAGCGCATGTTCGCCGGCAAGCGAGGCCGAGAGCGTTGCGGCCGCGCGCGGCGCGTCGGCATGGGGGACGAGGATCATCAGTTCGTCGGGCGACATCCAGAGGGCGGCGCGGTCGTCCTTGGTCACGATCCGGCGCGGCGGCGGAACCGCGGTTCCGGTCGCCGCCTTCACCGCCGCCGCCATCCTGCGGGAGGCCAGATCGCCCCGGACGGTGATCATGCCCCGCAGCCCGGCCTCGGTCACGGTGGCGAAGCCGCTGCGGGAGATGCCGCCCAGGGCGCTGACGGCCCTGGGCCTTTGCGGAACCTCAGACATCCTGCCGCGCCCCCTCGGGATCGTAGAAGACCGGGCTGACGATCCTGGCCCTGACGGACCGGCCGCCGGTCGTGGCGAATTCCAGCACCTCGCCCATGCGTTCGGGCCCGCGCCGGACGAGGCCCATCGCGATGCCGCGGCCCAGCGTGGGCGAGAAATAGGTCGAGGTCACGCGGCCCTGCACGTTGCGCTGGCCGTTCTCGTTCACCCCCTCGGCCACCGCATAGGCGCCCTCGGGGATGACGCTGCCGTCGAGGCTTTCCAGACCGACGAGCTTCCAGCGGTCGGGGCTGGCCATGTGCACACGTTCCTGCGCGCGCCTGCCGAGATAGTCGGCCTTCTTCTTCGAGATCGCCCAGTCGAGGCCGAGGTCCTGCGGGATGACCGTTCCGTCGGTCTCGTCCCCGATCATGATGAAGCCCTTCTCGGCCCGCATGATGTGCAAGGCCTCGGTGCCGTAGGGCATGACGCCGAATTCCTGCCCGGCGGCCAGCAGGGCCTCCCAGAAGGCCAGCCCCTCGGAGGCCGGGACGGCGACCTCGTAGGACAGCTCGCCCGAGAAGCTGATGCGGAAGACGCGCGCGCGGAAACCGCCGAGCGTGCCCTCGGCGAAGGTCATGAAGGGCAGCGCCGCGGCCGAGACATCAATGCCGCCGAGTTTCTCGAGCAGTTTCCGCGCGTTGGGGCCGACGACGGCGACCTGCGCGAACTGTTCGGTGAGGTTGGCGACATGGACCTTCCAGTCCCACCATTCGCACTGGAGCCAGTCCTCCATATGCGCGTGGATGCGGTCGGCGCCGCCCGAGGTGGTGTGGCAGAGCCAGGTATCCTCGGAGAGCCGCACCACCACGCCATCATCGACGAGAAAGCCGTTCTCGCTGCACATGAGCCCGTAGCGGCACTTGCCCACGGGCAGCGTGGACATCACGCCGGTATAGAGCATGTCGAGGAAGCGGCCCGCGTCGGGGCCCTTGACGAGCAGCTTGCCGAGGGTGGAAGCATCAAGCAGCCCAAGGGCTTGTCGCGTGTTCCTCACCTCGCGCTCGACGGCCTGCGCGACCGTCTCGGTGCCGCGCTGGAAGCAGTAGGGGCGGCGCCAGAGGCCCACCGGCTCCCACTGCGCGCCGGCCTTCTCGTGCCAGGCATGGATCGGCGTGCGGCGCAGCGGCTGGAACACCGGCCCGCGCGCCTCGCCCGCGATCGCGCCCATGGCGATCGGCGCATAGGGCGGGCGGAAGGTGGTGGTGCCTACCTCGGGGATCGGCCGGTCGAGAGCCTGAGAAAGGATCGCCAGACCGTTGATGTTGCTGAGTTTCCCCTGATCCGTCGCCATCCCGAGCGTGGTGTAGCGCTTGGCGTGTTCGACGCTTTCGTAGCCCTCGCGCGCGGCCAGTTCGACATCGGAGACCTTGACGTCGTTCTGCGGATCGAGCCAGGCCTTCGACCTGAGCCTGTAGGGCGCGCCCTGCGGCATCATCCAGACCGCCCGGACCGGGCCCTCGGCCGGCGCGGCCACGTCCCTGCCGGGCAGGACCTCGGCCAGCGTCAGCGCCCCGTCGGCGGCGCCGGCGGCGACGGCCATGGCGGTGCCGTCCGCCCCTGTCGGCGGGCGCGCGGGATCGGGGCGGAACATGGCGCGGGCCTCGTCCCAGAGGAGCCGGCCGCCGGAATGGCTCCACAGGTGGACGGCCGGCGACCAGCCGCCCGACATGGCGACGGCCTCGCAGGGGATCTCCTCGAGCGGTGCGCCCTCGCCCGCCTGGGCGCAGACGACGACGCCGGTGACGCGCCCCGGGCCCTTCACCCGGGCGATGCCGCGGCCCTCGAGCACGCGGATGCCCCTGGCGCGCACCGCATCGGGCAGCGGGCCCTTCGCATCCGGCCGGGCATCGAGCACGGCCGGCACGACCAGCCCGGCCGCGTGCAGGGCGAGGGCGGTGCGGTAGGCATCGTCGTTGCTGGTCACGATCACCGTGCGGTCGCCGGGGCTGACCGCCCAGTTGACGACGTAGTCGCGCACCGCGGACGCGAGCATGACGCCCGGCCGGTCGTTGCCGGCGAAGCTGAGCGGCCGCTCGATGGCGCCGGTCGCGGTGACGACGCGGCCCGCGCGGATGCGCCAGAGCCGCTGGCGCGGCGCCGCGGTTGGTGATCTCCAGCCGCCGCGCTAAAAACGGGGTACCATCGAGGCGGGTGATGATTTGCACCCCCACGGGACGCACCTGATGACGGAGCTCAACCACCGATTCCTCTGTCCCCGGCCGCTC
>JAOADN010000109.1:0-270 GCA_026417295.1 Paracoccaceae bacterium
CCCCAGATCCAGCGCAAGCTTCAGGCCGGGATGGATGCTGCGTCCGCTCATGACGTCTCCGCCTTCCTCATCGGGCGACCCTATTCGATACCGGGGGACCGGATGTAGTCCACCCCGATCACAACTCCGTCGAAAAGCGTGTCAAGCGCGGATGGCCCCGGCAGGGCGCCCGCGCCCGCCGGCAGGGCGCCCGCGCCCGCAAGCCCCGCCAGCCGCCCCGCACCGATCCCCGGATCGGCGGTCACGTTCAGCGTCACGGTCCCGGCGGGG
>JAOADN010000109.1:280-4858 GCA_026417295.1 Paracoccaceae bacterium
GGCCAGAAGCGCGTCGAGGGCGGCTCGGGTCGGGTCGGGAAAGCTGTCCGGCGGAAGCGCGGCAAGGGCGGCGCGCGCGCCGGCGATCAGGCGCGCCGCCTCGCCCTCGGGATCGTCGGTGGCGCCAAGCAGGGCCGCGCCGAGCGGCACCAGAAGGAAGTCCTCGAAAAGGCCGTGGCTGACGATCGTGGCCTCAAGCCGCGTCAGCACCGCCGATCCAAGGCTCGCCTGCGCCGCGGCCGGGCTGGACAGGTCCACCCGTTCGATCCGGGCCGTCGCATCGACCCGGTTGTCCCCGGGCAGGTCGATCGTCAGCCGTTCCAGGGCCAGCGCCCGGTCGGCGGCGTCCCGGCGCAGCTTCGCTTCCGCATCGATTCCCCGGCGCGCCGACTGCGCCGCCAGCAGATAGGTCATCACCGGATCGCCGGCCCCGGCGGTGACCCGCAGGCCCTCGGCGCGCAGATGCAGGGCGACGGGCGGCGTGCCCGCGGCAAGATAGGCCGCAAGCCCCGTCCCGCCGATGGTCAGGCGGGCCACCCGGACCTCGGTCCCGAAGGGCCCGTCCGGGGCCAGATGCAGCCCCGTGAAGGCGCAACCCTCCGGCGTCAGGGCCGTGCGCGCCGGGGGCGCAAGCGATCCGGCCGGCGCCGCCAGCTGCTGCAGGCGGTCGAAGATGGCGGCGCAGGTCCCCATCGAATGGCCCTCCGCCACGGCCGTTTCCGCCGCGGCCAGCGCCAGCCCCGGCAGCAGCAGCAGGGCGCGAAGGCCGGCGCGCGCCGTCACGGGCCAGTCCCGACAAGGGCCGCGGCGAACTCCCCGGGGTCGAAGGGCGCCAGGTCGTCGATCTGCTCGCCCACGCCGATCGCATGGATGGGCAGGCCGAAGCGGTCGGCCAGCGCAACGAGGACGCCGCCCTTCGCCGTGCCGTCGAGCTTGGTCATGACAAGGCCGGTGACATCGGCGAGCTTGCGGAAGATCTCGACCTGGGACAGCGCGTTCTGGCCCGTGGTGGCGTCAAGCACGAGAAGCGTGTTGTGCGGCGCGGTCGGGTCCTTCTTGCGGATCACGCGGACGATCTTGGCCAGCTCCTCCATCAGGTCCTGGCGGTTCTGGAGCCGTCCGGCGGTGTCGATCAAGAGAAGGTCGGCGCCATCGGCCTCGGCCTTCGTCATCGCATCGAAGGCAAGGCTCGCGGGGTCCGATCCCTCGGGCGCGGTCAGGACCGGCACCCCCGCGCGCTCGCCCCAGATCTGAAGCTGTTCGACCGCGGCCGCGCGGAACGTGTCGCCGGCGGCGATCACCACCTTCTTGCCGGCGGCGCGGAACTGGCTGGCGAGCTTGCCGATCGTCGTCGTCTTGCCCGAGCCGTTGACGCCGACGACCAGCACCACCTGCGGCTTCTTCGGGTAGATCGGCATGGGCCGCGCGACGGGCTCCATGATGCGGGCCACCTCGGCCGCAAGAAGCGCCTTGATCTCGGACGAGGACAGCCGCCTGCCCATCCGCCCCTGCGCGATGTTCGCGGCGACCCGCAGCGCCGTGTCCACGCCCATGTCCGCCTGGATGAGCAGCTCCTCCAGCCGCTCGAGCATGGCGTCGTCCAGGACCCGCCGCGCCTCTGCGGCGGCACCGCCGCGGCCGAGGATGCGCCCCAGAAGGCCGGGCGACCCGGAGGGCGGGCCCGGCCGCGGCGCGGCTGCGGCTGCGGCTGCGGCTGCCGCGCCCGCGCCTGCGATGCGGGCGGGCACCGCCGCCGAAAGTTCGCCGGGAAGGCCGTCGGGAACCTCGGGCACGGGCGGCTCTGCCGGGTCGGGGATGGCCGGCACGCCCTCGGGCTCGGGCTCGGGCAGCTCGGGCACGCCCGGCGGCACCTCCGGCGGCGGCCCTTCCTCCGGCGCCGGCAGGTCGGGATGGCGGGGGGCGGCCGGCCCCGGCCCGGGCGGCGGCGCGGCCTCGGGGCTGCCCGGCGCGGGATCGGCCGCGCCGCCCTCGGCCACGATGGCGTCGAGCCCCTCGTCGATCCGCGACGAGGTCCTGAACAGGCGCTCCTTCAGCTTCGAGAAGAACGACATGCCACTGGCCGACCGGTTGCTGCGGCCCTTCACCTAGTCAATATGGCCCCCGGGGGAAAGGGGCCGCGGGCTCACGGGCGCGCAAGTAGGAAGTCCAGCGCCTCGCGCCCGGCATCGATGTCCCTCACCCAGGGCTCCCCGCCGCCCAGCGCCGCGACGATCCGCGGCGGCCGCGCGCCCGGCCAGGCATGCCCGCCGCCCTCGGTCTCGAAGTAGCGCAGGGGCGCCCGGCATCCCCGCCAGTCGAACCGCAGGACGCGCACGCCGTCCGCGGCCGGATCGATGAGCCTCGCGGGCCCGGGCGCCGCGCATCCGTTCCGGCGGGCCCAGACCGCCAGGCTCTCCTCCGCCGACAGGCTCAGCCCCAGCGCCCGGTCGCGCCGGTTCGCCGGATCCCTGCGGCCGCCATGCGGATTGATGCCGTCTGCCGTGCCGTAGAAGAAGACGGCCGGCACCGGCACCCCGGGATTCCGGCAGGGCACGTCCTTCAGCACCTTGGTCGCGACGACCGCGATGCCCTGCACGGCATCGGGCCTGTCGCAGGCCAGGCGCATCGCCATGCCGCCGCCGTTCGAATGGCCGATGACGTAAAGCCTCCCGGCATCGCCGAGGCCCCGCGCATCGAGTTCGGCCGCGATCGCCAGAAGGGCGGCAACGTCGTCCCTCTGCGCGAGGTCGGCCCGGCGCGGATTGCCGGCGAAGCGTCCGTCGTTCCACAGCCGCCCGCCGCCCGAAGGATAGACGGCCACGACCCCCCGGGCCCGCGCCCAGCGGTCGAAGCCCGTGGACCGGCGCACCTGCGGGCCGCTGCCCCCGGCGCCGTGCAGGACCATGACGATCGGCGCCCCGGCGGCATGGCCACCGGTTCCGTCGAAGACCTCGTACTCCACCGCGGCGCACGGCGCCGCCCCCGCCAGCACCGTCGCCAGGATCCATGCCATGCGCCGCATTCCGTCCTCCCTGCCCCGGCAGGGTAACGTTCCCGACACCAGTTTCCGTCGCATCCCCCCCATTTCCTGCCGCTGCGGCGACGATCCGCCACTTTCTTGCCGCGATCCTGTGGCAAGCGCGCGGTCATGGGTCTTGCGTTCTGGAAGAAGCGCGCCACCGATGCGGCGCCGGAAGAGCCTGACGGGTCCGCCATCGCCGGCGCAGGGGCCCCCGGGTGGGCTGCACCCTCGCCGCCCGACGCCACGGCGCAGGACGACGGCGCCGGGATCGACGACCTGCCCGAGATCGTCCTTCCGCCCCGGAACCGGCCGCAGCGGATGCTGACGGCTCCCGTCGCGGGCGGCGCCGGACCGATGCGGCGCGAGAAGGAATCCGGCGCCTCGCCCGAACTCGCCGCGGCGATCGACGCCACAATGACGAGCTTCCTCGAGAAGCTGAAATCCACCGGCGGGGTCGATGCCCTTCCCGACCCCGAACCCGATGCGCCGCCGCCGGTCACGCCGTCGCCCGTCGCCGCGGCCGGGCCCCCGGCGCCGCTGCCCGCCCCGGGCCCGGCGACGATCCTGCCCGGTCCGGGGCCGGCCGGACCCGCCGCGCCCCATGCCGGGCCGGATCCGGCGACGCACCTGCACCAGGCCGTCCCGGCCGAACCCGTCCCGGCCGAACCCGCCGCGGCCGGGCCCGCCGCTGACTGGCCGGTTCCGGACCTGCGCGGCATCCTTGCTGCGGCCGCAGCAGAGGCCGAGGCGGTCCCCGTGCAGGACGCTCCGGTCGCTCCCGCCGACGCGCCGCCCGTCGCGGACGTGTCGTCCGCCATGCCGGCCGGCCCTGACGGGGTCCTGGCGGATCTTCATCAGGCCGCGCAGGACCCCGGAGAGGAAGCCGCGCCTCCATCCGCTCACCCGTCCGGCGACGCAGCGGCCGGTCCGGACATGCGCGATGCGGAGTCCGGGGCGGAAATGCCCGGCGGACGCGCGCGGGCCCTGCCCCTCGCTCCGGAGGTCCCGGCCGGCGCAGAGACCGGCAGGGCCCCGTCGCGCTGGTCCTTCAGACAGCTCCTGCGGTGGTCGCCCGTCGCTTCCCGTGAAGCTGCGCCTGCGGCGGCCCCCGAGCCCGACTGCGCCGTCCCCCCTGTCGAGGCCGAAGCGGCCGGGCCAGGGGCCGGGCCGATACCGGCCCCGGCCGCCGACACCGGCACCCAGGTGCCGGCCGCGTCGCGTTTTCCCGAACTCTGGCCCGCGGACGCCGTGCCCGAGGACGGGGCCGCCCGTCGGCGGAAGCAACGCAAGCCCCGCCCTGCCCCGACCGATGGCAGCGCCAGGCGGCGCGGGTCGCGACAGGCTTCCGCAGCCGCGCCGTCCGCGCCGGCAGGGCGGACCGGGCGGGTCCCGCGGGACGCCGGGCAGGGCCCTTCCGCCCGCCTCGCCGACCTGCCCGAGGCCGCCCCAATCGCCATGGACGACGCCACGGCCTCGCCCGACGCGCCCCTCCCCGCCCCCGGCGCCGACCTGACGGAGGCGCCGGCCGCAGCCGTCGCCGGGGATGTCTCTTATAC
>JAOADN010000010.1 GCA_026417295.1 Paracoccaceae bacterium
GGCCCCGCCGGCGCCCGCGGCGAGCGACACCGAGCCGACGCTGCCGACGCCGCCCGTGGAGGTGCCGAGCGAGACGGTTCTTGCGACCGTGGCGCCGCGTCCGCGCCCGACCGATGCCCCCCGCGTGGCGCCGACGCCGTCGGACACCCCCGCGCCCGACGCCGCCCCGGCCGAGACGGTGATCGAGGAGACGGCGCCGGTCCCGGACGAGACGGTGACCGAGGCGCCGCAGGAAGAGGCCGCCCCGCCCGAGGCGACGACGCAGGTGGCGACGGAGGAGAACCTGGCCGAGGTGGCCGAATCCTCGGCGCCGGTCACCTCGCCGCGCCCGCGCGCACGGCCCGAGCGGCCCGCGCCGGCGCCCGAGCTGCAGCCCGAGGCGACGGCGGTGGCCGAGACGCCCGCCCCCTCGGCCGCACCGGAGGCGGCGGACAAGGCGGCGGTCAACGACGCGCTGGCCGAGGCGCTGTCGGGGGCCGAGAGCGAGGCGCCGCAGGCCGGCACGGGGCTTGCGGCCTCGGGGCCGCCGATGACGAGCGGCGAGAAGGATGCCCTTGTCGTCGCCGTCAAGCAGTGCTGGAACGTGGGCGCCCTGTCGACGGATGCGCTGAACACGACGGTGGTGATCGGGGTGACGATGGGGCGCGACGGGATGCCCGATGCCGGGTCGATCCGCCTGCTGTCGTCGCAGGGCGGCGACGAGACGGCGGCGCGGCAGGCCTTCGAGACCGGGCGCCGCGCCATCATCCGCTGTGCGCGCAACGGCTATCCGCTGCCGCCCGAGAAGTACGAGCAGTGGCGCTCGATCGAGATCGAGTTCAACCCGAACAAGATGAGGATGCGATGAGCGCCGCCCTGACACCGGCCTCCGCCCGCGGCGGCCACGACATCGGACCCGTGAGGAAGGGGGTACCCAGACGATGCTGAAGAAGATCCTTCTTGCCACGGCCGCTGCCGCCCTCCTGCTGGCGATCGGCCTGAGGCTGTCGCCGGTGGTGGCGCAGGACGGCCCGCTGCGGATCGTCATCGAGGACGGGGTGATCGAGCCGGTGCCGATCGCCGTCGCCCCCTTCATCGCCGAGACGGGCGGGGCCGGGCAGGTCGCCGCCGACATCACGCGCGTGATCGCGGCCAACATGGTGGGCACGGGACTGTTCCGCGAGATCCCGCCGGAGGCCTATATCAGCCCGGTGACGAGTTTCGATGCACCCGTCGCCTATGCCGACTGGAAGGCCATCAACGCCCAGGCGCTGATCACGGGATCCGTGGCCGAGACGGGCGACGGCGGCATCGTCGTGAAGTTCCGCCTGTTCGACATCTTCGCCGGCCAGCCCCTGGGCGACGGGTTGCAGTTCAAGGGCGGCGCCGGCGACTGGCGGCGCATCGCCCACAAGGTCAGCGACCAGATCTACAGCCGGATCACCGGCGAGGGCGGCTATTTCGACAGCCAGGTCGTGCTGGTCAGCGAGAGCGGGCCGAAGGACGCGCGGCGCAAGGCGCTGGCCATCATGGACCAGGACGGCGCCAACTTCCGCTACCTGACGGATGACAGCACCATCGTGCTGGCCCCGCGCTTCTCGCCGGGGGGCAACCAGGTTCTCTACACGAGCTTCGAGACCGGCTTTCCGCAGATCAAGCTGCTCGACCTGCGGACGGGCGCGGCCCAGCCGCTGGCAAATCTCGACCAGGGCACGATGACCTTCGCCCCGCGCTTCTCGCCCGACGGCTCGACGGTCGTCTTCTCGCTGGAACAGGCGGGCAATACCGACCTCTACGCGATGGCGCTGGGCTCGGGGCAGATGGTGCGGCTGACCGACGCGCCGTCGATCGAGACCGCCCCGTCCTTCTCGCCCGACGGCAGCCGGATCGTCTTCGAGAGCGACCGCTCGGGCACCCAGCAGCTCTACATCATGCCGGCGGGCGGCGGCGAGCCCACGCGCATCAGCTTCGGCGAGGGCCGCTACGGAACCCCGGTCTGGTCCCCGCGCGGCGACCTGATCGCCTTCACCAAGCAGAATGCCGGGCGCTTCCACATCGGCGTCATGCGCACCGACGGCAGCGAGGAGCGCCTGCTTACCGCCTCGTTCCTGGACGAGGGCCCGACCTGGGCGCCGAACGGGCGGGTGATCATGTTCACCCGCGAGACGGCCGGCGCCGGCGGCGCGGCGCAGGCCTATTCCGTGGACATCTCGGGCCGCAACCTGCGCCGCGTGCCGACCGAGGGCGCGGCCTCGGACCCGTCCTGGGGCCCGCTCAGGCCCTGAGGCGGGCGGCGGCGGGGGGGCGCCGGCGGCCGCGCGAGCGGCCGCGCACCCGGCCGCCGCAACCGGCCCACATGGCGCCGTTTCACGGCGTTTCCATCCGGCCCCCGGGATGGTATGGTGCGCCGGAGCAAGCAACGAAAAACGTCAAGACAGGCGGAACCCCATGACGAGAATTGCCACGATCCTGATGCTGTGCGGCGCGATGGCGCTTTCGGCCTGCAACAATCCCAACAAGTACGGCAAGGGCGGGATCAACGACGACAGCTATCAGGGCGGGATCAACTCGGGCGCCCTGGGCGACCCGAACGATCCCAATTCGCCCGCCTACTTCGCCCAGACGATCGGCGACACTGTGCGCTTCGCGGTGGACCAGTCGACGCTGACGCCGGAGGCGCGCGCGGTGCTGACCCAGCAGGCGCAGTGGCTGAACAACCATCCCAACGTCACCGCCGTCATCGAGGGCCATGCCGACGAGCAGGGCACGCGCGAATACAACCTTGCCCTGGGTGCGCGCCGGGCGAGCGCGGTGCAGCAGTTCCTGATCTCGCAGGGGGTCCTGGCCTCGCGCCTGCGCACGGTGTCCTACGGCAAGGAGCGGCCGCTGGCCGTCTGCTCGGACGAGGCCTGCTACGCGCAGAACCGGCGGGCGAAGACGGCCATCGCCATCGGCGCCGGCGCCTGAGGACGGCGATGTTCCGGCGTCCGGCCATTGCCATCCTTCTGGGGCTTGCCCTGGCCGCCCCGCCCTGCGGTGCGTCGCTGGCCGAGGACCGGGCGGCGACGCTGGCCGCCATCCGCAGCGAGCTTGCAGCCCTGGCCGACCAGCTTCAGGCGCTGCGCGCCGAACTTGTCAACGGCGGGCGGGCCGCGATGGACAAGGCGGGCGGCGCCTCGGCGCTGGAGCGGATGGACGCGATGGAAGCCGCACTGACGCGGCTGACCGCGCAGACCGAGGCCCTGCAGGGCCGCATCAACGCCATCGTCGCGGACGGGACCAACCGCATCGGCGACCTGGAATTCCGGCTCTGCGAGCTGGAGAAGGGCTGCGATCCGTCGAACCTGCCGATCACCGCCGCGCTCGGGGGCGGCAGCACGGCCCCGGCGGTGACGGCCCCCGCGCCCGATCCGCAGGCCGGCACGGTCAAGCAGCCCGAACTGGCCGTCGCCGAACAGGCCGATTTCGACCGCGCGAAGGCGGCGCTGGACGGCGGCGACTTCCGCGCTGCGGCCGACGGCTTCGCCGCCTTTGCCCAGACCTACACGGGCGGCCCCCTGACCGGCGAGGCGCTGTTCCTGCGCGGCGAGGCGCTGACCCAGCTGGGCGAGACGAGCCAGGCGGCCCGCGCCTATCTGGATGCCTTCTCGGGCCAGCCCGAGGGGCCGCGCGCGCCCGTGGCGCTGCTGCGGCTGGGCACCTCGCTGGCCGCGCTGGGCCAGAACCAGGAAGCCTGCGCGACGCTGGGGCAGGTCGGCGTGCGCTATCCGGCGGCGCCCGAGGCGGCCGAGGCGCGCACGGCGATGCAGACGCTCGGCTGCCAGTGACGGCTGCGGCGCTGGCGCGGCTGGTCCGGGACGGGCTTGCCGGCCACGCGGACGGAACGATCGGCGTCGCCGTCTCGGGCGGAGGAGACTCGACGGCCCTGCTGATCCTGCTGGATGACTGGCGGCGCGAGGGCGGGCCCGGGCTTGCGGCGGTGACGGTCGATCACGGGCTGCGCCCCGAGGCGGCGGCCGAGGCGGCCGGCGTGGCCCAGCTCTGCGCGCGCCTGGGCGTGCCGCACGACATCCTGCGCTGGCACTGGGACGGGCAGGGCAACCTGCCGGATGCCGCACGGCGGGGGCGAAGGGACCTGATCGCCGGCTGGGCCAGAGAGCGCGGGATCGCCAGCGTGGCGCTGGCCCACACGGCGGACGATCAGGCCGAGACGGTGCTGATGCGGCTGGCGCGCGGATCGGGCGTGGACGGGCTGTCGGCCATGGCCGCGGCGCGCCGGGCCGGGGGGATCGTCTGGCTGCGCCCGCTGCTTGCCGCGCGGCGGGCCGTGCTGCGGCGGTTCCTGGCGGATCGCGGCGCGGGCTGGGCCGAGGATCCGACGAACGACGATCCGGCCTATGACCGGGTGAAGGCGCGGGCGATGCTGGAGGCGCTGGCCCCCCTGGGCGTGACGGTCGAGGGCCTGTGTGCGACGGCCGGCTGGATGCGCCTGGCGCGCGAGGTTCTGGAAGGCGCGGCGGCGGACCTGGCGCGCCGGGCCGTCCGGGCCGACCGGGGTGACGTGCTGATCGCCCGCGACGACCTTCTGGCGGCGCCCGCCGAGACGCGCCAGCGGCTGATGGCGGGGATGCTGATGTGGGTCGCGGGCCTGGCCTACCGCCCGCGGCACGAGGCGCTGGAACGCCTGATGCGCGCCGTCGCAGCCGGGCGGGCGGCGACGCTGGCGGGCTGTCACGTCGCGGTCGCGCGCGGGCAGGTGCGGCTGACGCGCGAGGCGCGGGCGGTCGAGGGCCTGGTGGCGCCGCCCGGCATCCCCTGGGACGGGCGATGGGTGCTTTGCGGCCCCTTCGCCGCGGGGATGGAGGTCCGCGCCCTGGGTGCGGCGGGGCTGGCCGCCTGCCCGGACTGGCGGGCCTCGGGCCTGCCGCGCCGGTCGCTCCTGGCCTCGCCCGCGGTCTGGCAGGGGGCGCGCCTTGTCGCCGCGCCGCTGGCCGGGCATGGCCGCGGCTGGACGGCGGAACTCGGCCCGGGGCGGGACGACCCGATCACATCTCTTGTGACGCATTGAACGCGCTCTGCTAATGTCTATGTTCACGGGGCGGTGGGGCCGGGGGTCCCGACGACACGGGAGTGTTTCTTGAACAACATCCGCAACATCGCCTTCTGGGTCGTGCTGTTCGTGCTGGTCCTGGCGCTCTTCAACCTGTTCTCGGGCAACCAGACCACGATGAACTCGCGCACGATCACCTATTCCGACTTCATCCAGCGGGTGGAGAAGGGCGACGTGGCGAGTGTCGTCCTGGACGGAGAACAGGTGCTGATCCGCGGCTCCGACGGCCAGCAATACGTGACGATCAAGCCCGAGAGCGAGGAGATCACCGACAAGCTGATCGCCCACAATGTCGAGGTGAAGGTCGAGCGTCAGCAGCAGTCGGGCTTCTTCTCCGTCCTGTCGCTGTGGCTGCCCTTCCTGGTGCTGATCGGCATCTGGATCTTCTTCATGAACCGCATGCAGGGCGGCGGCAAGGGCGGGGCGCTGGGCTTCGGCAAGAGCCGGGCGAAGCTTCTGACCGAGAAGCACGGGCGGGTGACATTCGACGACGTGGCCGGCATCGACGAAGCGAAGCAAGAACTGTTCGAGATCGTCGAGTTCCTGCGCAATCCGCAGAAGTTCAGCCGCCTGGGCGGCAAGATCCCCAAGGGCGCGCTTCTGGTCGGCCCGCCCGGCACCGGCAAGACGCTGCTGGCCCGCGCCATCGCGGGCGAGGCGGGGGTGCCCTTCTTCACCATCTCGGGCTCCGACTTCGTCGAGATGTTCGTGGGTGTCGGCGCATCCCGCGTGCGCGACATGTTCGAGCAGGCCAAGAAGAACGCGCCCTGCATCGTCTTCATCGACGAGATCGACGCCGTGGGCCGGTCGCGCGGCGTGGGCTTCGGCGGCGGCAACGACGAGCGCGAGCAGACGCTGAACCAGCTTCTGGTCGAGATGGACGGGTTCGAGGCCAACGAGGGCATCATCATCGTCGCCGCCACCAACCGGCGCGACGTGCTGGACCCCGCGCTCCTGCGCCCGGGGCGCTTCGACCGCCAGATCCATGTGCCGAACCCCGACATCAAGGGGCGCGAGAAGATCCTCGCCGTCCATGCCCGCAAGGTGCCGCTCGGCCCGGACGTGGACCTGCGCATCATCGCGCGGGGCAGCCCCGGCTTTTCGGGCGCGGACCTCGCGAACCTCGTCAACGAGGCGGCGCTGATGGCCGCGCGCTACGGGCGGCGCTTCGTGACGATGGAGGACTTCGAGCAGGCCAAGGACAAGGTCATGATGGGCGTGGAACGCCGCAGCATGGTCCTGACCGACGAGCAGAAGGAGAAGACCGCCTATCACGAGGCGGGGCATGCGATCGTCGGGCTGAACCTGCCGAAATGCGATCCGGTCTACAAGGCGACGATCATTCCGCGCGGCGGCGCGCTGGGCATGGTCGTGAGCCTGCCCGAGATGGACCGGCTGCAGATGCACAAGGACGAGGCCAAGCAGAAGATCGCGATGGCCATGGCGGGCAAGGCCGCCGAGATCATCAAGTACGGCGAGGAGGGCGTATCCTCGGGCCCCGTGGGCGACATCCAGCAGGCCACCAGCCTGGCCCGGGCGATGGTCATGCGCTGGGGCATGTCCGACCGCGTGGGCAACGTCGACTACAGCGAGGCGCACGAGGGCTACCAGGGCAATGCCGGGGGATTCTCGGTCTCGGCCTCGACGAAGGAGCTGATCGAGGAGGAGGTCCGCAAGCTGATCGACGAGGGCTATGCGACCGCGCGCCGGATCCTGCTGGAGAAGCGGGAGGATTTCGAGCGCCTGGCGAAGGGCCTGCTGGAATACGAGACGCTGACGGGCGACGAGATCCAGAAGGTGATCCGCGGCGAGAGGATCGGCGAGGACGACACCCCGCCGCCGCCCTCGGGCAATGCCCCGTCGCTGACGGCGATCCCGAAGACGAAGTCGCGGCCCCGCAAGGGCGGGCTGGAACCCACACCCACCGCCTGAGGAGCAGGGGGGGCGGCTTTTCAAGCGGGCGGGCGGCGGCTAGGCTGGCCGCCCGTTTCCCTTTGAGGAGCCTGCCGCGATGCCGACCCTCATGCCCGCCGCCGTTGAGGGCGAGATCCTCTGGCTGGGCCGCGTGACGCGGCCGGTCGGTCCCGACCTCATCGTGCACGGCGCGCCCGTGGCGGAGATGCCGGTGACGCTTGCGGGGTTCTCCGCCGAGATCCATGCCGGGCTGACCCGCCCCTCCTGCACGCGGGTGCGCGACCTTCACCCCGTCGGCACCGAGATCCGCAACGTCCGGCAACTGACCGTGGTCTCGGCCGAGGAGCTTGAGGCGATCGCCGCCGCGCTGGGGCTCGAGGCCGTGGATCCCGGCTGGCTGGGCGCCAGCATGGTGGTGCGCGGCATCCCCGACTTCACGCATGTGCCGCCTTCGTCGCGCCTGCAGAACGCCACCGGCGCGACGATCGTCGTGGACATGGAGAACCGCCCCTGCACCCAGGTCGCCAGGACGATCGAGACCGGCCGGCCGGGCCACGGCAAGGCCTTCAAGGCGGCAGCCGAAGGCCGGCGGGGCGTCACCGCATGGGTCGAGCGCGAGGGCGTGTTCCGCATCGGCGACCGGCTGCGCCTGTTCGTGCCCGCCCAGCGCGCCTGGGCCGGCGCCGGCCGGCCCGCGGCAGCGGCGGAGACGGCGGCGGCGACTGCGGCGACTGCGGCGACTGCGGCGGCGACTGCGGCGGCCGGATAGAATATTAATTCCATTTCCTGACGAAACGGCGTAGACGATCCGTGCCTGTCGCGGCCTCGGCGGTTCTGGCGATTCCGACCGGGAAATGTCGGAAACCTTCGTTTCGATGCCGGGCGCGGCGGCTATAGCCGGGGCCGGACGGGCGCCCCGCGCGTCCAGAGGGAGACAGGTGGAAATGGCCGTCAAGTCCGATATCGAGATCGCCCGCGAGGCGAAGAAGAAGCCGATCATGGAGATCGGGGCGAAGCTGGGCATCCCGGCGGAGCACCTGCTGCCCTATGGCCACGACAAGGCGAAGGTGAGCCAGGACTTCATCGCCTCGCTCGCCGACCGCCCGGACGGCAAGCTGATCCTTGTCACAGCGATCAACCCCACGCCCGCCGGCGAGGGCAAGACGACGACCACGGTCGGCCTTGGCGACGGGCTGAACCGGATCGGCCGCAAGGCCGTGGTCTGCATCCGCGAGGCCTCGCTTGGCCCGAACTTCGGGATGAAGGGCGGGGCCGCGGGGGGCGGTTACGCGCAGGTCGTGCCGATGGAGGACATGAACCTTCACTTCACCGGCGACTTCCACGCGATCACCAGCGCCCACAACCTGCTTGCCGCGATGATCGACAACCACATCTACTGGGGCAACGCGCTTGACATCGACCAGCGCCGCATCGTCTGGCGCCGCGTCATGGACATGAACGACCGGGCGCTGCGCGACATCGTCGTCTCGCTGGGCGGGGTGGCGAACGGATTCCCGCGCCAGACCGGGTTCGACATCACCGTGGCCTCGGAAGTGATGGCGATCCTCTGCCTGTCGCGGGACCTTGCCGACCTGCAGAAGCGGCTGGGCGACATCGTGGTCGCCTACCGCCGCGACAGGAGCCCGGTCTACTGCCGCGACCTGAAGGCCGACGGGGCGATGACCGTGCTGCTCAAGGACGCGATGCAGCCGAACCTGGTGCAGACGCTGGAGAACAACCCCGCCTTCGTCCATGGCGGGCCCTTCGCCAACATCGCCCATGGCTGCAACTCCGTCATCGCCACGAGGACCGCGCTGAAGCTTGGCGAGTTCGTCGTCACCGAGGCGGGGTTCGGGGCCGACCTCGGCGCCGAGAAGTTCTTCGACATCAAGTGCCGCAAGGCGGGGCTGAAGCCTGCGGCGGCGGTGATCGTGGCCACGGTGCGCGCGATGAAGATGAACGGCGGCGTGGCCAAGGCCGATCTCGGGGCCGAGAACGTGGACGCCGTGAGGAAGGGCTGCCCGAACCTCGGCCGGCACATCGCCAACGTGAAATCCTTCGGCGTGCCGGTCGTGGTGGCGATCAACCACTTCCACAGCGATACCGAGGCCGAGATCGCGGCGGTGAAGGCCTATGTCGCCGAGCAGGGGGCCGAGGCGATCCTCTGCCGGCACTGGGCGCAGGGCTCGGCCGGGATCGAGGACCTGGCGCGCAAGGTGGTGCAGCTGGCCGAGGGCGGCGCGTCGCATTTCGCGCCGATCTATCCCGACGAGATGCCGCTTTTCCAGAAGATCGAGACCATCGCCAAGCGCATCTACCATGCCGACGAGGTGCTGGCCGACAAGTCGATCCGCGACCAGCTGAAGGCCTGGGAGGCGGCCGGCTACGGGCATTTCCCGATCTGCATGGCCAAGACGCAGTATTCCTTCTCGACCGACCCGAACCTGCGCGGCGCCCCCACCGGGCACTCGGTGCCGGTACGCGAGGTGCGCCTGTCGGCGGGGGCGGGCTTTGTCGTCGTCATCTGCGGCGAGATCATGACGATGCCCGGCCTGCCCAGCGTGCCGGCGGCCGAAACCATCCGCATCGGCGAGAGCGGCTTCGTCGAGGGCCTGTTCTGACGCGGGCCGGGGAGGCTTCGCGCCTCCCCGGACCCCTCCGCGGAGTATTTGGCCAGGGTGAGGAGGGGCGGGCTTTTCAAGCCCGGCGCCCTGACCTAAAGCGGAGCGGTCCGGACCGGAGAGGAAGGATGAAGGCCCCGAAGGACTGCATGACGATGGCCGAGCTGCGCGCCGAGATCGACCGCGTCGACGAGGAACTGGTGGCGCGCTTCGCCGAGCGTGCGACCTATATCGACCGGGCGGTCGAGCTGAAGGCGGGGCTGGACCTGCCGGCGCGGATCGAGGCGCGGGTCGAGGAGGTCGTGCGGAACGTCCGGCGCCACGCGGTGGCCCACAACATCCCGCCCGACCTGGTGGAGAAGCTGTGGCGGCGGCTCATCGACTGGTCGATCGCGCGTGAGGAAGCGTCGCTCGGCCCGGACAACCTGAGGAAGGACCACGAGGAATGACGGCGAGGATCATCGACGGGAAGGCCTTTGCGGGCAGGGTCCGCGCGCAGGTGGCCGAACATGTGGAGCGGCTGAAGCGCGACCACGGGCTGACCCCGGGCCTTGCCGTGGTGCTGGTGGGCGAGGATCCGGCGAGCGAGGTCTATGTCCGCAACAAGGGGCGCCAGACCGTCGAGGCGGGCATGGCGAGCTTCGAGCACAAGCTGCCGGCCGACACGTCCGAGGCGGACCTTCTGGCGCTGGTCCGGCGGCTGAACGCCGACCCCGCGGTGCACGGGATCCTCGTGCAGCTGCCGCTGCCGAAGCATCTGGACGCGGAGCTGGTCATCAACGCGATCGACCCGGCGAAGGACGTGGACGGCTTCCACATCTCGAATGTCGGGCTGCTGGCGACCGGGCAGAAGGGGATGGTGCCCTGCACACCGCTCGGCTGCCTGATGATGCTGCGCGACCTGCACGGCAGCCTGTCGGGGATGAACGCCGTCGTCGTCGGCCGGTCGAACATCGTCGGCAAGCCGATGGCGCAGCTGCTGCTGGGCGACAGCTGCACGGTGACGATCGCGCATTCGCGCACGCGGGACCTTGCTGCGGTCTGCCGCGGCGCCGACATCCTGGTCGCCGCCGTCGGCCGGCCCGAGATGATTCACGGCGACTGGGTGCGGCCGGGGGCCACGGTGATCGACGTGGGCATCAACCGGGTGGAGCGCGACGGGGCGGCGCGGCTGGTGGGCGACGTGCATTTCGCCAGCGCGGCCGCGGTCGCAGGCGCGATCACGCCGGTGCCGGGGGGCGTGGGGCCGATGACGATCGCCTGCCTTCTGGCCAACACGCTGACGGCCGCCTGCCGGGCGCAGGGGCTGACAGAGCCGAAGGGCCTGACGGCCTGAGCCCGGGGGCGGCCGGGCGCACGCCCGCCGAGCCGCGGAGGACATGAGGGAAAGCTGTTGTCCGGGCGCGTTCAAAGCGCTATGGGTCGGGCAATGTGACAGTGTTCGATGTAGCTTGAATGTCCGCTCTGGGTGTGGCGCTTCGCCAGGCATTCATCTCGCCGGCCCCCTGGCTGTCCTGGCTTTCCCTCACGCTCGCCCTTGGAGTCCTGGCCCCGTTCGGCACCGACGTGAGCTGCACGCCGCTGCAGCGTCTCTACTGCTTCGCCGCGCCGGTCGGGCTTGCGCTTCTGTGGGGCGTCACGGCGAGGGTACTTGTCCAGCATTGCTGCCCGCGCCTCGGCTACTGGGAGGCGGCGCTGGCGGTCATCGCGGTCTCATGCGTGCTGCTGCCGGGGCCGCTGGTCTGGCTGACCCCGCACATCACGCTGATCCCGCGGCAGGACCTGCCAGGCTACGGCGAGGCCGCCCTGCTGACGGCGGTGCTGGGCATCGGCGCGGCGGCGGTGCGCTGGTCGCTGACACCGGGCGCGCGCGAGGCGGGCCGGGAGGCGGCAGCGGAATCGGGGCCGAAGGTTCCGCGCCTTGTCGAACGGCTGTCGCCCGAGCTGCGCGGGCGGGTCCTGCGGGTCAGGGGGCGCAACCATTACGTCGAGGTCCTGACCGAGCGCGGCGAGGCACGCATCCTGCTGAGACTGTCGGATGCGATCGCCGAACTCGACGGAAGCGACGGGTTGCAGGTGCACCGGTCGCACTGGGTGGCCGCCGCGGCGGTCGTGGGATCGCAGAAGGTCGGCCCCAAGCACGAACTGCTGCTGAAGGACGGCTCGCGCGTGCCGGTGAGCCGCAACTATGTCGAGGCGGTGGCGGCCCGCGGGCTGCTCTGACCCGGCAGCGGGACGGCGAGCGCCCGGCGCCCCGTGAGGATGGCGACGGCGCCCGGGTCCATCAGCGACGCGATCGCCCCGTCGCGGCAGGCGAGCCCGCCGGTATAGGCGCCGAAGGCCGGCAGGACGATGCGGCGGCCGTCGGCGAGAAAGCAGCGGTGCGACCTGCCGGCGATGGTGACCTTGGGGTGGAGATGGCCCGAGACCTCGCCTTTCGCCGCGGGATCGGCACGGTGGCGGAAGGTCAGCGGGCCCAGGCGCAGTTCGCGCCGCCATTCGCCGCCGATGGTGACCGGGGCCGGATCGTGGTTGCCGGCGATCCAGATCCACTGGCGGCCCGCGATGAGCCGCACGAGCCCGTCGAGGGCGGGATCGTCGGCCCCGGCCGCGGCATCGTCGTCGAAACTGTCCCCGGTGCAGACGACGACGGCGGGGCGGAGCGCGTCGATGGCGGCGGCGAGGCGGTCGAGGGTTTCGGCGCTGTCATAGGGCGGCAGCAGCGCCCCGCCCAGGCGGGCCTGGCGACCGGACCGGCCGAGATGGAGGTCCGACACGGCGAGCAGACGGCGGTCGGCCCACCAGAGTGCGCCCGAGGCCTGCGCCTCGAGCCGGATGCCGGACAGGGTGAGGGAGACGGCGTTCATGGTCCGTTCCTGCCCCGGAACGGCCTCTGGCGCAAGGGGGTCAGGCAAGGCCGGCCGCCCGCATCAGGCGTTCGGCCGTCTCGGCAACCAGCCGCTCGCGCCCCGCGCCCTCGACGGGGACGCGCCCGTGTTCCAGCATGAGCGGCGCGGCGAGGGGCGAGACCTGTCCGAGGCGCAGGAAGTCGATCCGTTCTCCGGTGCGGTCGAGCATCGCCTCGATCCGACCGAAGTCGACGAGGCCGCGCATCGCCTCTTCCCGGGTGATCTGCAGGAGGACATGGCCGGGGTCGTGGCGGCGCAGCGTGTCGTAGAGGATGTCGGTCGAGAAGGTCGCCTGCCGCCCCGTCTTGCGCGCGCCGGCCGCGTTGCGTTCGACGAGGCCGGCGATGATGGCGACGTTGCGGAAGGTGCGCTTCATGACGGCGTTGCCCTCGAGCCAGCGGTCCAGCCCCTCGCGCAGCGCCCGGCGCGCGACGAGGGGAGCGGGGTCGAGGACCGGATCGAGACCCCAGACGAGGGTCGCATGGTCCGTTGCCACGAAGCCCAGCGGGTGGAGGCCGGCCTCTTCCATCCGGCGGGTCAGGAGAAGGCCGAGGGTCTGCTGGGCATTGCGCCCCGCGAAGCCGTAGACGCAGACATGTTCGCGCCCCTCGGCGCGGAAGCTCTCGATCAGCAGGCGGTCGGGGCGCGGCAGGCGCGACACCGCGCGCTGGAGTTCGAGCCAGCGGCGGCTGTGATCGGGCAGGTCCGGCCAGTCGTCCTGGTCGAGCATGGCGAGGATGCGGTCGGCGAGGCGTGTCGAGGTGGCGAACTTGGTGCCAGAGAAGACGGCGATCTTCGGGTCGCGCCCGGCGGCGCGGCTGACCTCGACCGTCATCTCGCGCAGGGATTCGTAGCGCACCACTTCGCCGCCGATCAGGAACGTGTCGCCGGGACTGAGGGTGGCGGCGAAGTCCTCCTCGATCTCGCCCAGCGGGGCGCCGGCCCGGCCGCGCAGGCGGACCTTCACCGTCTCGGCCGCGGTGATCGTGCCGAGGTTCATGCGGATCGTGCGGGCCGTCCGCGGATCGCGCAGCTGCCACAGGCCGTCGCGCCGGACGATGCGCTGCCAGCGGTCATAGGCGCGCAGGGCGTAGCCGCCGGTGGCACAGAATTCGAGGCAGGCGTCGAAATCGCCCCGCGCGAGGCCCGCATAGGGGCCGGCGCCGGTGACTTCGGCAAAGAGCGCGTCGGCATCGAACGGTCCGGCGGCGGCGGCGATGAGGATGTGCTGGCAGAGGACGTCGCGCGGCCCTGGCCCGCGCGGTTCGCCGTCGAGATCGTGATCGCGCACCGCCTGGAGCGCGGCCTGGCATTCGACGATCTCCCAGCGGTTGGCCGGCACGAGCAGCGCCTTGGAGGGCGCGTTGTAGCGGTGATTGGCCCGTCCGATCCGCTGGACCAGCCGCTTGACGTTCTTCGGCGCGCCGACCTGGACGACGAGATCGACATCGCCCCAGTCGATGCCGAGATCGAGCGAGCCGGTGCAGACGACCGCGCGCAGCCGGCCCTCGGCCATCGCCGCCTCGACCCGCTGGCGCTGTTCGCGGGCGAGGCTGCCGTGGTGGATGGCGATGGGAAGGCCCTCGGCATTGGCCAGCCAGAGGTCGCGGAAGAAGAGCTCGGCCTGCGCGCGGGTGTTGTGGAAGATGAGCGTGACGCGGTGCCGCCGGACCTGATCGAGGATCGCCGGAATGGCATGGCGCCCGCCGCCGCCCGCCCAGGGGGGCGGGGCATCGGTATGGAGCATCGCGATGTCGGGGTCGGGGCCGGGATCGGCCGCGAGGATCGCGCAGGGGGCCGGATGGGGCGCGAGGAAGCGGGCGATGGCGGCGGGGTCCTCGACCGTGGCCGAGAGGCCGACGCGGCGCAGGCCCGGACAGAGGCGCTGGAGCCGCGCCAGGAGGAGCATGAGCTGGTCGCCGCGGCGGCTTTCGGCGAGGGCGTGGATCTCGTCGACGATGACGCGCCGGAGGCCGGCGAAGATGCGCGGGGCTTCCGCGTAGGACAGCATGAGGGCCAGGCTCTCGGGCGTGGTGAGCAGGACATGCGGCGGGTCGGCGCGCTGCCTGCGGCGCAGGGCGGGGGATGTGTCGCCGGTCCGGTCCTCGATGCGGACGGAAAGGCCCATCTCGGCGACCGGGCGGGCGAGGTTGCGGCGGATGTCCGCGGCCAGCGCCTTGAGCGGCGAGACGTAGAGGGTGTGGAGCCCGCAATGGGTGCCGGAGGCGAGCTCGGCGAGCGAGGGCAGGAACCCCGCCAGCGTCTTGCCGCCGCCGGTCGGCGCGACGAGCAGGAGCGCCGGCTCGCCGGCGCGGTCCAGCATGGCCTGCTGGTGGGGATGGACCTGCCAGCCGCGGGCGGCGAACCAGTCGCGGAAGACGGGGGGAAGCGCGCTCATGGGCAGAAGCTACGGCAGGGCCAAGGCTCTTCGAAGAGCCTTGGGGAAGAATGTTCGAACATTCTTCCCCGCGGCAATGGCCGGTCCGGCTGCCATGGCGGGCCGAAGCGCCCGGCCGGCGGCGCGGGGGGACGTTCGCCTGCGGGCAGGGGCGGGGCCAAGGCTCTTCGAAGAGCCTTGGGGAAGGATGTTCGAACATTCTTCCCCGCGACCCGTGAGGGGGTGTCCCACGATGGGACACCCGTTCGACCCCAGGGATTCCAATGGCTTGCGGATCCCCGTTGGGACTCCGTTAACGAATTGCCCCCCTTCGGCGGTGCCGCGCCCGCCTCAGTGGGTGATCTTCTCCTCCCGGACGAACATGTTCGCCCAGGCGCGGTCGATCAGTTCGGGGGTCATCTGGTAGGGGATCCCCTCGAAATTGCAGATCGCCACCATCTGGTCGATCAGGAATACCGGATGGTAGTTCGCATATTCGTTGTTGATCGTCGGATACTTGACCTTGAGCAGGTGGATGAGCGCCTTCTCGTCGAGCGGCATCTTCTTCTTCTTGGCGACGAGCGCGAAGATCTTGAGGAAATTCTCCTGGTTCGGGCCGTCGATCTTGATCTTGAAGAAGATCCGCCGCAGCGCCGCCTTGTCGAAGATCTCGTTGGGGTGGAAGTTGGTCGAGAAGATCACGAGCGTGTCGAAGGGCACCTCGAACTTCTCGCCCGATTGCAGCGCCAGGATGTCGCGGCTCTCCTCCAGGGGCACGATCCAGCGGTTGACGATCTTCTGCGGGGGTTCGGCCTGACGGCCGAGGTCGTCGATGATGAACACGCCGCCGGTCGCCTTGAGCTGGAGCGAGGCGGTGTAGGTCCGCGCCGTGGGGTTGTAGGTGAGGTCGAGCATGTCGAGCGTGAGTTCGCCGCCGGTGATGACCGTCGGCCGCTCGCAGAGGACATAGCGGTTGTCGAAGCGGTTCGAGCTCTTGCGGAGGGCGTAGGGGTCGTCGACGCTGGCCTCGGCGGCCGAATGCACGATCGGGTCGTAGACGGTGATGACCTGGCCGGAATACTCGATCGACCGCGGCACGAAGATCTTGTCGCCGAGCGCGTCGCGGATCCCGTTCGAGATCGATGACTTGCCGTTGCCGGGGGGGCCGTACATCAGGATCGAACGGCCCGAGCCCACCGCCGGACCGAGGTGATCGAGCAGTTCGTCGGGCAGGATGAGATGGCCCATGGCGCTGGTCAGCTGCTGGCGCGTCATGGTGATGTTGCGGATCGACTGCTTCCTGACCTGCTCGCGATACATCTCGAGCGGGACGGGCATCGCGCCGTAGTATTCCGACTGGCTGAGCGCGTCGAGGGCGCGCGCCTTGCCCGCATCGGCGAGGCGGAAGCCCATCTCGCCCCCGGAATTGGCGTGAAGCGTGCCCGTCGCCTCGACAAGGCGCTGGGTGCGGCAGAGGTCGATCAGCTCCATCGTCACCGGCAGGGGCAGGCAGCAGACCCGCGCGATGTCGGAGGCGAATTCCAGGTTCATGCGGAACATCGTCTTGAGCAGGATGTCCCGCATCATCACGACGCTGAGGCCGGTATCCTCCATCGACCGGGGCGGGGTCGGGGCCTGGACGGTCGTGACCTGCATGTTCATCGCGAGATTCCTTTTTCTGCCCGCAATTTTACCCCGGTTTCCCGGCAGAACCGCCGCGCAAGCCGGGACTGTTTCCGGAATGGCTGTTCATCGGGGAACTTGCCCGGGTAATGTGGCCAAAAAATGGAATGACGGACGATGAGGCAGGCATGAAGAGGGCAAGCACGGCGCCGGTCCTGGTCTGGCTTGCGGTGATTCTCGGCCTTTTCGGCGGGGTCAGCCTGCTGAAGGGCGGCTTCTATCTGGGCAAGCACGAGGGCGACACGCTGCACCTGGCAGAGCTGGTCCTGCGCATGGCCGGCGGCGAGTGGCCGCATCTCGACTTCATGACGCCGATCGGGGTGCTGGCGATCGCGCCCATCGCCTGGTTCGTCGGGCAGGGGGCCGGGCTGGGGCACGCGATCTTCTATGCGCAGCTGGCGGTGGGGCTGATCCTTCTGCCGGCGGTCCTGCGGGTTGCCGTCAGCCGCTTCGGCGGCCTGTGGTCCTATGCCTACGGCGCCTTCGTCATGATCCTCTGCGTGGCGCTGGTGCACGGCGAATCGCAGAGCGCGACCTCGATCTCGATGCATTACAACCGCTGGGCCTGGGCGATCGCCTATGTCGTCGTGCCCCTGGCGGTTCTGGCGCCGCTCGGCCGGGCGCGGCCCTGGCTGGACGGCGCGCTGATCGGCCTGGGCATGGCGGCCCTCGTCCTGACGAAGGTGACCTATTTCGTGGCCCTGGCGCCCGGCGTGCTGATCGTCCTCCTGGCCCGGCGGAACTGGTCGATGCTGGCGGCGGCGGTCCTTGCCGGGCTGGCGGTGGCGGCGGCGATGACGCTGGCGGCGGGCCCGGCCTTCTGGCTGGCCTATCTGGGCGACCTGCGCACCGTCGCAGGCAGCGACATCCGCGCCCAGCCGGGCGAGGGCTTCGGGCAGGTGGTGGCGGCGCCGCCCTACATGGGCGCGTCGCTGACGCTGGTCGCGGCGGTGATCCTGCTGCGGCAGGCCGGGCGGTCGGTCGAGGGGATGGCGCTGCTGTTCCTGATGCCCGGCTTCTTCTACATCGCCTTCCAGAACTTCGGGAACGATCCGCAGTGGCTTCTGCTTCTGGCCTTCATGGTCTTCGCGCTGCTGCCGGCGCCGGGCACGCGCAGCGGCGGCGGCCGGGACCTGCGCGACGGGCTGCGCATCACCGGGGTCCTGGCGCTGGCCTTCGCCGCGCCCTCGGCCATCAACCTGGCCTACAGCCCCTTCCGCCATCTGGCGGCCGAGACCGACAAGACCCTGCCGCTTCTGCCGGGCCCGGTCGGACGCGACATCTTCACCGGGCAGTCGCGCCTTTACCGGGTTGACTTCCTGCGGTCGGGCGACGGGCCGGACACGCCCTTCGCGGCCTATCGCGAGCGGGGTGAGCGCGAATACGAGGCGGTGCTGAACGGCGAGGTCCTGCCCGAATGCGTCCTCGAGAGCGGGATGAACGCCTGGTTCGAGGTCGTGGCCAGGGACCTCGAGGCGAACGGCTACAAGGGGCGGGCGATCCTGGGGACGGATCTCTTCTCGCTCTACTGGGCGTTCGGCGACTTCCGTCCCGTCCGGGGATCGGCGCCCTGGTATTATGGCGGCCTCTCCGGGGTGGAGAATGCCGATTTCGTGGTCGTGCCGCTCTGCCCGATGGCGGCGCAGATCCGCGCGGGGATGCTGAAATCCTTCGCCGCAGAGGGCTGGACGCTGACCGAGGTGCGGCGCACCGACCTTTACGTGCTGGTCACCGCGAAGAGGCCCGACAGCCAGAGGTAGAAGGGCGGGAAGGCCTTGAGCGCGAGATAGGCCAGAAGCGTTCCGGCCAGCGCCGTGCCGAAGGGGAAGCGCGCGTGGGTCCAGGACTTCCAGTCCGGGGTGGCGCGGGTGACGGCCGGGATCAGGCGCAGCAGGCGGTGGGCGCCGAGCGCACCGAGGCTCATCCCGGCGAGCAGGAACATGGCGAGCTGGATGTCGGGCACGGACTGGGCGAAGAAGGGCGCGGCGGCGGCGGCGAACTTGGCATCGCCCGCGCCCCACCCCGCCAGGGCATAGAGCGCGAAGCCGATGGCGAAGACGATGGCGAGGTTGAGCCAGCGCCAGAGCCATGCCTCGAAGGGGATCACGGCAAGGCCCGCGACGACGAAGATGGCGAGAAGTGCGATGACCGCCCGGTTGGGGATCTTCATGAACTTGAGGTCCGACCAGGCCACGTAGAGGCAGACCGGCAGGCAGAGCAGGAACAGGACCGTGTAGGCCTGCGGGACGGTCAGACCGAGCATGGCGCGTCAGCCGGCAGCGGGGGCGTTGTCCAGCGTCTCGAGCGCGCGGGCGGCCTCGGCGAAATACTGGGGATGGGTGTCGATCGCCTGCTGGAGCAGCGCCTTGCCGGTCGAGGTGTCGCCCTGCTTGATGGCGGCGAGGGCGGCCGTGTAGAGGAGCTGGGCGCGTTCGATCTGGGTCATGGGGACGACGGGCAGGTCGTACTTGCGCTGCGCGGCGCGGGCCATGACGAGGTTGTTCTTGGCCGTGAACATGCCGGGATCGTAGGTGATGGCCTCGGCGAAGAGCTTCTCGGCGCCGGCGAAGTCGCCCCGCGTCAGCTTCGAGAAGCCCCAGTTGTTCAGCGTGGGTGCGGGCGTCGTGGTCAGGCCCACGGCGGTCTCGTAGAAGCTGTCGGCCTTGTCCCACTTCTTGCCGGCGTCGGCGATCATCGCCTCGAGCCGGTAGCGGTCGAAGGTCTCGTGCGTCGGGGGGATGGTGTTCATCACCTCCGCGGCCTTCTTCCAGTTGTTCGAGCGGATCAGCGCCTCGGCATAGGACACGCGGTCGTCGTTGGTGCCGTCGGGGGCGTTGATCACCATGTCCCAGACGGCGACGGCCTCGGTCGGCTTGCCGGCGCGCACGAGCGACTTGGCCAGCCCGCGCTTGAGGTCGGTGCGGTCGGGATTCTCGGTCACCGCGCGGCGGAAGTAGTTGACCGCCTCGTTGGGGTCACCGACGGTCAGCATCACGTCGTTGAGGTTCGTCTCGTCGATGACGTTCACGCTCTTGAGCGCGCGCGCGACGTCGGCATCACTCTGCTTCTGGCATGCCGACAGGACAAACGTGCCGGCCAGGGCCAGCCCGATCAGTACTACCTGGCGCATTTCCTGCGTCCTCTTCTGCTCGACCTATTTCCTGGAGAGCAGCAGGTACACGCCGTTGTCCTGCCTCACCAGGGTGAATTCCGCCTCGATGCCGGGATCATAGGCGGGATTGTCGAGCTTGGCGAGCGCGAGGCGCAGATTTTCGCGGATCGAGTCGGTTTGGCCACTGTCCAGCGCGAAGGCGGTCTTGAAGACGAGGCTGGCCTCGGCCACCTCGCCCTTCTCCATCAGCACGACGCCGAGGTTGTTCCAGGCCGGCACCGAGCGGTTGTCGATCTCGAGGGCGCGGCGCAGGATGCGCTCGGCCTGGCCGAGGCGGCCGAGCTGGAGATTGGCCGAACCGATCGCCGAAAGGATCTCGGCCGTGGCGCCCTGCTCGGCGGCGGCACGGTAGTAGGAATCGAGCGCGAGCTCGTATTCCCCGGCGGCCATGAGGCGGTGCCCCACCGTCAGCGGATCGACGATGTCAGGTGCGCCGGCCCGCGCCGCGGGCGCATAGGGGCCGTTGCCCGAAAGACCCTGGCCGCCCGGTGTCACGCAGGCGGCCAGTGGCATCAGAACCGTCAGGAGGAAAGCCGCAACCGGCTGGCGCATCCGCTCAGAACGTCATGGTTTCGAACAGCTTCAGCATATCGTAAACCGACGGACCCACAAGGATGATGAGCAGCGGCGGAACGGTGAACATCATCGTCCCCAGCGTCATCTTCGTGGGCAGCTTGTTGGCCTTTTCCTCGGCCCGCATGACGCGCTTGTCGCGCATCTCGGCCGCATAGACGCGCAGCGCCTCGGCGATCGAGGTGCCGAAGGTCTGCGACTGGATCATCACCGTCACGAAGGACGAGATGTCGGGAACCCCGGCGCGTTCGGCGAAGCCCTTGAGCACGTTGATCTTGTCCTTGCCGGCCTTGACCTCGGCCGAGACCATCTCGAATTCCTCGGCCAGCGCAGGATAGCCCGCAGCCAGTTCCTTCGACACGCGGATGATGCCCTGGTCGAGGGACTGGCCGGCCTCGACGCAGACAAGCAGCATGTCGAGCGCATCGGGGAAGCCGTTCTGCATCTGCTCCTGCCGGGTCTGCACGCGGCGTTCCAGCCAGTATTTCGGCAGGTAGTAGCCGACGGCGCCCGGCACGAGCACCGCGAGGGCGAGCTTGGTCGTCGAGACCTCGCCCGTCGTCGAGGCGACGACCGCATAGATCACGCCGGCCGTGAGGAACACGATGCCGAGCGTGAACTGGATGGCGTGGAAGGTGCGCACCGCGTTCTTGCCGCGATAGCCCGCACGCGTCATCTTGAGCCGCGCCGAGGTCATCTCCTCGACCGACTTCGGTTCGAGGAAGCCCGCGAACTTGTCGAGCTTGTCGTTGCCGCTGCCCATGCGCAGCGACTTTTTCGGGGCGCGCCCGCCCTTGGTGCCGGCGGTCGCGATGCCGGCGCCGCGCGTCGCCTCGCGGAACTTGGCCATCGGGTCGGCACGCTTGCGCAGCATGGCCGGCAGCGTGGCGAGGATCATCAGGAACCCGAAGGCCCCGAGCCCGATCAGCGGCCCGAGCGGCCCGAACTGCTGGGTGAGAAGGTCGCCGATATGCGTCAGGACTTCCATGCGAGTGACCCTCTCAGACCTTGATGTTCACCATCATCCTCATGAACACGACGTTGATCGCGAGGAAGGTGAAGACGACGAGCGCGGCGGGGATGAAGGCCGGCGTGTCCTTCACCGTATCATAGTAGTCCGGCTTCAGCACCTGGATGACCACCAGGACGCCGACCGGGAACAGCGACAGGAACATGCCCGACCACTTGGCCTCGGCGGTGATCGCCTTGACCCGCCGGAACAGCCGGAACCGGGCGCGGATGACCTTGGCGAGGCCGTCGAGGATCTCGGCCAGGTTGCCGCCCGACTGCTGCTGGATGGTGACGGCGACGGCGAGGAAGCGCAGGTCCTGCATGTCCATCCGCTCGGCCAGGTCCTTGAGCGATTCCGAGATGTCGCGGCCATAGGCGCTTTCGTCGGCGATCATCCCGAATTCGGAGCCGAGGGGATCGGGCACCTCCTTGGCGACGATCTGGATCGCCGAAGAGAAGGGGTGACCCACGCGCAGGGACCGCACCATGAGCTCGACCGCGTCGGGGAGCTGCTCCTCGACGAGGTTCATGCGCTTCTTCGCCTTGTGGCTGACCCAGAGGTAGACGGCGCCGACGCCCATGACGATCGACAGCACGATCTTGACGCCCAGCGAGGCCTGGGTGCCCACCGCGAGGCCGACGAAGGCGACGATCGACAGCAGGCCCATCATCATGATGAGCGCGCGCGGCGAGAAGGCGATGTTGGCCTTCTGCGCCTTGGTGGCGAGGATCGAGTAGAGCGGGATGCCCTTGGCGCGCAGGTGCTGCGACGCCTCCTTGCGGAGCTGTTCGAGGACCTGCTCGCGCTGGCCGCCCTTTTCCAGAAGCTCGAGCCTGCGGTTGACCCGGCTGTTCAGCGAGATCGACTTGCCGAACACCATCAGGTAGATGCCCTCGACCAGCAGGAGCACCGCCACGAAGATGAGGGCGTAGATGATGGGGGTCGGGCTGATGATCATGTCAGGTCACGCATCCGCTGCTGGGCGCCGTCACTGCGCCGCGATGGGTTCGTAGATCGAGGCCGGCAGGTCGTAGCCCCACTGCTTGAAGCGTTCGGAGAAATGCGACCTGACGCCCGTGGCGGTGAAGCGGCCGATGATCTTGCCGTCGGGCGCGATGCCGAGCCGCTCGTAGCGGAAGATCTCCTGCATCGAGATCACGTCGCCCTCCATCCCGGTGATCTCGGTCACCGAGACCATGCGGCGCGAACCGTCCTGCAGGCGGCTGGCCTGGACGATCAGGTTGACGGCGCTGGCGATCTGGCTGCGGACGGCCTTGATCGGCATCTCGATCCCGGCCATCGCCACCATGTTCTCGAGGCGGCTGATGCCGTCGCGGGCGCTGTTGGCGTGGATCGTGGTCATCGATCCGTCATGGCCGGTGTTCATGGCCTGGAGCATGTCGATGACCTCTTCGCCGCGCGTCTCGCCGACGATGATGCGGTCGGGGCGCATCCGCAGCGCGTTCCGGAGGCAGTCGCGCTGGGTGACGGCGCCCTTGCCCTCGACGTTCGGCGGGCGGCTTTCCATCCGGCCCACATGGGTCTGCTGGAGCTGGAGTTCGGCCGTGTCCTCGATGGTGAGGATGCGTTCGTGGTTGTCGATGAAGGACGACAGCGCATTGAGCGTGGTCGTCTTGCCCGAGCCCGTACCGCCCGAGACGATGATGTTGAGCCGCGTCGCCACGGCCGCCTGGAGGTAGGCGGCCATCTCCTCGGTGAAGGCGCCGAAGCGGACGAGATCGTCGATCCCGAGCTTGTCCTTCTTGAACTTGCGGATCGAGACGAGCGAGCCGTCCACGGCGATCGGCGGCACCATCGCGTTGAAGCGCGAGCCGTCGGCGAGGCGGGCGTCGACATAGGGGTTCGATTCATCGACGCGCCGGCCCACGGCCGAGACGATCTTGTCGATGATCCTGAGGAGGTGCTTCTCGTCCTTGAAGGTGATGTCGGTCAGCTCGAGCTTGCCCGCGCGTTCCACGAAGATCTGCTGGGGGCCGTTGACGAGGATGTCGTTGACCGTCTCGTCCTTGAGCAGCGGCTCGAGCGGGCCGAGGCCCATCACCTCGTCGTAGAGCTCCTGCGTGAGCGTGACGCGTTCGTCCTTGTTCAGGACGACGCTCATCTCGTCGAGCGCCTCGCCGGTGATGGCCGAGATCTCCTGCCGGAGCTCGGCCTCGGAGGCATGTTCGAGGGCGGCGAGGTTGAGGTTGTCAAGCAGGCGCTTGTGAAGCTCGACCTTGAGCTCCATCAGCTTTTCCTTGCGCTTGCGCTCCTTGTCCGCGGCGATCTGCGCGGGCGAGGGCGCCTGGGCGCCGCCCGGCGCGGGCTTGCGCGCGACCAGCGATCGCTGCGGCAGCTGCGCGACGGCCCGGCCCGGCGCCTCGACGGGCGCCTTGACCGGTGCGGTCGCCTGCGGCCTGGGTTCGGACGGCCCTGCGGGCTTCTTGAAGCGGTTGAACATCTCTCACCCCTCGTCAGGCTTTGGCGGTCTCGGCCGAGCGCGCAAGTTCGTGCAGCGACTTGGCCAGCTTCGCGATCTCCTTGCGCAGCGGGTTCTTGGCGGCGGTCTCGGCCAGCGGCAGCCCGTGGTCGTTGGACTGCGTCACCTGCTGGCCGCCGTCGGAGAGCTGCAGCTCGATCGTGATGTCGAGGCTTTCGGCCAGCCGCTTGGCGCGGCTCTTGCCGGAAAGGTCGGTAAAGCGGGGCGCGCGGTTGAGGACGTAGCGCAGCTTCTCGAGCGGCAGCTCCTCGGCCTTGAGGGCGCGGATCATGCGCAGCGTGTTCTGCGCCGAACGCATGTCGAGCTCCATCATGGCGAAGTAGACATGGGACCGGTGGAGCACCGCCTCGGTCCACTGGACGACCGTCGAGGGCATGTCGATGATCACGAAGTCGAAGTTCGACCGTGCGAGATCGAGGACGCGGCCGATATCCTCGGAGGTCACGATGTCGAGGGGCAGCATCTCGGCCGGGGCGGTCAGGACATGCAGCTTGTCGTTGAAGCTGAGCATGGCCTGGAGGAAGCTCTCGCTGTCCATCGCGGCGGTGTCCGACAGCATCTCGTAGACCGCCTCGCGGCGCGGCAGGTCGAGATAGGTCGAGACCGAGCCGTACTGGAAGTCGAGGTCGAGCAGGCAGACGCGCGGCGGGTCGTCCTTCTGCACGTTGGCCAGTTCCCAGGCGAGGTTGACCGCGAAGGTCGTCGCGCCGGTGCCGCCGGCCAGGCCGTGCACCGGCAGGATCACCCCGTCGCGGTCGCCCTTGGGCTTGAAGGTCGGGCTGTGGGCGCCGTCGTCGTGCTGGACGACGGCCGCCGGGGGCGGGGCGTTCAGCCGCTCGATCGCCTCGTGCAGGGCCTTCTCGGGCAGGGGATAGGGCACGAAATCGTCGGCGCCGAGCTTGAGCAGGTGGTGCAGCGCGATCGGGCTGACCTCCTCGGCGATCAGGATGACCTTGATCCCCTTGGACTTGGCCGTCTCGATGATGCCGGAGATGCGCGTCAGGTCGCTTTCGTCCTGCGCATCCACGGCGACGGCGACGAATTGCAGCGAGGCCGCATCGGGCTGGTTGAGGAACAGGAGCGCGTCGTCGAAGGTGAGGTCGCCCCAGCTTTCGCCGAGCTCTGCCTCCATGTCCTCGATCAGGAGATCGAAGTTCGACACATCCCGCGACACCGTGCAGGCCAGGATAGGTGCCGGTTCCGGCTGCAAGACTGCCACACTGCTCATTCCGTCACGTCCTTTTGTCCGTGGTGGGGGCTTCGTCCCCGGTCCATCCGATGATGACGCCCCTTTGCCAGGCTCTTTCAACTTACCACCCCGGGACGACTCCTGTGTCGAACCCTTTTGCGGAGAGCTGCAAAGTCGAAAAGAATGTTGGCAACATTGGGGCTAAAAAACCGTAATTATACGAATTCATGATACATTCCACGGGCTCGGGCGGCCGCTGTTGCCAGGGCCGCCCGATCCTCAGTTTCCTGCAGTCTGCCGTATCTTCGGCGAAAGGTCAGCCGCCGCCGGCCTGTGTCGTGCCGCCCGCACTCTGTTCGCCGGCAGATTCCTGCTGATGCGGCGGAATCGCGCTTGCCACATATTCGCGGAAGATCACTTCGGCGTACTTGCCGTTCAGGATCAGCGGGTTCGATTGCACGAACCCGATGACTTCCGTCACCGTGCGGCGGTTCTTGCGCTCGGGTCCCTGCACATAGACGACAGGCTGGGTCTTGCCCTTCGAGACGACGCCGTCGACCCGCGAGCGGCTGACGCCGAGGCTGTTGAGGTAGCTCACCGCCGCCTGGGCGCGCCGCATGCCGAGCCGTTCGTTGTAGGCGGCCGAGCCGACGAGATCGGTATGGCCGTAGACGCGGAAGCGCACCTCGGGGAATTGCAGCATCCAGTCGGCCTGCTGGCGCAGGTTCGAGCGCGCCTCGGCATCGAGGACATAGCTGTCGAAGTCGAAGTTGATGGTGTTCGGCACGTCGGCGGCGAAGCGGCGGGTGAGGTCGATCGCATAGTTGCGCTCGCCGCTCTGGACCAGCGTGTTGTTCATCGTCGCGTTGCCGAAATCGCGGGTCTCGATCTCGGATCCGGCCTCCGAGTAGAAGCTGCGGAAGGCCGTGTTCTCCTTGCTGCAGGCGACCAGCGCAAGGAGGCTGGCACCGACAGCGGCGATCCTGGTCATCATGCGCATGGCCGTCACTCCATCACGTAGCCGTAGGACCCGGAGAAGTCCTGCCGGGCGACTTCCGCCGCGGGGCCCTTCGCCAGCTTGTTGTCGGCCGTCCTGCCGAACAGGAAGAGCTCGTTCTCGGTCGGCGGGCGCACGCGGTCGGTGGGCAGCGCCAGGACCTCGCCGTTCAGCGGCTGGACGAGGTGCGGGGTCACGATGATGACGAGCTCGGTCTGGTTGCGCTGGTAGTCGGCACTGCGGAACAGCGCGCCGAGGACCGGGATGTCGCCGAGCCAGGGCACCTGGGCGTTGGCGTCGCGGAACTCGTCCTGGAGGAGGCCGGCGATGGCGAAGCTCTGCCCGTCGCGCATCTCGACGGTGGTCGTCGTCTCGCGCCGGCGGAAGCCGTTGAAATCGAACCCGGCCGAGTTGCTGACCGTCAGCGTCGGGTCGATGCCCGACACCGCCGCGTTGATCATCAGGTTGATGATGTCGCCGTCCACGACGCGCGGGGTGAAGGCGAGTTCGACACCGAAGGGCTTGTATTCCACGGTGATCGAGTTGTTGTCACCGGCCACCGGGATCGGGTATTCGCCGCCGGCGAGGAACGTGGCCTCCTGCCCGGACAGGGCCGTCAGGTTCGGTTCGGCCAGCGTGCGCACGAGCCCCTTGTTCTCGAGCGCCTCGAGCAGGACGTTGAACTCGAGCTCGCCCACGGCAAAGCTGAACAGCCCCTGGCCCTTGTTGTTGGCGTTGGGAACGACGCCCACGTTGATGGGCGACAGGTTCGTCACCGGATCGGGCGCGCCGACGACCAGCTTGCCCTTGCCCAGACCGACGCCGCCGACGACCTGCGATCCGTTGATCCCGATGCCCACGCCGCCTTCCAGCGCCTTGCTGACGGACCGCGCCACCTCGGCGAAGCGCACCTTCAGCATGACCTGCTGGGTGCCGCCGACGCTCATCAGGTTGGACACGCGGTCGGGGGCGTAACGCTGCGCGAGGTCGAGCGCGCGGTCGAGCTTGGCGGTGGAGGACACCACGCCCGAAAGCACGATCCCGTCATTGGCGGTGCGCACCTCGATGCGTTCGCCGGGCAGGATCTGCTGGAGCCGTTCCTTGAATTCGGCGATGTCGGGGGTGACCTGGACCTCGACATTGGTGATCAGCTTACCGTCGGGGCCGAGAAGGGTGAGCGTCGTGCGCCCCGGCGCCTTGCCGAGGACATAGATCGTCTTGTCCGACAGGGTCGAGATGTCGGCGATGCCGGGGTTGGCGATGGACAGTTCGGCGAAGGGTTCGTCGGCCTCGACGACCACGGCGCGGTTCATCGGAACGTTGAGGGCACTGGATGCCGACCCGTTCATGATGCGCAGCGTTTCGGACTGCGCCATCGGTACGGCCGTCACGGTGAGCGCAAAGCCCAGCATGCCGGCCCGGAAGACCTTTTGGTAGCTCATGTGACCTGCCTCTCCGATCACGGATGATGTTCGGGTCTTGACGCCCGTATCGGACCGCAGAATGCGGCTGAGGCCGTTTTTTTGCAACGATCAGGGCTTTGTGGCCCGATCCTTATGTGGACAAGTGGCAACACAGGCGCAATTGTGGGGCAGCGGGGCCGGACGGCATACCAGATGCGGTGGCCCGCGCGGCCCGGGCGGCCGCGACGGGAAGGCCCGCGCGGCCCGGCGGCCGCGCCCGGGGCGCGCTACTGCGTGCAGGGGATCGGTGTCTCGACGACCTCGCCGCCCTTGTTGGTGCGCACGGTGCAGACCTTCTCGGGCTCGGCCTGCACCACCTCTTCCTGGGTGATGCCGAGCAGCGTGTTGCGGTCGATCTCGACCGTGCCGACCTGCGAGACGTCGCCCGAACCGACCAGCGCCAGCGACAGGCGGCCCGTCTGCTGGGCGAGCGCCAGCGAGGCGACCTGCTGGGGCGTGGCCTCGACCGTGACCGTCCGGGCGATCAGCGTCTCTTCCGAACGGTCGGCATCCGCACTCTGGTCGATGGCGATGAGCCGCACGCCCTGGTCGATCAGCTTGGTGACTTCCTTGTCGTTGGCCGTGCCGCTCCAGTAGATGTCCACGCGGTCGCCCGGCCTGAGGAAGCCCGACACGCCCGATGACACGTCGACGTTGATGGCGAAGGCCCGCATCCCCGGCGACATGTTGGCGTTGATGCCGGCATCGACGCCGGGATCGGTGATCTTCTTGGCCAGGACCGGCTCGAAGGCGGAATAGCTGCGCAGGGCGGCGCGCGGGCGCGTCTCGCCCTCGAAGAAGACGGGGACGACCGGTGTGACGCCGTCCTCCTGCATCGCGCCCTGCGGCGCGGTCATGACCATGAAGGCGCCCTGGGGCACCTTGCCGGCCTCCCACTTGATCGTCGTCAGGTCGTCGCGCGTGAAGCGGTCGCCATATTTCAGGTCCTTGTTGAAGACGACGACATCGACCATCGGCGTCGCCTCGGCCTGCGCCCGCAGGAGGGCGTCGCGTTCGGCCTGGGTCTGGGCGATGAGCCCGTTCGTCATGTAGACCGCAGCGCCGGCAAGGCCGATGCCGATGATCAGAACCAGTCCGAAGATGAGACGCATCTTGTGTCCTTTCGTCGATCACGGCGCACCCGGTCACACCACCGATTGTCGCCCGATCGCCATTCACTCACGTTACTTCGCCACCGATTGCGGCGAAATGGTGGTCAAAGGGGGCCTTGGCAATGGAATCTGCGGTGCCACAAAAAGTTTAACAGCCGCGCCAGGGTGTCCGGGTTGCCGGACTGTCCCAACACGGCTGCGACCTGTTCGTCAAGATCCGTCGCTCCGCCATCGGCGGAGTCCGGATCAGAACGTGGTGTTGATCGACTGCGACGACAGGTAGGTATTCACGTTGGCGCCGATGGTGCCCATCGTGCCGCGCAGCGTCGCCATGACCATGAGGGCGAGGCCGGCGATCCCGGCGGTCAGGACCACCCAGTCGACGGTCACCGCGCCCGTCTCGTCGTCGAGGAACCTCAATCTGAACTTCTGCATCATCACTGTCGCTCCGCAAGCTGGTCCGGCCCGTATTCCCTGGCGGAGCCAGCGGCCGAAGGCATTCGATCAAGACAAGTGTCACCGGATTTCATGGCGTGATTGCGGCGCTGACGGGGCGATTCCGACGCAAGATCGCGCAGACGTGAAACAGTCTGATGCACGATCCGTCCCGATCGGCGCCTTTCCGCGCGGCGCGATTCCCGCGCCGGAACGGAAAAAGGCCGCGCCCCGGGGGCGCGGCCTTCGCGGACTGCCCCCTGGGGCAGCGCCGGATCAGAACGTGGTCGAGATCGTCTGGCCGTTCAGGTGGGCCGAGATCTTGGTGGTCAGGGCGCCCGTGCCGCCCTTGACCGCGGCCAGCGCGGCGACGCCGAGGCCGACGACGGCGGCGGTCAGCACGACCCAGTCGACCGTCACGGCACCTTCTTCGTCGTTGCGGAAGTTCTTGAACAGCTTGAACATCTTCATTTCAGTCACTCCAGAGGGTTGAGGTTCGCTTCGTCCATCCGCATCAGGTGGCCGGGAGGTCGTCCTTCACCCCATCTCCCTTGCGGCATGGCCAAGGGATGACCGCGAATCGTGACCGGACTGGGGCAGCGGGGGGACCAATTCGCAGCATCGGCACCGCGAAAGGGAAACAATGCGTAACCGGTCCTTGCACAGATGGACGGCCCGGAAAGCCACGGGGGCCGCGCCCTCGGGCGCGACCCCCGCATTCCCGCGCCGCGGCGAGGGATGGTCAGAACGTGGTCGAGATCGTCGCCGCGTTGAGGTGCTGGCTGATCTTGGAGGTCAGCGAACCCGTCCCGCTGCGGATCGCCGCCAGCGCCGCGACGCCAAGGCCGACGACCGCCGCCGTCAGGACGACCCAGTCGACCGTCACCGCGCCATCCTCGTCACCCTGGAAGTTCCGGATCACCCTGAAGAGTTTCATCGTCTTCTCCGCTTCTTCTGCCTGTTGTCTTCTTCTGCCTGTCGTCGCCAGTTGCCTGCCCGGGTCGCCCGCCGGGGTCGCCCGGGCCGACTGCCCGCCACGCCACCGATTCTCCGCCCAATCATGGCAGGAGTTGGGCGATCCTCGCACCTTTTGGCGAAAGCGTGTCAATTCCCTGTCAATTGGCACGTTCCGGCGGGCTTGTCCCGGCACGCATCGGTGATTGGTGACGGATCGGCATCATCCCGCCTGTTGCCGAAAGGCCCGCCGCTTGGGGCGAGTTGGGCGGGATGCGCCTTCGACGGTGGCCAAGGGCGCGGGAATTCTGCTTCTATGGCGGGAAAACCTGGTGAGGCAGGCAGGGAAGCGCGCAATGACGCGATGGAAGCGGTACGGGGCCGGGCTCTTGGCCTGTTGCCTGGCGGCTGCCCCGGCGGCGAAGGCGGACCCGCATGTGGTGCAGCTGGCCCCGGCGGCGCAGGGCGCACCGGCGCAGGAGATCTATCCCGATTTCACCTTCAGGCGGATCGGGCCGCCGAAGCCCGGGGCGGGCAAGCGAATCACCGTGCAGATCGACCCGGCCGAGCAGGCGCGGATGCTGGCCGCGGTGATGGCCCCGCCGGAGAACCCCATCCCGCGCGGCGGCGTGGCTTCGGGGATCGGGCCCGCGGCGCCGGCCCTGCCCGGGGCCTACGACTGGTACTGGACGGCGGTCTCGCCGGCGCTGGGGGCGGGCGAGGGCCGCTTCGAGGCGGCGATCGCCGCGCTGACGAACGGACCCGATGGCAAGGCGGTCGCCGTGCCGCGGCTGCAGACGCTGCAGGCGATCGCCAATGCGCATGGCCGCGACATCCTGTCGGCGACGCTCGGGACAGAGGTCTCGCCGGCGCTGGTCCTGGCGGTGATGAGCATCGAGAGCGCAGGCAGGGTGGACGCCGTCTCCTCGGCCGGCGCGGTCGGGCTGATGCAGCTCATCCCCGGGACGGCGGATCGCTTCGGCGTCGAGGACAGCACCGATCCGGGGCAGAACATCCGCGGCGGCGTTGCCTATCTGGACTGGCTCCTGAAGGAGTTCGACCGCGACCCGGTGATGGCGCTGGCGGCCTACAATGCGGGCGAGAACGCGGTGAAGGCGAACGGCGGCGTGCCGCCCTATGTCGAGACGCGGGACTATGTGCCGAAGGTGCTGGCGGCCTGGACGGTGGCGCGGGGCCTGTGCCAGACGCCGCCGGAGCTCGTGACCGACGGCTGCGTCTTCGTGCGCACCAGGGGATGAGGTTGGCGGATGGCCGGGATCAAGCCGCTCGTCCTTGACGTGGACGGGACCTTCCTCAGGACCGACATGCTGTTCGAGTCCTTCTGGGCGGGCCTCGGGCGCGACCCGGCGGCGACGCTGCGCGCGGTCCTGAGGGGCTGGCGGACGCCGGCGCGGCTGAAGGCCGACCTCGTGGACATCGCGGCGATCCGCACCGACCTGCTGCCGGTCAATCCGGCCGTGGCCGAGCTTGCGCTGCAGAGCCGGATGGCCGGGCGCGAGGTGATCCTCGCCTCGGCCAGCGACCGCCGCCTGGTGGCCGGCCTTGCGGCGGATTACGGGTTCTCGGACCGCAGCTTCGCCTCGGACGGGCAGGTCAACCTGAAGGGCCGGGCCAAGGCCGAGGCGCTGGTCGCCGCGCTGGGGGAACGGGGCTTCGACTATGCCGGCGATTCGCATGCCGACCTGCCGGTCTGGGAGCGGGCGGAGAACGCCATCGTCGTCGGGCGCGTGCCCTCGGCGCGGGCCCTGGCCGCGCGCGGGCAGAACGTCGTGGAATTCGACGGCGGCTGGGCCGTGGCCGACCTCGTCCGCGCTCTGCGCCCGCACCAGTGGGTCAAGAACCTCCTGCTGATCCTGCCGATGATCGCGGCGCACCGCTTCGACCTCGCCACCCTGGTTCCCATCCTGTGGGGGATCGTCGCCTTCAGTGCGGCGGCCTCGGCGATCTACATCGTCAACGACCTTCTGGACCTCGAGGCCGACCGCCGCCACCCGACGAAGAACGCCCGCCCCTTCGCCTCGGGCGCGGTGCCGATCCGGGTGGGGATGGCGGCCTTCGCGGGGCTCGGCGCCCTGGCCCTGGTGATCGCAGCCTGGCTGGGGCCGCCATTCCTGGCGACGCTCGTGCTCTACATGGGCCTGTCGCTGGCCTATTCGCTGCGGCTGAAGCGCCTGCGCTGGGTGGACATCGCGACGCTGGCTGCGCTCTACACCCTGCGCGTCGTGGCGGGGGCGGCGGCGGGCCGGGTGGAGGTGTCGATCTACATGCTGATCTTCATCTTCCCGGTCTTCGTCACGCTGGGCTGCGTCAAGCGGCTGACGGAGCTGACGCTGGCGCGGTCCGACGAGCGGCTGCCCGGGCGCGGCTACGGCCGCGCCGACCGCGGGGACCTGCTCAACGTCGCCTGGATCGGCATCGTCGGTGCGCTGGTGATCTTCTTCCTCTACTCGGTCAGCGACCAGGGGCGGCTTCTCTATCCGACGACATGGATCCTCTGGGCGGCGATGATCCCGATGGCCTTCTGGCTGGTCCGCATGGTCATGCTGGGCTGGTACGGCAAGCAGGATTACGACCCCATCGTCTTCGCCATGCGCGACAAGCTGGGCATCGGCATCCTGATGCTGACCCTTTCGCTGATGTTCTGGGCGGCGGGCCTCTGGGGCCGGTGGTTCGGCGGCTGAGACGCGCGCCTTCCGCGGCGACGCCGGGCGACGGGCCGTCGACGGCCCGTCCGCCATCCCGCTGCGCAGCGGGATGGCGGATGCGGTTGCGCAACCGCATCCCCCCGGGGGGGGCGCGCGCCCTCGCGGGCGCGCGCGGCCGGCCTAGATGCGCATCCGCTTGAAGACGGTTTCGGGGATGTGGCGGATGACGAGCATGATGTAGCGCCAGAAGAAGGGCGTGTAGATCACGTTGCGCCGGCGCCGGACGGCCCGCAGGATGTCGTCGGCCACCGTCTCGGGCGAGGCGACGAGGAACATTCCCGGCAGGCCCCAGGTCATCGCGGTATCGACGAAGCCCGGCTTCACCGTCACGACATGCCCGCCGGCCCGGCCGAGGCGGTTGCGCAGGCCGGACAGGTAGGTGGCGAAGCCCGCCTTGGCCGAGCCGTAGACGTAATTCCCGAGCCGGCCGCGGTCGCCGGCCACCGAGCCCAGCCCGACGATCGTCCCGCCGCCCCGCGCCTCGATCAGGGGCGCGAGCATGTGCAGGAAGCGCGCCGGGCCGGTATGGCTGTCGGCGACGACGCCGTCGAGCAGGGCAGGATCGGCGTCGATCGCGGCCTGGGGGGGCATCGAGCCCACGAACACGGCGGCGTTGATCCGCCCCTCGCGCCCGGCGGCGCGGTCGATGACCGGCGCGAAGGTCGAGGGATCGCGCGCTTCGAAGGCCAGGGCCTCGGCCTCCGACGCCCCGCGCAGGCGGCAGTCGGCCGCCTGGGCCGCGAGGTCCCCGGCGTCGCGGCCGCAGAGCAGCACGGCGGCCCCGTCGGCCGCGACGCGCCGCGCGAAGGCCCGCGCCATCGCCGAGCTGGCGCCGAGGATGATCCAGGTCTCGTTCGCCGCCGTGTTCATCGCGCCGTCCTCAGGCCGAGCCGCCGCACCATGTCGGTGGCGAGCCGCCCCTCGGGGTCGGCCTTCGCCACCGCCTTCTGCCAGGCCGGGACTTCGGGATACATCGCCCGGATGTCGGCCCCGCGCGCCAGGCTGTCCTTGGCGAAGTAGAGCCGGCCCTGCGCCGCCAGCGTCATGTCCTCGAGCCGCTTGATGAGCTCGCGCGCCTCGGCGCGGTTGGGGAAATCGACGGCAAGCGTGTAGCCCTCCATCGGGAAGGAGAGATGGCCGGCCCGGCCCGGCCCCATCCGCTTCAGCACGGCGAGGGGCGAGGCGAGCCCGGAAGCGGCGATCGTCTCGAGCATGGCGCGCAGGGCCGGCGCGCCGGCGACCGGCACGACGCACTGGAACTGGTGGAAGCCGCGCCGGCCATAGAGGCGGTTCCAGTCGTGGATCCTGTCGAGCGGGAAGAAGAAGTCCGAGATCGGCTTGACCACCGTGCGGCCGGATTCGGGCACCCTGCGGTAGTAGGCCGTGTTGAAGGCCCGCACGACCGGGGCGGAGAGCGCGAACTGCGGCGCGTTGAAAGGTACCTTGCGGAAGCGGTCCCGCCGGGGCACGAGGCCGGTTCCGGTCTCGCCCTCCTCGAGGATGCCGCGCCCGAGGCCGCCGCCGCGCGCCGTGGCGTCGATCCAGCCCACGCTGTAGGTGGCCGTCGAGGCGTCGAGCAGGGCAAGGAACTGGTCCCAGCCGGCGACGCGGCGTTCGGTCACCATCATGATGTCGCCGCGCGCCGGCATCAGGCGCAGCCTGGCCGAAAGGATGATCCCGGTCTGGCCGAGGCCGCCGGCGGTGGCGCGGAAGAGCTCGGCCGTGCGGCCCCCGGGCGTGACCTCGATCGTGCCGCCGGCCTGCCGCAGGCGTAGCGACAGGACATGCTGGGCGAAGGAGCCGGCGCTGTGGTGGTTCTTGCCGTGGACATCCTGGGCGATGCAGCCGCCGATCGTGGCGAAGCCGGTGCCCGGCATGACCGGCGGCAGGAAGCCGCGGGGCGCGAAGGCGGCGGCGATGTCGCCGATGCGCACGCCGGCTTCGGCCTCGAGGATGCCGGTGGCGGGATCGAAGGCGAGCATCCTGTCGAGGCGCGACATGTCGACGACGCGGCCGCCGGAATTGAGCGCGGCGTCGCCGTAGCTGCGGCGCATGCCGATGGCGGGCACGAGGCCCCCGGCGAGCGCCGCCTCGAGACCGGCCATGCGTTCGGGGCGCGCGATCTCGCCCGTCGCGGTCAGAGCCCGGCCCCAGCCGGAATATTCAGCGGACTTCCACAGCATCGGGGCCTTTCAGGGATGCGCGTTCGGCGAGCGGCAGGACGGCGAGGCCGATCGCCAGGGCGAACCAGAGCGTGGTCAGGCGGATGACGGCGGTGGCCGCGACTGCGGCCTCGAGCGGCACGCCGTCCAGCGTCAGCAGCGCGATCATCGCGGCCTCGGCCCCGCCGACCCCGCCAGGCGCCCCGGTCAGGCCGCCGGCGAGCGTGGCGAAGACGAAGATCGCGACGGCCCGCGCGGCGCCGATGTCGGCGCCCATCCAGACGAGCAAGAGGTGGAAGGCCCAGCCCTCGGCCAGCCAGCCGGCCATGCCCAGGGCGAGCGCCCCGGCGAGGACCGGGCCGTGGCTGAAGCGTTCCATCGAGCGGGCGGCGGCGCGGGCCCGCGCGAAGGCCCGCGGGAAGCGGCGGAGGGCCGCGTAGGTGCGCCCGATGGCGCAGGCGAGCAGCGCCGGGCGCGTCACGATGACCGCGGCGGCGAGCGCGAGCAGCGTCACCGGCACGCCGCCGGCGATGCCGGTGGCGGCGGCGGCGATGGCGAGGCCGAGGATCAGCGCCATGGCCGCGAGATCGGAGGCGCGGTCGACGAGGACGAGGGGGGCGCTGCGGTCGAAGCTCCACCCCGTCTCGCGGCCGATCCAGCGCATGCGGATCAGCTCGCCGACGCGGCCCGGGGTGACCACCATCGCGAAGCCGCCAAGGAAGTGGCGCAGGTTGCCGACAAGGCCGGTGGGCAGCCCGAGGCGGCGCGCGAAGAGGTGCCAGCGCAGCCCGCGCAGGATGTAGTTGACGAGCGAGAGGCCGAGCAGTGCGGCGATCTGGACCCAGCCGAGGCGCGCGATCTGTGCCAGCGTCTCCTGCCAGCCGGTCGCGGCGGCGAGGCCCGCGAGCCCGGCGAGGAACAGCCCGAGCAGACCGCCCATCAGCGCAAGGTCGCGCCTGCGCGACGGGGGGGCAGAGGCCCGCGTGCTGGCGGGCCGGCGGGGCGGATCCGGCAAGGGAAGGTCTGTGGCCATCATTGCCGTGCCAGCTAGCAACGGATTCGGGCAGTAATGTGGAGTTGTTTCCCGGAAGTTGACAGTCGCGCGGCGATTTCTGGCGAAAACATGGGGCGCGCGCCGATGCGGCCGGGCCGGCGGGCCGGCGGGCAGGCTGATGCGGGCCCGGCCTGCGGTCAGGCGAAGGCGTCCGCCCATTCGGGGTGCCGCAGGGCCTGGGCCTTCACGAAGGGACAGAGGGCGACGATACGGAATCCTTCGGCGCGGGCATCGGCGACCAGCCGCTCGACCAGCCGCCGGCCCGCACCCGCGCCGCGCAGCGCCGCGGGCACGCCGGTATGGGTGGCGACCACCCGGCCGGTGCCGCCGGGCGAGAAGACGAGCTCGGCCTCCAGCGCCCCGCTGCGCAGGACGTAGCGGCCCCCCGCGGGGCCCCCTTCGCGCGTGATCGTCCCGTCCGCCTCCACCGTCAGCCCACGATCGTGGCCTCTGTGGCGGCGCGCAGCTCGGCCTCGGTCACGCCGTCGGCGAGCTCGACGATGTGCAGGCCCTTGTGGCCCACGTCGAGGACGCCGAGATTGGTGATGATGCGGTCCACGACGCCCTGACCGGTCAGGGGAAGGGTGCAGCGGTGCAGCACCTTCGAGCTGCCGTCCTTGGCGGTGTGGTCCATCACCACCACGACGCGGCCGACGCCGGCCACCAGATCCATGGCCCCGCCCATGCCCTTGACGAGCTTGCCGGGGATCATCCAGTTGGCCAGGTCGCCGTTCTCGGCCACCTCCATCGCGCCGAGGATCGCCATCGCGATCTTGCCGCCGCGGATCATCGCGAAGGACGTCGCGCTGTCGAAATAGGCCGTCTGCGGCAGTTCGGTGATGGTCTGCTTGCCGGCGTTGATCAGGTCGGGATCCTCCTCGCCCTCGAAGGGGAAGGGGCCCATGCCGAGCATCCCGTTCTCGGACTGGAGCGTGACCGAGATTCCGGGGGGGATGTAGTTGGCCACCAGCGTCGGGATGCCGATGCCGAGGTTCACGTACATCCCGTCACGCAGTTCCTGCGCCGCGCGGGCGGCCATCTGGTTGCGGTCCCAACCCTTCGTTTCGCCGGGCATTCAGGCGGCCTCCCTCTTGCGGACGGTCCGGTTCTCGATGCGCTTCTCGTGCGGGCCCTGGACCAGGCGGTGGACGTAGATGCCGGGCAGGTGGATCTTGTCGGGATCCAGGCTGCCGAGGGGCACGATCTCCTCGACCTCGGCCACGCAGGTGCGGCCGCAGGTGGCGGCGGGAACGTTGAAGTTGCGCGCGGTCTTGCGGAAGACGAGATTGCCCGAGGGATCGGCCCGCCAGGCCTTGACGATGGCGAGGTCGGCGACGATGCCGCGTTCCAGGATGTAGGTCCGGCCGTCGAATTCGTGATGCTCCTTGCCCTCGGCGATGACCGTCCCGACACCGGTAGCGGTGTAGAAGCCGGGGATGCCGGCGCCACCTGCGCGCATCCGCTCGGCCAGCGTGCCCTGCGGGTTGAACTCGAGCTCGAGCTCGCCCGAAAGGTACTGGCGCATGAACTCGGCGTTTTCGCCGACATAGGAGGAGATCATCTTGCGGATCTGGCGCGATTCGAGCAGCAGGCCGAGGCCGAACCCGTCCACGCCCGCATTGTTCGAGGCGACGGTGAGGTTCCTGACGCCGCTGCGGCGGATGGCCGCGATCAGCAGTTCAGGGATCCCGCAGAGGCCGAATCCTCCCGAGGCGATGAGCATCCCGTCATGGAGCAGCCCCTCGAGCGCGGCATCTGCATCGGGGTATACCTTGTTCATGCGCACCTCCCGCGTGACCGGCTTCAACTAGGGTCGGCGGCAGGGGGAAGTCAATCGCCGCGCCGCGGCGATTCCCTCGGGGGTGGCCGGCGTCGGCCTTCACGCGCCGTTAACCCTGCGCACGGCAGGATTCCGGGCATGATCGATGTGGGCATCAGGCTTCCGGAGGCCACGCTCGCGGCACTGAAGGCGGTGGCGGCCGAGTGCGACTCCACCGTGGGCCAGATCGTGCGCGAGGCGATCGCGCGCGACCTCTACCGCCGTCAGAGAGCGAAGACGTCCGACAGGACGGATGAGCGGCTCGTCGCTCCCTTGCGGGCGCTCCTCGCCGACGATCTCGCCTATGCCCGCGACTGGCCGGACCTCATGCGCCGGCTGGCCGTGAAGGGCTTCCTGCTCCGCGAGGCCGGCGGAGGGATCGTCCTCTGCCGCAGCCCGGGCGGGCAGCGGCTGTGCAAGGGGTCCGAGCTCGGCTATTCCTATTCCCGTCTTCTTGCGCGGTTCGGTGCGCCGATGCCGGGGACGGACGGCCTGCCCTCGCGGCGCAACCATCCTTCCCCGCCGTATCGCATTGCCGGCCCGGCGGGCATCGCACGGCCGGTGCCGTCGGGCCGGCCGGGCGACTAGCCCGCCGCTGCCTTCGGCGCGGCCGCCGCCCCGGCTGCGCCCTTCGCGGCGGCCTTCCCCTTACCCTTCGCCGCGGCCTTGCCCTCCGCTTTCGCGGCGGCCTTGCCGGCCGGCTTCTTCGCCGCCGCCTTCCTGTCCGCCGCCGATGCCGCGGCCCCGCGGCCCCTGCGCGCGCCCGCTCCGCCCTTCGCGGCCTTCGCGGCGATCAGGGCCAGCGCCTCCTCGAGCGTCACCGCCTCGGGGGCCATGCCCCGCGGCAGCGTCGCATTGACCTTCTGCCAGCGCACATAGGGGCCGTAGCGGCCTGCCATCACCTCGACCGCGCCGCCCTCGGGATGGGGCCCGAGCTCGCGCAGCGGCGCCGGCGCCGCCCGCGTCCCCCGCCCCCCCGCGCGCTTGAGCGCGAGCAGCTCGACGGCGCGGTTCATCCCGATCGTGAACACCTCGTCGGCCTCCGGCAGGCTGGCATAGGTGGTCCCGTGCCTGACATAGGGCCCGTAACGGCCGATGCCTGCCTCGACCTCGACGCCGTCCTCGGGATGGGGGCCGATCACCCGCGGCAGGTCGAGCAGCTGGAGCGCCCGCTCGAGCGTGAGGGTCCCCGCATCCCAGCCCTTGGGCAGGCTTGCGCGGGCAGGCCTGGGGTCGGCCCCGTCCGCCTCGCCACGCTGGACGTAGGGGCCGAAGCGGCCGGCGCGCAGCACGATCGCGTTGCCCTGCGCATCACGGCCGAGCACCCGCCCCTCCGCGGTCCCCTCGCCCTCGCCCGAGAGCGGGCGGGTATAGCGGCAGTCGGGATAGTTCGAGCAGCCGATGAAGGCGCCGCCACCCTTGGCCGTCCGGAGGCCGAGCCGCCCGGTGCCGCAGGCCTGGCAGCGGCGCGGGTCCGATCCGTCGGGCCGCGGCGGATAGAGATGCGGCGCGAGGAAATCGTCGATCCGTTCCAGGACCTCGCCGATGCGCAGGTCCTTCGTCGCGGCCACGGCGGCGGAGAAATCGCGCCAGAACCTCTCCAGCACGTCGCGATAGGCCCGACGGCCGCCGGAGATGTCGTCGAGTTCCTCCTCCAGCCCGGCGGTGAAGTCGTATTCGACATAGCGGCGGAAGAAGTTGGTGAGGAAGGCGGTGACGAGCCGCCCCGTATCCTCGGGGACGAGCCGGCCCTTGTCCTTTGTCACATAGCCACGGTCCTGGATCGTGGTAAGGATCGAGGCATAGGTCGAGGGGCGGCCGATCCCCAGCTCTTCCATCCGCTTGACGAGGCTGGCCTCGGTATAGCGCGGCGGCGGCTGGGTGAAATGCTGCTCGGGCGTCACCGCGCGCCTGGTGGCGGTCTCGCCCTGCTCGATCCGCGGCAGACGCGCGCCGTCCTCCTCGCCGTCCTCGTCGCGCCCCTCGTCATAGACCCTGAGGAAGCCGTCGAAGGTGACGACCTGGCCGGTCGCGCGCAGGCCCACCTGCCCGTCGGCGCTGGCCACGTCGACGGTGGTCCGTTCCAGCCTGGCCGAGGCCATCTGGCTGGCGATGGTGCGCTTCCAGATCAGTTCGTAGAGACGGCGCTGGTCGGCATCGGCGATCCGCGCCCGGTCCGGCGAGAGCGACATGTCGGTCGGCCGGATGCATTCGTGGGCCTCCTGCGCGTTCTTCGCGCGGTTCTTGTAAAGGCGCGGACTCTCGGGGACGTAGGGCGCCCCGAACCGCGCGGCGATCTCGGCGCGGGCGGCATGGACCGCCTCGGGCGCCATGTCGATGCCGTCCGTCCGCATGTAGGTGATGAGGCCCGCCTCGTAGAGCCGCTGCGCGGCGCCCATCGCCGCCCTGGCCCCGAGCCCGAGCTTGCGCGATGCCTCCTGCTGGAGCGTCGAGGTCATGAAGGGCGGCCAGGGGTTGCGCGTCGCGGGCCTGGCCTCGACCGCGGTGACCGTCAGCTCGCGCGAGGTCACCGCCTGCACGGCCAGTTCGGCCGCCTCTCGCGTGGGGATGTCGTGCCGCTCGAGCCGGCGGCCGCCCAGCACGGTCAGTTTCGCCTGGTATTCCTCGCCGCGCGGCGTGGCGAGCCTGGCCGTGACGGTCCAGTACTCGCGGGCGCGGAAGGCCTCGATCTCGAGCTCGCGCTCGACGATGAGCCGCAGGCAGACCGACTGGACGCGGCCGGCCGATCGTGCGCCGGGCAGCTTGCGCCAGAGCACCGGCGAGAGGGTGAAGCCGACGAGATAGTCGAGGGCCCGGCGGGCGAGATAGGCCTCGACCAGTTCCATGTCGACCTGCCGCGGAGCGGCCATGGCGCGCGTCACGGCATCCTTCGTGATGGCGTTGAAGGTCACGCGGCTGACCGTCTTGCCCTTGCGCAGCGACGGGGCCAGCGCTTCCTGCAGGTGCCAGCTGATCGCCTCGCCCTCGCGGTCTGGGTCGGTGGCCAGGATCAGCTTATCGTCCGCCTTCAGCGCCTCGGCGATGGCCCGGACATGCTTGCGCGACTCGGGCGCCACCTCCCAGGACATGCTGAAGTTGTCGTCGGGGTTGACCGAACCGTCCCTGGCCGGCAGGTCGCGGACATGCCCGTATGAGGCGAGCACCGTGTATCCGGGGCCGAGATACTTGTTGATCGTCCTGGCCTTCGCGGGCGATTCGACGACGACGACGGCCATTCCGGTCCCCTCTTGCAGCAGTCCTGCGGTCCGCCTTGCGGTCCGGGCGGGGAACATGTGTGCGCGCCGGCCGGGTGTCAATCGCGCCGGGACGGGGGCCCGGGCCGGCCTGGACCGCGGGCCGCGGTTCCGCCCTTCGGGCGGGGCGGGCGGCGGATGTCAGGAGAGGCGGGCGACCAGGCCGCCGGGCTGGCGGGCGACCCGCCCCTCGAGCTCGAGGCAGAGGAGTTCGCGCCCGATTCGCGCCGCCGGCTCGGCGAGATCGCGGATGAGCTGGTCCTCGGGTACCGGAGAGGGGCCGAGACGGTCGAGGATCGCCTGGTGCAGCAGCGCCGCCCGGGCCAGCGGGCCGGCGGGCCGTGCCGCGCCTTCCGCATCCTCTGCCGGCGCCTGCGCCGCCTGTGCCGCCCCGGTGCCGGCCGCGCCTTCCGCATCCGCCCGGTCCTGCGGCCGGGCCGCGGGCAGGATGCCCCGAGCCGCATCGGATGGCAGGGCGGTGCCGAGTGCCGCGATCACGTCGCGGGCCCCGCGCACGAGCAGCGCCCCGTCGCGGATCAGCGCGTTGCAGCCGCCGGCCCGCCCGTCGAAGGGGTGGCCGGGCACGGCCATGACCTCGCGCCCCTGGTCGAGCGCCGTCCGTGCGGTGATCAGGCTGCCCGACTGGACCGCGGCCTCGATCACCACGACGGCGCGGGCGAGCCCCGAGATGATGCGGTTCCGCAGCGGGAAGTGCCGGGCCTGCGGCTGCATCCCGAAGGGCTGTTCCGAGACGAGCAGCCCTCCGGCCGCGATCCGCGCGGCCAGGGCCGCATTCTCGGACGGGTAGACGACATCGAGGCCGCCCGCCATGACCGCCAGCGTCCCGGTGGGCAGGGCGGCTGCATGGGCCTCGGCATCGATGCCGCGGGCCAGGCCGGCCGCGATGACCAGGCCCGCCGCGCCAAGCTCTGCCGCCATGAGGCGCGCCATCCGCAGGCCGAGCGAAGAGGCATTGCGCGCCCCGACGACCGCGACGACGGGCCGGGCGAGCAGCCCGGCATCGCCCCGAAGCCAGAGGAGCGGCGGCGCGTCGGCGATGCGAGAGAGCAGTGCGGGATACTGCGCCGAGCCCGCCCAGAGCGGCACCGCGCCATGCCGGCGGGCGGCGGCGAACTCGGCCAGGGCAACGGCGGCGGGGCAGGGCTGGTAGTCATCGACGCCGGCCCGCGCCGCGATCGCGGGCAGCGCCTCGAGCGCGGCGGCAGCAGAGCCGTGTTCGGAGAGAAGCCGCCAGAAGGTCGAGGGACCGACGCGGCGGGAGCGAATGAGACGAAGCCACGAGAGTCCATCTTCTTCCGTGGTGGGTGGGGTGAAGGGGGTGGGGTAAGAAAACAAACTCGTTTCCCCGTGCCTTCGCCTCATTCGCAGGCCGGAACATGCCGCGGGAGGGTTAACGAAGCCTTACGATTTCCGCGATTCGCGACCGCGGCGAAAAATAATGGGAAGAGAGGGGCGCGAGGTGGGCTGCCTCAGGCCGCCGCGCTGCCGCCCACGGTCAGCCCGCCGATCAGCAGCGTCGGCTGGCCGACGCCCACGGGCACCCATTGCCCTGCCTTGCCGCAGTTGCCGATCCCGGGGTCGAGCGCGAGGTCGTTGCCGACGGCCCGGATGTTGCGCAGCGCTGTCGCCCCGTCGCCGATCAGCGTCGCGCCCTTGAGCGCGGCGCCGATCCTGCCGTTCCTGACGCGGTAGGCCTCGGTGCAGTTGAACACGAACTTGCCGTTGGTGATGTCGACCTGCCCGCCCGAGAAGCCCACGGCATAGATGCCGTCCTTCAGGCCGGCGAGGATGTCCCCCGGATCGGCGGTGCCGGCCAGCATGTAGGTATTCGTCATCCGCGGCATCGGGATATGGGCGAAGCTCTGGCGCCGGCCGTTGCCGGTGGGCCGCGTGCCCGTCAGGCGGGCGTTCTGGCGGTCCTGCATGTAGCCCACGAGGATGCCGTCCTCGATCAGCACGTTGCGCCCCGAGGGCGTGCCCTCGTCATCCACCGTGATCGAACCGCGCCGGTCGGGGATCGTGCCGTCGTCGAGCACCGTGACCCCCGGCGCGGCGACGCGCTGGCCCATGAGGCCGGCGAAGGCCGAGGAGCCCTTGCGGTTGAAGTCGCCCTCCAGGCCGTGGCCGACCGCCTCGTGCAGCAGCACGCCGGGCCAGCCCGGCCCGCAGACCACGTCCATCACGCCCGCCGGCGCTGCCTCGGCCGAGAGGTTGACGGTGGCGATGCGCAGCGCCTCGCGGGCGACGCCCTGCCAGTGGTCGCGTTCGAGCAGCGCAGCCAGCCCCGCGCGGCCGCCGCCGCCATGGCTGCCCGTCTCGCGCCGGCCGTCCTTTTCGACGATGACCGAGATGTTGAGCCGCGCCATCGGCCGGATGTCGGAGACGAGCAGCCCCTCGGGACGCAGGATGAACACTTCCTGAAGGCCGGCCGCGACGGTGGCCGAGACCTGGACGACGCGGGGATCGGCCGCGCGCAGCCAGTCGTCGATCTCGCGCAGGGTCTCGACCTTGGCCGCGAAGGTCGCATCGGCGATCGGGTCGGCATCGGTGTAGAGCTTGCGGTTGGTGCCGGGGGGCGGCGGGGCCAGCGTGCCGCCGCCCGCGCCGACGGCCAGGCGGGCGGTCTCGGCGGCACGGCGCAGCGCGCGCTCGGAGATCTCGGTCGCATGGGCATAGCCCGCGACATCGCCGCGGACGGCCCGCAGCCCGAATCCCTCGGCGGCGTCGTAGGAGGCGTTCTTCAGCCGGCCGTCGTCGAAGACCAGGGCCTCGGAACGCCGCCGCTCGAGGAAGAGCTCGCCGTCATCGGCCCCGGCGGTCGCCTCGCGCAGGACCGCAAGCGCGGTGTCGCGGTCAAGTCCCGTGGCGAAGGGGTCGAAACGCCCGTCGTCCATGCCTCTCACCCCCGTCCCGTTGCCCGACCGCCCTGCCGGCGTCCACCGGGGCCGCGGCCGCGCGCGGATCCCGCACGCTTTCGCTTGTCCGGCATCACCTAATATGTTTTTAGGGGGGCCGGAAACAACCGTCCCTCACGCCGATGTTCGCGCCGCTGCTGCGCGGCAGCGCGCGGGGCGCGGGGAAGGAAGCGGCGGAACAGCCGCGGCACGCACAACGGGAACACGGACCATGCGCAAACCGAATCTCCTGACCGGCCCCACGGCGTTCGTCACGGGCCTTGCGGTCAGCGCCGCCGCGCGGGCGCAGGAGGCCGCGCAGACCCTCGACATCGTCGGGCGCCCGCATGCCGGCGGCACCGGGTTCCAGCCGGCCGCGACGAGCCTTGCGGTGGACCAGCAGTGGCTGGACCACCTTCTGCTGTGGCTCTGCATCGGCGTGGTCGCGCTGGTGATGGTGCTTCTGGCGGTGGTGATCCTGCGCTTCAACGCCCGGTCGAACCCGAAACCCTCGACCTTCACCCACAACACGCCGCTCGAGATCACCTGGACGCTGATTCCGGTCCTGATCCTCGTCGTCCTCGCCGTCTTCTCGCTGCCGGTCCTGTTCAAGCAGCAGACGATCCCCGAGGCCGATGTGACGATCAAGGTCACCGGCAACCAGTGGTACTGGAGCTACGAGTATCCCGATGCGGGCTTCGGCTACGACAGCTATCTCATCGGGCATCCGGCGACGCTGGGCGACGAGGATGCCGGCGCGGTGCCCTACGTCCTGAACGACGCGATGGTGAAGCGGCTGGAGCGGTCCGGCTACACGAAGGACGAATTCCTTCTGGCCACCGACACGGCGGTCGTCGTTCCGGTGGGCAAGAAGGTCGTCATGCTGGTCACCGGGTCTGACGTCATCCATTCCTGGACAGTGCCCGCCTTCGCCGTGAAACAGGACGCGGTGCCCGGCCGCACGGCCCGGCTGTGGTTCAAGCCCGATCGCGAGGGCGTCTTCTTCGGCCAGTGCTCGGAGCTGTGCGGCAAGGACCACGCCTTCATGCCGATCACGGTCAAGGTCGTCAGCCAGGCGGTCTACGACCAGTGGCTCGCGGCCTCGAAGGCGGCCGGCGGCTACACCGAGCCGGCGGTGCAGATCGCGGCGGCGAACTGAGGCGGTGCCCCGCGCGGCCGGTCCGGCGGGGCATTTGCACGAAGCGGGGAGTGCGGGCGGCCAGATGAGCGACCTCGGCCTGATCGAACGGCAGGACGAAGCCGGCTTCGGCGATTACGTGCAGCTGCTGAAGCCGCGCGTGATGTCGCTCGTCGTCTTCACGGCGGCGGTGGGCCTTCTGGTGGCGCCCGTCCATGTCCATCCTTTCGTCGCCTTCGTCTGCATCCTCTTCATCGCCCTCGGGGGCGGGGCGTCGGGCGCGCTCAACATGTGGTACGAGGCCGACATCGACGCGGTGATGCGCCGGACCCGCGGCCGGCCGATCCCCGCGGGCCGGGTCGAGGGGGGCGAGGCGCTGGGCCTGGGGCTGGCGCTTTCGGGGATCTCGGTCGTCATGCTGGGCCTGGCGGCGAACTGGTTCGCCGCGGCGCTGCTGGCGCTGACCATCTTCTTCTATGCGGTGGTCTACACGATGTGGCTGAAGCGGGCGACGCCGCAGAACATCGTGATCGGCGGCGCGGCCGGGGCCTTCCCGCCGATGATCGGCTGGGCCTGCGCGACGGGCGGCGTCTCGGTCGAGAGCATCCTGATGTTCGCCCTGATCTTCATGTGGACGCCGCCGCATTTCTGGGCGCTGGCTCTGTTCATGAAGGACGACTACTCGAAGGCCGGCGTGCCGATGCTGACCGTAACCCACGGCCGGCAGGCGACGCGGCGGCACATCCTGGCCTACAGCCTGCTGCTCGTGCCGGTCGCCCTGGCCCTGGCGCTGACCCCGATCGGCGGGCCCGTCTACCTGGCCGCCGCGATCGTGCTCAACATGCGTCTCCTCCGGGGGGCGGCGGGCCTTGCCCGGCGGACCGAGGCCGAGGCAGAGGCCGACGGCTATGCTGCCGAGAAGTCCTTCTTCGGCTTCTCGCTGAGCTACCTCTTCCTTCTCTTCGGCGCGCTTCTGGCGGATGCGGCGCTGCGCGGGCTGGTGCCGGGATGGGGCTGGTGATGGCGATCGAGGTCGAACACGAGCTGCACCGGCGCCGCCGCAGCCGCAACTACGGTCTCGGCCTGGCGCTGGCCGCCTTCGTCGCCCTTGTCTTCGGCCTGACGGTCGTCAAGGTGGCCGAGATCGGCCCCGAGGCGGCCGCCCCCCACATGGCGGACAGCCCATGACCGCGCCCGCCCGCCCTGGCCGCACGGCGCTGATGCTTGTCGGGGTTGCCCTGACGATGGCTTCCCTGTCCTTCGCGGCAGTGCCCTTCTACAGCTGGTTCTGCCGGGTCACGGGCTATGGCGGCACGCCCGAGCGGGCCGCTGCCGCCCCGGGGCCGATCCTCGACCGGACGATGATGATCCGCTTCGACGCCAATGTCGACCGCACGATGCCCTGGGAGTTCCGGCCGGTCCAGAACACGATGAGGGTGCGGATCGGAGAGACGGCGCTGGCCTTCTTCGAGGCCTACAACCCCACCGGGCGCGTCGTTGCCGGCACGGCAAGCTTCAACGTGGCGCCGGACCAGGCTGGCGGCTACTTCGACAAGATCGACTGCTTCTGCTTCACCGAGCAGGTGCTTCAGCCGGGCGAGCGGGTGCAGATGCCGGTGACGTTCTTCGTCGATCCGGCCATCGTGGACGACCCCGAGGCCGGAGGGATCCGCGAGATCACGCTGAGCTACACATTCTTCGAGACACCTCTGCCCGAGACGCAGGCGATGCTGACGCCGGCGGCGACGGCCGACACCAACTGAAAAGACCCCGGAAGGGATAGGGACCATGGCGCACGCGAAGAACCACGACTACCACATCCTGCACCCCTCGATCCTGCCGTTCCTCGGCGCCGCGGGCGGCTTCACCATGCTTCTCGGCGCGGTGCTGTGGATGCACGACTACCGGCCCTACATCTTCCTCGCGGGGGCGATCGTCGTCGTCTACGTCATGTACGCCTGGTGGGCCGATGTCGTGCACGAGGCGCAGACGGGCGACCATACGCCGGTGGTACGGATCGGCCTGCGCTACGGGTTCCTGCTGTTCATCCTGTCCGAGGTGATGTTCTTCTCGGCCTGGTTCTGGACCTTCTTCAAGCACGCCCTCTATCCGATGCATCCCGACGGCCTGTCGCCGATGGTCGACGGGGTCTGGCCGCCGGAAGGGATCGAGACCTTCGATCCCTGGCACCTGCCCTTCATCAACACCCTGATCCTGCTGTGTTCGGGCGCGGCGGCGACCTGGGCGCACCATGCCATCGCGCACGAGAACAACCGCCGCGACCTGGTGAACGGCCTTGCGCTGGCTGTCTTCCTGGGCGTCTGCTTCACCCTGCTTCAGGCCTACGAATACAGCCATGCCGGATTCAGCTTCGCGGGCAACATCTACGGCGCGTCGTTCTTCATGGCGACTGGCTTCCACGGCGTGCATGTCATCATCGGCTCGATCTTCCTGCTCGTCTGCATGGTCCGCGCGATGATGGGGCACTTCACCCCCGACCAGCACGTGGGCTTCGAGGCGGCGGCCTGGTACTGGCACTTCGTCGACGTTGTCTGGCTGTTCCTCTTCGCCTCGATCTACGTCTGGGGCAGCGCCTGACGCCGGGCATGACCCGGGAGATCCATCACGGGGGAAGGCGCCGGCGGCCGATGCCGGCGCCTTTCGCATGATGCGGCGCCTTGCCGGACCGCTGCTGATCGGCCTTCTGGGCTGTGCCCTCCTGGTCGCGCTGGGCGTCTGGCAGGTCCGGCGCCTGGCCTGGAAGGAAGAGCTCCTGGCAGGGATCGAGGCGCGGATCGCCGGGCCGCCCGTTGCCCTGCCGCCGCCCGGCGCCGTGGCGGCCGATCCCGATGCCTGGCGCTACACGCCCGTGCGCATCGCCGGCGCGACAACCGGCGAGGATGTGCTTGTCATCAGCGGGATGAAGGGCGTCGGCCCGGGTTACGAGGTGATCGCCGCCTTCGAGACCGCCGACGGCCGGCGCATCCTGGTGGACCGCGGCTTCCTGCACGAGGACCTGCGCGCCCGTGCCCGCCCGCCGGTGGCGCTGGATCTGGCGGGCAACATCCACTGGCCGCGCGAGACCGACGGCTACACGCCCGAGCCCGACATCGCCGGCCGGCTGTGGTTCGCGCGGGACGTGCCCTCGATCGCCGCCTTCCTGAAGACCGAGCCGCTTCTCGTCGTTGCGGCCGAGCCGGGCGGCGATTCCCAGGGGATCGAGCCGGTGCCGCTGGGCACCGCGGGGATCCCCAACGATCACCTCCAGTATGCCGTCACATGGTTTTCGCTGGCGCTCGTCTGGGCGGGGATGACAGTCTGGTGGATGTGGCGTATCAGGCGGCAAGGGTCGTGACGGACGGGTCGATGAAGTACGTTTCCACGCGCGGTTCAGCCCCCGTTCTGGGGTTTGCCGAGGCCATGATGACGGGTCTTGCGCGCGACGGCGGGCTCTATGTGCCCGAGACGGTGCCCGTGATGCCGGCCGACGCGATCGCTGCCCTTGCCGGCCTGCCCTACGAGGAGGCGGCGTTCCGGGTGATGCGCCCCTTCGTCGGCGACGCCTTCACCGAGGACGAGTTCCGCGGCGCCATCGCACGCGCCTATGCCGGTTTCGGCCACGCCGCGCGGGCGCCGCTGGTGCAGCTCGGCCCCAACCAGTTCCTGCTCGAGCTGTTCCACGGACCGACGCTGGCGTTCAAGGACTTCGCGATGCAGCTGATCGGCCAGCTCTTCCAGCTTGCCCTGAAGCGGACCGGCCGGCGCATCACCATCGTCGGGGCGACCTCGGGCGATACCGGATCGGCGGCGATCGAGGCCTTCCGCGGCCTGCCGGACGTGGATGTCGTGATCCTCTACCCGCATGGCCGGGTCAGCGAGGTGCAGCGCCGCCAGATGACGACACCCGTCGAGGGCAACGTGCGCGCCGTTGCCGTGGACGGCGACTTCGACACCTGCCAGGCGCGCCTGAAGGACATGTTCAACGACGCGGCCTTCCGCGAGGCGGTCGGGCTGGCGGGGGTGAACTCGATCAACTGGGGCCGCGTCCTGGCGCAGGTCGTCTACTACTTCACCGCCGCGGTGGCGCTGGGCGCCCCCCACCGCGAGGTCAGCTTCACGGTGCCGACCGGCAACTTCGGCGACATCTATGCCGGGGCGATCGCGCGCCGGATGGGGCTGCCCATCCGTCGCCTCATGATCGCCACGAACCGGAACGATATCCTGCACCGCTGCCTGGCCACCGGCAGCTACAGGACGGAAGCCGTGAAGCCCTCGACCAGCCCCTCGATGGACATCCAGGTGTCGTCGAACTTCGAGCGCGCGCTGTTCGACGCCTATGGTCGCGATGCCGCCGCCGTGGTGCGCCTGATGGCCGCGCTGAAGGCCGAGGGCGGCTTCACGGTGAGCGAGGGTGCGCTGGCGGCGCTGCGCGAGGTCTACGGATCGGGCCGCGCCGATGAGGCGGAGACCGCCGCCACGATCGCCGCAACGCTGAAGGCGACGGGCGAGCTTGTCTGCCCGCACACGGCCGTCGGCCTGAAGGTCGCGGCCGCCCACCGGGGCCGCGAGCCCATGGTGACGCTGGCCACCGCCCATCCGGCGAAGTTCCCCGAGGCGGTGGCGGCGGCCACGGGGATCCGCCCCGTCCTGCCTGCGCGGCTTGCCGACATCATGGAGCGGCCGGAGCGGGTGATCCGCGCCCCGGACGACATCGTGGCGCTGAAGGCGCTGATCCGGGAGAGGCAGGCGGCGTGACGACCCGGCTGACGAGCCTTCCGAACGGCCTGCGCATCGTCAGCGAGCGGATGCCGGGTCTTGCCTCGGCCTCTGTCGGGATCTGGGTCAATGCCGGCGGCCGGCACGAGGCGCCCGACCAGAACGGCATCGCGCATTTCCTCGAGCACATGGCGTTCAAGGGCACGAAGCGGCGCAGCGCCCTGCAGATCGCCGAGGAGATCGAGGACGTGGGCGGCTACATCAACGCCTACACGAGCCGCGAGATGACCGCCTACTATGCGCGCGTGCTGCAGGGCGATGTGCCGCTGGCGCTGGACGTCGTCGCCGACATCGTGCTGAACCCGGTCTTCGACCCCAGGGAGATCGAGGTCGAGCGCCACGTCATCCTGCAGGAGATCGGCCAGGCGCTGGACACGCCCGACGACATCATCTTCGACTGGCTGCAGGAGGCGGCCTTCCCGGACCAGGCGCTGGGCCGGACCATCCTGGGCCCGGCCGAACGGGTGGCGAAGTTCCAGCGGGCGGATCTGCAGCGCTTCGTCGCCGAGCATTACGGACCCGACCAGATGATCATCGCCGCTGCCGGCGCGGTGGATCACGAGGCGCTGGCGCGCCAGGCCGAGGACCTGTTCGGCCATCTCGCGCCGGTCGGGCGCCGCGGCGTGCAGGGCGGCCGGTGGCAGGGGCGCGAGCGGCGCGAGGTCAAGGACCTGGAGCAGGTGCATTTCGCCATGGGCTTCCAGGGGCCGGCCTACCGCGACAAGGACCTCTACACGAGCCAGGTCTACACGACGGCGCTGGGGGGCGGCATGTCCTCGCGCCTGTTCCAGAAGGTGCGCGAGGAGCGCGGCCTGTGCTATTCGATCTATGCCCAGTCGGGCAGCTACGACGATACCGGGATGATCACGATCTATGCCGGCACCAGCGCGGAGGAGATCGGCGACCTCTGCGGCCTGACGATCGACGAGCTGAAGCGCGCGGCCGAGGACATGAGCGAGGCCGAGGTGGCGCGCGCCCGCGCCCAGATGAAGGCGGGCCTGCTCATGGGCCTCGAGAGCCCGTCGTCGCGGGCCGAGCGTCTGGCGCGCTACCTTGCGATCTGGGGTCGCGTGCCGAGCCTGAAGGAGGCCACGGCGCGGATCGACGCGGTGAACCTGCGCAAGGTGCGCGACTATGCCGAGCGGCTGGTCTCGAAGGCCGACACGGCGCTGGCGCTCTACGGGCCGGTGGGTCATGCGCCCGACCTCGGGGCCCTGCGCGACAGGCTTGCCGCCTGATGCTCCTGCGACGCCGCCGCGTCAGGATCGAGACGGAACGGATGACGCTGCGGCTGCCGCTTCATTCGGACTACCGCGCCTGGGCCGCCCTGCGCGAGGAGAGCCGCGACTTCCTGACCCCCTGGGAGCCGATGTGGTCGGCCGACCACCTGTCGCGCAAGGCCTTCACCAACCGCGTCTACTGGGCCGCGCGGGCCGAGGCGCAGGGAACGGCCGTGCCCCTGATGATGATCCGGCGGTCCGACGACAGCCTTGTCGGGGCCGTGACGCTGGACAACATCCGGCGCGGCCCGTCCCAGGCGGGGACCCTCGGCTACTGGACGGGGGGGCGCTTCGCGCGGCAGGGCTACATGCTGGAGGCGCTGCGCGCCGTCGTCCATTTCGCCTTCGCCGATCTGGACCTCAGCCGGCTCGAGGCGGCCTGCCTGCCGGAGAACGCGGCCTCGCGCGGGGTGCTGGAGAAGGCGGGCTTCAAGTACGAGGGCGTGGCGCAGAGCTACCTGCAGATCAACGGCCGCTGGCGCAACCATGTGCTCTATGCCTGCCTCAGGGCCGACCGGCGCGGGCGGACGGACGCCGGATGAGCGGGGCCGCGCGGCGGGGGGCGCTGCCCCCCGGACCCCCCGGAGTATTTCGGGCATGATGAAGGACGGGACGGCGCGGGTGGCGGTCCTGCTGCGCGGGGTGAACGTGGGCGGGGCGGGGACGCGCCTGCCGATGGCGGCCTTCCGGGCGGTGCTGGAGGGCCTGGGATGCCGCGAGGTGAGGACCCACATCCAGTCGGGCAATGCGGTCTGCCTTTCCGCGATGCCGCCGGCGGCGCTGGCTGCGGCCATCGGCGCGGCGATCACGCTGCCCGGCGGAGCGCATCCGGCGGCGACAGTGCTGCCCTGCGCGGCACTGGCCGGGGCGCTGGCCGCCAATCCCTTTCCGGCGGCGGAGGCGGCGCCGGCGACGCTGCACCTGTTCTTCCTTGCCCCGGAGGCGGAGACCGGCGGGACGGAGGCCGCCGGGCCGGCCGGCGAGCGCGCCCTTCGCCGGGGCGATGTGCTCTATCTGCACACGCCGGCGGGATTCGGCACCTCGCCCCTCGCCCGCCGGCTGGTGCGGCAGCTCGGCCGGGCGGCCACGGCGCGCAACCTGGCGACGGTGCGGGCGCTCGCAACCCTTTGCGCAACGCCGTCCGCCTGACGCCCCCGCCCGGCGCCCTTGCACCTGCGGTGCCCCCGAGATGCCCGCCCATGCCCTTGCCGGCGGTGCGGCCGCGTGATCACTCTGGCATCGAGAAGGGGAAGGACGATGCCACTCAATCCCGCCGATGCCGCCTTTGCCGACAGCCTTGCCGCGGCGCTGGGGCCGGGCGTCGTCGCCCCGGCGGAGCCGCGCTATCTCGAGGAGCCGCGCCGGCGGGTCACGGGCATCGGCGCCTTCGTGGCGCGGCCGCGGACGACGCAGGAGGTCGCCGCCATCGTCGCCGCCTGCGCACAGCGGCATGTGGGCATCGTCCCCTGGGGCGGCGGCACCGGCCTCGTCCTCGGCCAGGTCCTGCCGGCAGGTCCGCCGCCGCTGATCCTGTCGCTCGAGCGGATGGCGGCGATCCGCGGCCTCTGGCCGGAGGAAGCGGTCATGATCGCCGAGGCGGGCTGCATCCTTGCGGACGTCCACCGGGCGGCCGGGGCGGCCGGCCGGGCCTTTCCGCTGACCCTGGCCTCGCAGGGCTCGGCGCGGATCGGGGGTCTGCTGTCGACGAATGCCGGCGGGGTGAACGTGCTGCGCTACGGCAATGCGCGCGACCTTGTCCTCGGGATCGAGGCGGTGCTGCCGGACGGCGCGGTGATGCACGGCCTCACCCGGCTGCGCAAGGACAACACGGGCTACGACCTGCGCCACCTGCTGATCGGGGCGGAGGGCACGCTCGGGGTCATCACGGCGGCGGCGCTGCGGCTGCACCCGGTGCCGGCCGACACCGCCGCGGCGCTGGTGGTGGTGCCCGGGCCGGCTGCGGCGCTGGATCTTCTGGCCCTGGCGCAGGAGCGCACCGGCGGCCGGGTCGAGGCCTGCGAGCTGATCGGCGAGGCGGGATGGGCCTTCCTGGCCGAGACGATGCCCCTCTACCGCCTGCCGCTGCCCGCGGCGCCGGCCTGGTCGGTGCTGGTCGAGGTCGCGGGGAGCACGGGTGCGACGGGCGGCGCGGCGCTCGAGGCCGTGCTTGCCGAAGGCGCGGAGCGCGGCCTTCTGTCGGACGGGATCCTCGCCGCTTCGCAGGCCAGGCGCGACGCGCTGTGGCAATTCCGCGAGGCGATCCCGGAGGCGAACCGCCGCATCGGCGCGGTGAGTTCGCACGACATCGCGCTGCCGCTGTCGAGGATCGCCGAATTCATCGATCGGGCGCCGGCGGAAGTGGCGCGCATCGGCGCCTTCCGGATCAACGTCTTCGGCCATCTCGGCGATGGCAACCTGCACTGGAACGTCTTTCCTCCGAAGGGGGTGGCGGCAGCCGATGTGCGGGTGCATGCGCCGGCGGTGCAGCGGGCCGTGCACGACCTCGTCCACGCGATGGGGGGCACGATCAGCGCCGAGCACGGGATCGGGCGGCTGAAGGTGGAGGACCTCGAGCGCTACGGCGACCCGGCCAGGCTGGCGGCCATGCGGGCGGTCAAGCGCGCCCTCGACCCGGCGGGGATCATGAACCCCGGCGCGGTCCTCCGCGCCTGAGGCCGGCCGCGGGCAGGGCCGGCCTAGCCCGGCCGGCGCAGCGTGCGCAGCGAGGAGACGATGGCATAGTCGTGGTAGCCGAGCCGTGCGGCCGGCCGGTAGCGCAGCACGTCGAGCCGCCCCTCGACCAGGGCATCGTCGCGGATGTGGATGCCGGTCACCCTGCCGATCGCGAGGGTGTTGTCCGGCCCCTCGAGCGTCACCGTCCGCAGGAGCCGGCATTCCAGCGTCGCCGGTGCGGCCTCGACGCGCGGGCAGTCGATGGTGACGCATTCCGCCTTGGCCACTCCGGCATGGAGGAACTCGTCGGCGCCGCGCGGCAGGCGGGCGGATGTCTCGTTCATCGCGCCGAGCATGGCCTCCTCGACGATGTTGACGGCGAACACGCCCGTCGCGATCGCATTTTCCAGAGAATCGCGCATGTCGCCGGCGAAGATGACCTGTGGCGGGCTGTAGGCCACGGCGGTGAAGAAGGAGTAGGGGGCGAGGTTGTCGCCCGCCGCGCCGCGCGTCGAGATCCAGCCGATGGGGCGGGGCGCGACGATGGCGGGAAAGGGGTTGTGGGGCAGGCCGTGGCCATCCTCGGGGCGGTAGAACATGGGGGGCGGGCACCTCATTCCGGTTTGCCCATGACCTAGGGCCGTGCTAGGCGCGCCGCCAGAAAAATCGCGGGGCGGGGGCGTGTACCGGCTGGAGGAGGAGACCGAGGCGGACTGGTGGGAGGCCGAGGCGCTCTATGACCTGTGCTTCGCGCCGGGGCGGACGGCGCTGTCCTCCTACCGGCTGCGCGAAGGGGTGCGACCGGTGCGGGAACTGTGCCTGACGCTGCGCGACGATCAGGGCGCCCTGGCGGCGGTCATCCGCTACTGGCCGGTGCGCGTGGGCGGCCGGCGTGCCCTGCTGCTCGGACCGGTCGCCGTCCATCCGACGCGCCAGTCGGAGGGTCTGGGGGCGCTGCTCATCCGCGAGAGCCTGGCCGAGGCAAGACGTCTGGGCTGGGAGCGGGTGATGCTGGTGGGCGACGCACCCTATTACGGGCGCTTCGGCTTTGCCCGGCTTGACGGCGTGACGATGCCGCCCCCGACCAACCCGGACCGCGTCCTCGGGCTTGAATTGCGGCCGGGCGCCTGGGCCGGCGTGACCGGCCCGGTGGAACGCGAGACGGACCCGGCCTTTGCGGCGCCCGGCGGCGACCCCATATAGGGGCGGTCTGCAGCGGAGGGTCCCGATGCCTGCCACGGATGCGACAGGACTGCCGGTCCTGCGTCCGGCCCCGGTGCCGGTCGAGGAGGTGCTCGACATGCTGGCCGCCCGGCACCGGGCGGCGGATGGCGGCGGGATGCGCCTCGTCGCCCTGATCGGCGGATCGGCGGACAATCTGGTCGAGCGGCTGCCGCCCGGCGTCAGGGACCGTCTCGAGGGCGCGACGCGCCTGGCGCTCGAGACCGCCTTCGACGTGGCGCGCGCCTCGCGCGGCGTCGTGGCGGACCGTTCGGACTGGCTGAACAGCGCCCTTTCGGCGGCGCTGGGCGCAGCGGGCGGCGCGGGCGGGCTGCCGACGGCGCTGGCCGAGCTTCCGGTGACGGCGACGGTCCTTCTGCGGGCCATCCAGGGCATTGCGGCCGATCACGGCTTCGAGCCCGGGGACGAGGCGGTGCGGATCGAATGCCTTCGCGTCTTCGCCAATGCCGGGCCTCTGCGGAAGGACGACGGCGCCGACCTCGGCTTCCTGGCGGCGCGCCTTGCCCTGACCTCGCCGACGGTCAGGCAGGCGATCGGTGCCGTCGTGCCGCGCCTGGCCGCGGTCTTCGGCCAGAAGATCGCGGCGCAGGCGGCGCCGGTCGTGGGTGCCCTGTCCGGCGCGGCGGTGAACTGGGTCTTCACCGCCTACTACCAGGACATGGCGCGCATCCATTTCGGGCTCATGCGGCTGTCGCTGGACAGCGGCGTGCCGCGGGCGGTGCTGGAAGAGGGGCTGCGCGCGCGGCTGCTGCCGCGGCTGGCCTGAGGCGCCGTGCGCGCGCCGGAGGCGGGACGGGCCGGCCCGGGCGCGGTGCCCCCGGGCGGCGAGAAGCGACCGCGCGGGAGCGACGAGCCGCTCGTCCGTCCTGGCGGACGTCCTCGCTCCTGCCGGCGGTCCGGCATGGCGTGATGCCGCCGGTCCCGGCCATGGCCGGCCCGGCCCAAAGGGCCGAACATGCGCCGCCGGGCCGTGGAGAAGCGCGGACAAACCGCCTGCGGCATGTCGCTTTGCGGCGCGCCGGCTGCGGCGGCGAGGGGCAGGGTCGGGTCATGACTGCCGCCCCACCCCCCGTGCCGGCCCCGCGCCCGGCAAACCTGGCCGCGCTCGGCATGATCCTCGTCTACGCGACGGTCATCGGCTTCACCGACAACTTCGTCCGGGTCATCGCCGCGGATGCGGGCCTGTGGCAGTTCCATGCCACGCGCTCGACGCTCGCCTGCCTCATCGTCGGGCTGGCGGCCGGGCCGCTTGCCCTGCGGATCAGGCCCCTGAATCCGGCCGCCGTGGCACGGCGCAGCCTGATTCATGCGGTGGCCATGGTGATCTACTTCGGCTCGCTCGCCTTCCTGCCGGTGGCCGTCGCCGCCGCCGGCCTGTTCACCGCCCCGATCTTCGTGCTCATCTTCTCGCGCTTCGTCTACGGGCAGCGGATCGGCCCCTTCCGCATCCTCGCCGTCGCCACGGGATTTGCCGGGGTTCTCCTGGTGCTCGGGCTGGGCCAGGGGGCCCTGCCCGGCCCCGCCACGGCCCTGCCGGTGGCGGCGGGGGCCCTTTATGCGCTGGGCAACATCGCCACGCGGCAGTGGTGCGAGGGCGAGAGCCCCCTCACCCTGGCCACCGGGTTCTTCGTCGCACTCGGCCTGCTCGGGCTGGCCGGCATGGCGGTGCTTGCGCTGTGGCGGCCCGAAGTCCCGCCCGGGGCCGCGGGCTTCGTGCTGCGCGGCTTCGTCTGGCCCCAGCCCCCGGAATTCTGGTTCTGGACCCTCGTCCAGGCGGCGGGATCGCTTGCCGGCGTCGGCCTGATGATCCGTGCCTACCAGACGGGCGAGGCCAGCCGGATCGCGGTATTCGAATATGCCATCCTGCCGATGAGCGCGTTCTGGACCTGGATCCTGTGGGGGGACGGGCTGGGGGCCCTGCAATGGCTTGGCATGGCGCTGATCGTCCTTGCGGGGGCGATCATCCTGCTCAGGGGCGCGCGGGCCGGGGCGGGGCGGTCCGTCAGGGGCGGGGACGCCGCCGCATGAGCGCGTCAAGCCTGCGCCCGGGCCCCTCAGCGGGGCGGCGGGCCGCCACCAGCACCCCGGCCGCGGCGCGCCGGACGGCCCGGGTCAGGGGCGCCAGCGGCCCGGCCATCATGCGGCCGACCTGCCAGTAGAGGTCCACGTCGAGGGGCGCGCCGGGCCGGAGCTCGACAAGGCGGCCCGCGGCAAGATGGGCGCGGACGAGGGGCTCGGGGTTCATGCCCCAGCCGAGGCCGAGCAGCGCCGCCTCGACGAACCCGGTCGAGGAGGGAAGCATGTGCGAGGGATGGGCGATGCGGCGCCCGAATGTCCTTTCCAGCCACGCGGCCTGGAGCCGGTCCTTGGCGTTGAAGGTCAGGCAGGGTGCCGCGGCCAGCCCCTCGCCGGTCGCGCCCTGCTGCAGGTGCGCGGCCATGAAGGCCGGCGAGGCGGTGGCAAGGTAGCGCAGCGCGCCGAGATGCAGGCTGTCGCAGCCCTGCACCGGGCCGGGATGGCCGGTGACGGCGGCCGAGACCGCGCCCGCACGCAGCAGGTCCGCCGAATGGTCCTGATCGTCCACGACGATGTCGAAGAGAAGGCCCGGCACCTCCGCCAGCGCCGGCAGGACCCAGGTCGCCAGGCTGTCGGCGTTGACGGCGATCGCCACACGCGGCGGCCCCCCGGGATCGGCGAGGCCGAGGTCGCGTGCCGCGCCTTCGGCGAGGATCTGCATCTCGTCGGCCAGGCGCGCCAGCCGCCGGCCCGCCGCGGTAGGCCGGCATGGCGCCGCGCGCACGACGAGGACCGCCCCGGCCCGTTCCTCCAGCGCCTTGATGCGCTGCGAGACCGCCGATGGGGTGACGCCAAGCTCGCCTGCGGCGGCGTCGAAGGACCCGGTGCGCAGGACCGCCGAAAGGGCCCGGAGCTGGGCAGGGTCGAACATTAGCTGCGCTAATCCGGATGCAGGAACATTCGTTCGACTAATCCGTCCCGTCCCGCTAGTCAAACCCCTCGGCGAAAGAGGGGGGAAGCGGGGGATGTTGCAGGCGTTCCAGTCCGGTTTCGGTCTCGGCATCGGGCTGATCGCCGCGATCGGCGCGCAGAACGCCTTCGTGCTGCGGCAGGGCCTGGCGCGCGGACATGTCCTTGCGGTCGTGCTGTTCTGCGCGGTCTCGGACGCGCTCCTGATCGCGGCGGGCGTCTCGGGCATGGCGGCGGCCGGCCGCGCCGTCCCGGCCCTTGCCGGCATCATGCTCTGGGGCGGCATCGCCTTTCTGCTGTGGTATGGCGCGCGGTCCTTCCTGTCGGCCCTGCGCGGCGGTGGCGCCCTCTCGGCCGCCGCGGGGCCGGGGCGCACGACGCTGGGCGCGACGCTCGTGACCATCGCCGTCCTCACCTGGGCGAACCCGCATGTCTACCTCGACACGCTGGTCTTCCTCGGCTCGGTCTCGGCGCAGTATCCCGGGCGCGAGGCCGCCTTCGGCGCCGGGGCGGCGACGGCCTCGCTGGTCTTCTTCTCGACCCTGGGCTTCGGGGCGCGGCTGGCCGCGCCGGTCTTCGCACGCCCGCGGGCCTGGCAGGTCCTCGACGTGGCGATCGGCCTGACGATGTGGGCGATCGCGGCGCGGCTGGTCCTGTCCGGGGCGGCCTAGCCGCCCCCGGAAAGCCGCTCGGCCCGGCGCCGGACCAGGACCATGCGCAGGTCGTGCATCGCCAGCAGGAGGCTGTCGGTCACGGCCTCGACCTCGTCCTCCGTCGCCTTCGTCTGCGCCCAGTGCGCGGTGAGGTTCAGGTGCTCGACGGTGCGGCGTATCTCGTCGGCCTCGCGCGCGGCAAGGACGGCACGGCGGCCCGCCAGCCAGTCGCGGATCGCCGCCATTTCCGGCCCGGAGAGCTGCCTGTCGCCCTGGGGCCGGATCTCGCCGTTGCGCACGTTGACGGCCGCCAGCGGTTCGAGATCGGTCCGCCCGTCGCGCGCCGAGGTCTCGACGCGGAACACGGTGGCGCCGTTCTCGCGGATGCGGAAATAGAGCTCGGGGAGATCGGCCATCGTCTTCTGCCCTTCGCCGGCCAAGGTAGAAGCCGCCGCCCGCGCTGTCAAAGCGGCCGTCAGCGCAGGCCGGCGCAGAACGCCTGGATCCGCGCGCAGGCCTCGGTCAGAACCTCGTCCGAAGTCGCATAGCTGACGCGGAAGTTCGGCGACAGGCCGAAGGCCGCACCGAAGACCACGGCGACGCCGGTCTCCTCGAGCAGCGCGGTGGCGAAGGTCTCGTCGTCCTTCAACACGACTCCGCCCGCCGTCGTCCGGCCGATGCAGGCCGAGATGTCGGGATAGACGTAGAAGGCCCCTGCCGGCCGCGGGCAGCGGATGCCCCTGGCCTGGTTCAGCATCGACACGACAAGGTCGCGCCGCCGCTGGAAGGTGCGGCGGAACCCGGGCAGGAAGTCCTGCGGGCCGTTCAGCGCCTCGACCGCGGCATACTGCGCGATCGAGCAGGGGTTCGAGGTGGACTGCGACTGGATCGTGCCCATCGCCTTGATGAGGGGCGCGGGCCCGCCCGCATAGCCGATCCGCCAGCCGGTCATCGCATAGGCCTTGGAGACGCCGTTGCAGGTCAGCGTGCGGTCGTGGAGCCCCGGTTCCACCTGCGCCGGCGTGGCGAAGACGAAGTCGTCGAAGACAAGGTGCTCGTACATGTCGTCCGACATCACCCAGACATGGGGATGGCGCATGAGCACCTCGGTCAGGCCCTTCAGTTCCGCCGCGGTATAGGCCGCACCCGTGGGGTTCGACGGCGAGTTGAAGATCAGCCACTTGGTCCGCGGCGTGATCGCCGCCTCGAGCCGCTCGGGCGTCAGCTTGAACTCCGTCTCGAGCCCGCAGGCGACCGTCACCGGCGTGCCGCCGGCCAGGAGCACCATGTCGGGATAGCTCACCCAGTATGGGGCCGGGATGATGACCTCGTCGCCGGGATTGAGCGTCGCCATGAGCGCATTGTAGAGGACCTGCTTGCCGCCGGTGCCGACCGTGACCTGCGCGGGCGTGTAGGTGAGCCCGTTCTCGCGGCGGAACTTCGCGCAGATCGCGGCCTTGAGCTCGGGAATCCCGTCGACGGCGGTGTATTTCGTACGCCCTTCGTCGATCGCGCGCTTGGCTGCATCCTTGATGTTCTGCGGCGTGTCGAAATCGGGCTCGCCCGCGCCCAGGCCGATCACGTCCCGGCCGGCCGCCGCCAGCTCGCGCGCCTTGTTGGTGACCGCGATCGTGGCCGAGGGCTTCACACGGGCGAGCGTATCGGACAGAAAGGCCATGACGGGTCTCCGGGCGTGGTGGCGACCCGTCTTTAGGGGCGCCCCGGGCCGGGCGCAACCCGGCGCGGGGCGGGATGGCGGCGGAATCGCGCGAGACCAGGCTGAAGCGTCTGCGCCTGCGCGCCTGGCGGCGCGGCACGCGCGAGGCGGACCTGCTGCTCGGCGGCTTCGCCGATGGCGCCCTCGACGGTCTCGACAAAGCGGGACTCGACGGGTTCGAGGCGCTTCTGGCCGAGAACGATCACGACATCCTTGCCTGGATCACCGGCCTTGCCGCGGCCCCGCCGCAACATGAGGGGATCCTGCGTGCCATCGCGGCACGCCATCGCGGTTAACCCGATCTTGGTCAATCCGCGGCATCACTCGCCGTCGGACCAGGGGCTGCGGAGGCGACGACGGTGGCGGCATTGGCGGGCTTGCGCGCGGATGGCGCGGCGGCGAAATCGCCGGCGGATGTTCACGACTTCTACCTCGACACGCTGGCGCTGATCGAGCGGCTGCACCGTCTGCTTCTCGACGTCATCAAGGACGAATTCGAAAGGCTCGGCGAACCCGAGGTGAACCCCGTCCAGGCGCTGCTGCTGTTCAATGTCGGCTCGCAGGAGGTGACGGCCGGCGAATTGCGCAGCCGCGGCTACTACCAGGGCTCGAATGTCAGCTACAACCTCAAGAAGCTGGTGGAATCCGGGCACATGCATCACGAACGGTCGGCCGCCGACCGCCGCTCGGTGCGCGTCAGCCTGACGGAGAAGGGCCATGCCGTCCGCCGGCGCGTCGCCGAACTGGTGCGGCGCCACGCCGAGGGGATGACGCAGTCGGGCGCCGCCGACGCGACCTCGCTGGCCGACGCGAATGCGCAGCTTCGCCGCATCGAACGCTACTGGGCGGAACGGATCCGCTACATCTACTGACCGCTAGCCGGGCCGCGCCGGAGGGCCGGCCTGATCCGCGCGGCCGACGACGGCCTGCGTGAGCTCGCGCAGCAGCTTGCGGCGGAAGGCCGCGGGAAAGTCCTCGTGCCGGCGCGCCGTCTCGACGAAGGCGCCCGGGCCGCGCAGCACCTCGCGCCGGTAATAGGCCGTCAGCCCCTCCTCGTGCTGTTCGATCGCCAGGCCGTTGACGGTGATGTCGCCCCAGCCGCCCCGTTCGTAGACCGCGCCCGGCGGCGGCCCCGAATTGCTGCGCCCGTCACCCGAGATGTCGAGCGTGCGGAAGGCGCAGTCCGTCCGTGCCTCCAGCATCTGCCGGCCGAAGGCGAGGCCCGCACCAAGCGCCGTGGGATAGGCGTCCGACAGCCTCAGGTTGGCCCGCAGCGTCGCCAGCGCCGCCTCGAGGTCGGCCGCGCTGCGGATCTCGGCCCAGGGCAGGGTGACGACCTGATAGCCCTCGCCGCTCCATTCGTAGACCGCGAGCGCCACGAAATCCGCCGGCCCGAGGAAGGCGTCGCGGATCTCGCGGTCGGTGAGGGCATCGATCAGGCCCCCGGTCTGGATCGCGTAGTCCTGCCTGCTGACCGAACGCGACACGTCCATGCCCAGGGCCAGCGCAAGCCGGCACTCCGCGGCCGCTGCCGGCCCGGCGACGAGCGCCGCGAGCGCCGCCCCTACCAGTGCCCGGTATTCGGCATCGACAGCCAGGGTTCCGCCGGCGGAAGGCTTCCGCCCCCCCATTGCAGAAGCTCCACGGACTGGTTGTCCGGCGAGCGGACAAAGGCCATCCGCCCGTCGCGCGGCGGCCGGTTGATGGTGACGCCGTTCCGCATCAGGTGGGCGCACATGTCGTAGATGTTCTCGACATCATAGGCGAGGTGCCCGAAATGCCGGCTGTCCGAAGGCAGGCCCGCGTCGCCGTCCCAGTTCCAGGTCAGCTCGATCGGGCAGTCCGGCTGGCCGGGCGGGGCCATGAAGACAAGCGTGAAGCGGCCCTTGTCGTTCTCGTAGCGCCGCGTCTCCTCTAGCCCGAGGAGCTTCCAGAAGGCGATCGACCTGTCGAGGTCGGCGACGCGGATCATCGTGTGCAGGTAGCGGATCTTCATGCGGCTCTCCCGGGGGTCCGCCGGGCAGGGTAGTGCAGATCGCCGCCGCTGCAAAGCGCGCCCCGATCGCCCGGCCGGATCGCGCAGGGAACGGGGCAGGGCCGCGGCAGGCGGGAAGGCATGCCCAACATGTCGTGCTTTCTTGGTGTGCAACCGCAATCTACAGTAGGCTCCGATTCGCTGCCGGAGTCCCGCCATGCCGCTCACCCCCGAACAAGAGGCCGAGATCGCCGAGGCCCGCCTTCATCCGCGCCCCACCTTGCGCGCCGTGGCCGAGGGGATGGAGCGCCACCTCTACCTGGCCCATCCGGTGCTGGACCACGGCTTCGTGCGCGTCATCGACTACATGGGCGACGACGCGGCCATCACCCAGGCGGCCCGCGTCAGCTACGGGCGCGGCACGAAGGCCGTGTCGAACGACGAGGGGCTGATCCGCTACCTGATGCGGCACTGGCATTCGACCCCCTTCGAGATGTGCGAGGTCAAGTTCCACGTCAAGCTGCCGGTCTTCGTCGCACGCCAGTGGATCCGCCACCGCACCGCGAACGTGAACGAGTACTCCGCCCGCTACTCGATCCTCGACCGCGAGTTCTACATCCCCGCGCCCGAGCACCTGGCCGCGCAGTCGACGGTGAACAACCAGGGCCGGGGAGAGCCGCTGCAGGGCGAGGAGGCGCAGCGCGTGCTCGACTGGCTGCGCGAGGACGCCGCGCGCGCCTACGACCACTACGAGGCGATGCTGAGCCGGGAGGGCCAGCAGGGCCTTGCGCGCGAGCTTGCCCGGATGAACCTGCCCGCCAACATCTACACGCAGTGGTACTGGAAGATCGACCTGCACAACCTCTTCCACTTCCTGCGCCTGCGCGCCGACGCCCATGCCCAGTACGAGATCCGCGCCTATGCCGAGGCGATGTGCGGGATTGTCCGGGACTGGGTGCCGCTGGCCTGGGCGGCCTTCGAGGACTACCGGCTGGGGGGCGTGACGCTGAGCGCGAAGGCGGTGGAGGTGGTGAAAAGGCGGCTGGCCGGAGAGGCGGTGACGCAGGAGACGAGCGGGATGTCGAAGGGCGAGTGGCGGGAGTTCGAGGGGGTTTGGGGGTGAGGGATGGAGTCATCAATCGCAATTAAGAACCGGCATGTTGCAGAAGAATTCAATAGATGGCAGTCGTTAGTCGGACCGGCCGATCCCTACTTTGACAAATACACCATTGGAATTC
>JAOADN010000110.1 GCA_026417295.1 Paracoccaceae bacterium
GCTTGGCACCGCGCCGCTTGCGGGCCCGCAGGCGGGCCACAGCGCCGGCGTCGTCGGCGCGGACCACGAGGTGGTACCCGCCGATGCCCTTGACGGCGAGCACCGCCCCGGCGGCGAGGTCCGCCACGGCCGCCATCCAGCGTTCCACGCGGGCCCGGTTCACCCCCCAGTCGTAGCCGCCGAAACGCGACTGCGAGAGGATCGCGACCGTCGCGCCCCCCTGCGCCGGCAGGGCGCGGATCGCGATGACGTCGGGATAGCCCATCAGGCGCGAGCGCTGGACGAGCGTCACGCGCCCCGCGGCCGGATCCCCGCCGATCACGGCGGTGCGCGGCTCGGCCAGGGCGGCCGCCACCAGCCGGTCGAGGAGCTTGCCGGGCGAGGCCGCATAGACCGGCGCGCTGGCATCGCCCCCCGCCGCGCCGGCCGGCCGGACGAGATAGCCCGGCCGGTCGAGCGGCAGGCGCGCCTGAAGGGGATCGGCATCGCGCAGCGCCGCCGGGACCGGCGCGGCGCGGATGGCCAGCCCCGCCAGGAGGAGCACGAGGAGGAGCCCGACGGCCGCCCCTGCCGCCACGAGGATGCCCCTTCGCGCCGGACGCACCGGGTCAGGCCTTCCGCCGCGTCCAGCCGTAGAGGCAGACGAGTTCATGGGCGACATGCGCCCCGGCGATGGCCGTGGCCCCGGTCGTGTCGTAGGGGGGCGAGACCTCGACCACGTCGCCGCCCACCATGTTGATCCCGGCAAGGTCGCGCAGGATGGCCGCGGCCTGCCAGCTCATCAGCCCGCCCCAGACGGGCGTGCCCGTCCCGGGCGCCACCGCCGGATCGAGGCAGTCGATGTCGAAGGTGACATAGGCGGGGCGGTCGCCCACCACCTCCTTCACCCGGCGCACGACCTCGGCCACGCCCCGTTCGTGGACGAAGCGCGCATCCAGCGTCGTCACACCCAGGGGGTCGTCGTTATGCGTGCGGATGCCGATCTGGACGCTGGTCGCAGGATCGATCACGCCCGACTTCACCGCCTTGTAGAACATCGTCCCGTGATCGATGCGGGTGAAGTCGTCGTCTGGCCAGGTGTCGGAATGCGCGTCGAAGTGGATCAGGCTGATCTTCCCGAACTTCTCGGCGTAAGCCTTTAGAATCGGGAAGGAAATGTAGTGGTCGCCGCCCAGCGCCACGGTCCCCGGCCCGGCCGCGAGGATGCCGCGGACATGGGCCGTGAGCCGGTCGGGGAAATCCGCGACCCTGGCATAGTCGAAGGCGAGGTCGCCGTAGTCGATGACCGTCATCTCCTCGAGCGGCGAATAGGGCCAGCCCCAGGGCGGATCGAAGGGTTGCAGGCACGAGGCCTCGCGGATCGCGCGCGGGCCGAAGCGGGTGCCGCTGCGGTGGGTGACCGCCTGGTCGAAGGGCACGCCGGTCACCGCCAGGTCGACGCCGGCGAGATCCTTGCTGTACTGCCGCCGCAGGAAGCTGGTCGCCCCCCCGAAGGCGTTCTCGAAGGCCAGCCCGCGCCGGTCCTTCCGCGTGAAGGCGAGATCGACCTCTTCGCCCGCATCCTCGAGAGCCATTCCGTTCCCCCCTCTCTGCTGTGCTGCCCTCAATCCAGCCGCACGCCTTCGCGCACCAGCGCGTCAGCCACCTGCCGGATGGCGCGGCCGAGCGTTTCCACGACGAATTCCACCTCGTCAGGCGTGATGACGAGGGGCGGCGACATGACGTTGAGATGCCCGATCGGACGGACCAGAAGGCCCATCGCCTCGCAGGCGTCCGAGATCCGCCGGCTTTCGCCGACCTCATCGGGCAGGAGCCGCTTCGTCGCCCTGTCGGCCACGTTCTCGACGCACATCATCAGGCGGCGGCCGCGCACGTCGCCGACAAGCGGCAGGCCGCGCAGCCCGGCGAGGCGCTCCTCGAACAGGGCGCCCACCCGCACCGCGTTGCCGAGCAGGTCCTCGTCCTCGATGATCGCGATGTTGGCGAGCGCCGCCGCGCAGCCGACCGGGTGGCCGGAATAGGTGAAGCCCGAGGAATACCAGCGCGCGCCATCGGCCGAGATCACATCCCAGATGCGGTCGGAGAAGATCATCGCGCCGAGCGGCGCATAGCCCGATGTCAGCCCCTTCGCCGTCGTGATGATGTCGGGCAGGATGCCGAATTCGTCCATCGAGGCGAACCAGTGGCCGATCCGGCCGAAGCCGGTGACGACCTCGTCGGCGACGAAGAGGATGTCGTGGGCCGCACAGATCGCGCGCATCCGGGGCAGGTAGTCCGGCGGCGGGACGAGGACCCCGCCCGAGGCCTGGATCGGTTCGGCGAAGAAGCCGCCGATGCGGTCGGCGCCGACGCGCGCGATCAGCGCCTCGAACTCGGCCACGAGGTGATCGGTGAAGGCGGCCTCGGTCATCCCCTCGGGCCGGCGGTAGAGGTTGGGGGCCGAGAGGTGCCAGATGCCCTCGGTCGTGTAGCGGAATTCGGGCACGCGGTCGCCTTCGCGCAGGCTGATCGACTGGGCGATGTGGGTCGAGCCGTGGTAGCTTGCGGCGCGGGCGACGATGCCGGTCTTGCCCGGGCGCCCCTTGCAGGCGTGGTAGAACTGGATCAGGCGGAAGGCGCTGTCGACGGCCGTCGACCCGCCGGTGGTGAAGTGCACGCGGTTGAGGTCGCCGGGCGCGAGGGCGGCAAGGCGTGCGGCCAGAAGCGCCGAGGGCGTGTTCGACATGTCCACGAAGGTGCTGGAGAAGGCGAGCCTCTGCGCCTGGGCGGCCATGGCCTCGGCGATCCCGGCCCGGCCGAGCCCGACATTGGTGCACCACAGCCCGCCCACGGCATCGAGGTAGCTGCGGCCCTGCGAATCCCACAGCCGGCAGCCCTGGCCGCGGTCGATGACCAGCGCCCCGCGTTCGGCGAAGGGGCCGAAATTCGTCCAGGGATGCAGGACATGCGCGCGGTCGAGGGCGCAGGGATCGGCCCCCGCCGGGCTGTCGCCGTTGCCGAGCGGCATCGAAATCTCCAATCTCCGGTGGCGGATTCGCGCAGTCTAGCCGATGGGGCACGGGGCGCCAGAGGGGGGCCGGAAGGATGAGACGCATCTACGAGGAGCGCGCCTATGCGCCGGGATGGCCGGAGTCCTACTGGCGGGCCACGGCGCCCGTGCCGGCGCCGCGCCCGGCCTTGCCGGGCAGCCTGACGGCCGAGGTGGCGGTGATCGGCGCGGGCTTTGCGGGGCTGAACGCGGCGCTCGAGCTGGTGCGGGCGGGACGGGCGGTCGTGGTGCTGGATGCCGGGCAGCCGGGCTGGGGCGCCTCGGGGCGCAACGGCGGCTTCGTCTGCATCGGGGGCACGAAGCTGTCGGACGCGCAGATCGTGGACCGCGTCGGGACCGAGGGCGCGCGCGAGTTCCGCCGCTTCCAGATCGCGGCGATCGGGCATGTCGCCCGGCTGATCGACGAGAACGGGATCCCGGCGCGGCAGGGGCCGGAGGGCGAGGCCTATCTGGCGCAGTCGCCCCCTGCCTTCGCGGCGCTCGTCGCCGAGGCGGAGGCGGAGGCGCGGCTTTACGGCGAGGCCGGCGAGATCGTGCCGCCCGGGGCGCTGGAGGAGCGGGGGCTGGCGGGGCCGGGCTTTCACGGCGGGCTGATCGGGCGGCACGGCTTTCCGGTCCACCCCATGATCTATGTCGAGGGGCTGGCGGCGCTGGCCGAGGCGGCGGGGGTGCGCATCTTCGCCGACACGCCGGTCGAGGCGCTGGCGGCGGCGGGCGGGGGCTGGCGGCTTGCCACGCCGCGGGGCGAGGTGACGGCGCGGCAGGTCCTGGTGGCGACGAACGGCTATTCGTCCGAGGACATCCCTGCCTGGATCGCCGGGCGGACGCTGCCGGCGATGTCGTCGGTGATGGTGACGCGCCCGCTGACCCAGGGCGAAGTTGGCGCGCAGGGCTTCACCTCGCCGCTGATGTCCTGCGACCTGCGCAAGCTCCTGCACTATTTCCGGCACCTGCCGGACGGGCGCTTCCTGTTCGGGATGCGCGGGGGAACCTCGGCCAGCGCCGAGGCCGAGGCCGCGACCCATGCGCGGGTGCGGCGCCATTTCGAGGCGCTGTTCCCGGCCTGGGCGGGCGTGCCGGCCGAATACCGCTGGTCGGGCTTTGTCTGCCTGACCGGCAGCCTCGCGCCCTTTGCCGGGCCGGTGCCGGGGGCGGAGGGGCTTTTCGCCGCCTTCGGCTGCCACGGCGGGGGCGTCGCGCTGCAGAGCCATGCGGGGGCCGAGACGGGCCGGCTGATGCTGGGGGCGAAGGCCGCGATCCCGGCGCTGATGGCGCAGCCGCCACGGCGCTTTCCGTTTCCGGCCTTCCGGCGGCTCGGCCTGCGGCTGGCCTATGCGGGCTATGCGCGCAAGGACGGGCCGCTGCCCGCGCTGCCGGCATGATTGGCCAGGGCGACGAGATCGCCGCCTTCAACGAGTATGCGCTGGCGGCGGGGCGCGACGCCTTCCTCGCGGCCACGCAGGCGCTGGCG
>JAOADN010000111.1 GCA_026417295.1 Paracoccaceae bacterium
GCTCGGGATCGCCTTCGGGATCGAGCCGGTCAACCGCTACGAGAACCACCTCATCAACACCGGCTGGCAGGCGAAGTGGATGATCGAGAAGGTGGGCGCCGACAACATCTTCATCCATCTCGACACCTACCACATGAACATCGAGGAGAAGGGCGCCGGCAACGGCATCCTCGATGCGCGCGAGCACCTGCGCTACATCCACCTGTCGGAATCCGACCGCGGCACGCCCGGCGAGGGGACGGTGGACTGGGACGAGATCTATGCCACGCTCGCGGCCATCGGCTTCAGGGGCGGGCTGGCCATGGAGTCCTTCATCAACATGCCGCCCGAAGTCGCCTACGGACTCGCGGTCTGGCGGCCGGTGGCCGAGAACTTCGAGGCGGTGATGGAGAAGGGCCTGCCCTTCCTGCGCAACAAGGCCCGCCAGTACCGCCTGATCTGAGGCCCCGCCCGCGGGCGCCCCGCCGGGCGTCGCTGCCGCCGGCAGAGGGGCGCGCGCCCTGCGCGCGCGCTCAGCGCGTCCCGATGTCGAAGGTGCCGAGCGGTGCCCCGGAGGCGCTGTCGAAGACCTCGATCCGCCGCCCGCCGCCCGTCACCACCGCCACCCAGCCGCTGCCGAAGGTCACCGCTTCGGCCCTGTCGCCGGCCGGCAGGCCGATCCCCGGCGGCAGGGCCGGGGGGGCGCCGGCCGGGGCGGGCGCCGGCATCCGGGTGACAAGCAGCCCGACAATCGCTATCAGCCCAAGGATCATCGTGCCGGCCAGCGCGCCGGTCAGCACCTTCAGGAAGCGCACCGTCGCCGCCAGGTCCGGCGACAGGGCGGGGGAATGCGCCGGCGTGGCATCGGCATCGGAACCGGAACCGGAATCGGGCGGCGGATCGGAACCGGCGGCGCCGGTGCGGGAATCGCTCATCGCCGGTCAGACCCTCTCCATCCGCCTCGGGGAGTCACCCCCGGACCGCCTTGATAAGGCGCTGGCCCGCTTCGCGCCAGAGGCGGCCGAGCTCTCGCGCTCGCGCCTCGCCCGGCTGATCGCCGACGGCCGGGTCAGCCGCGCGGGCATCCCGGTCACCGATCCCGGCGCACGCGTCGCCGGGGGCGAGACCTTCGAGGTCAGCCTTCCCCCGCCCGCCGCGGGCGTAGCCCGGGCCCAGGCGATCCCGCTGGCCGTCGTGCACGAGGACGGTGACCTGATCGTCGTGGACAAGCCCGCCGGGATGGTCGTCCACCCCGCGCCGGGGTCGCACGAGGGCACGCTCGTCAACGCGCTTCTCGCCCATTGCGGCTCCAGCCTGTCGGGGGTCGGCGGCGAAAGGCGACCCGGCATCGTCCACCGCATCGACAAGGACACTTCGGGCCTGATCGTCGCCGCCAAGACCGACCGCGCCCATCACGGCCTGGCCCGCCAGTTCGAGCGCCACAGCGCCGAACGGCGCTATCTCGCGCTCGTCCACGGCGTCCCCGATCCGGGCGACCCGCGCCTGCGCGGGATCCGCGGCGTCAGCGTCGAGCCGGGCGGCGTGATCCGCATCGCCACCGGCCTTGCCCGGCACCGCACCGACCGCCAGCGCCAGGCGGTGACCGAGGGCGGCCGCCCGGCCGTCACCCGCCTGCGCGTGCTCTCGCGCTTCGGCAGGCCGCCCGCCGTGGCCCTTGTCGAATGCCGGCTCGAGACCGGGCGCACCCACCAGATCAGGGTCCATCTCGCCCATGTCGGGCACGGGCTGGTCGGCGATCCGGTCTATGGCGGACGGCGCCGGGCCCCGGCCGCGGCGCTGGGGGCCGCGGCCGCCGCCGCGGTGAACGCCTTCCCCCGCCAGGCGCTGCATGCCGCCACGCTGGGCTTCGTCCACCCGGTCACCGGCGCCGCGCTGCATTTCGCCGCGCCCCTGCCGGCCGACATGGCCGCGCTGGTCAGGGTCCTGGAAGCTGCCGGCGACGGCGGGGCGGGGGCCGCGCCATGACCTTCTGGGACTTCTTCTTCGGCGTCTTCGTCGAACTGGCGCTGCAGGCGGTGGCGCTCTTCCGGCTGCTCACGCGCGAGGACCAGGAACCCGAGGTCCGCATCAGCTGGATCGTCGTCGTCGTCGCGCTGCCCTTCCTCGGGGTGCTGCTCTATGCGCTCTTCGGCGAGGCCCGCATCGCCAGCGCCGCCCGCGACCGGATGCGCCGGGCCATCGAGAGCCTCGGCCCACCCGGCCTTCTCACCCACGGCGTGCACGAGACGGCCGATCCCATGTCGCCGCCCTTCGCGCGCGCCGCCTCGGTCAACGGCTTCCATGCCGTCTACGGCAACCGAATCGGCGTCATCGGCCGGTCAGAGGAGTTCATCGACCGGCTGATCGACGACATCGACGCGGCGCGCCAGCACGTCCACATCGCCTTCTACATCTGGCTGTCGGACCGCAGCGGCACGCGCGTCGCCGATGCGGTGATCCGCGCCGCCCGCCGCGGCGTCACCTGCCGGGTGCTGGTGGACGGGCTGGGCTCGCGCCCGCTGCTCGGCTCCGGGGCCTGGCGCGCCATGTCCGCGGCCGGGGTGCGCCTGGCCATCGCCTTCGAATACCGCTTCTCGCTCCTGCAGGCCCTGCGCTCGCGCATCGACATCCGCAACCACCGCAAGATCGTCGTCGTCGACGGCCGGGTGGCCTATGCCGGCAGCCAGAACTGCGCCGATGCCGAATTCGCGCCAAAGGCGCGCTTCGCGCCCTGGGTGGACGTGATGCTGCGCATCGAGGGTCCCGTGGTCTGGCAGCACCAGTATCTCTTCATGTCCGACTGGATCACCCATTCGGGCGAGGAGGCCGCGGCCGCCCTTCTGCGCGAGCCGCCGCCCGGCCCGGTGGCCATGCCGGGGATTCCCGCCGTGGCGGCCGGCAGCGGGCCGGAACTCCAGCGCCACGCGGTCTCCGACCTCTTCCAGGCGGCGATAGCGGCGGCCGAACGCGAGGTGCTGATCGTCACGCCCTACTACGTCCCCGACGCCTCGCTCCAGCAGGAGATCATGTCGGCCGCCCTGCGCGGCATCCGCGTGCGGATGATCCTGCCCGAGCGCAACGACAACTTCATCGTCTCGCGGGCCAGCCGCGCCTATTACCGGCCGCTGCTCAGCTGCGGCGTCGAGATCCGCGAATACCGGCCGGGCCTCTTGCACGCCAAGCTCATCGTCACCGACCGGAGGCTCTTCGTCGCCGGCTCGGCCAACATGGACCGGCGCAGCTTCAACCTGAACTACGAGAACTCGATCCTCGGCGAGGATCCCGACCTTGCGGCCGAGCTGCTTGCGCTCGCCGACCGCTGGACGCGCGACACGCTGCCCGTCGGCCTGGCCGAGATCGATGCCTGGGGTCCCTGGCGGCGGGTGGTGAACAACCTCTTCGGTCTGCTCGCCCCGCTTCTCTGACGACGGAACCGGGTGACATTGACGTGAAATGGCGGTAATCACGTCGCCTTCGGCGCAGGAGCCGTTAAACTTGCATTAGGGATCGGAGCGCAGGGTCTGCGGCTGATCCGGCAGGGTCCGGCCTGCGTATGACGAATGGTCCGGCGTGGCACGAAGGCTGTGCGCCGGACAGATGCCTGCCTTGGAGGGGGCTCGACATGACGACCTATGCCAATCTTCCGGCACCTTCGCCGGAACAGGGCCTGAACCGCTATCTTCAGGAAATCCGCAAGTTTCCGCTTCTGGAACCGGAAGAGGAATACATGCTGGCCAAGCGCTGGGCCGACCATCAGGACCCGGAGGCCGCCCATCGCCTCGTCACCAGCCACCTGCGTCTCGCCGCCAAGATCGCGATGGGCTATCGCGGCTATGGCCTGCCGCAGGCCGAGGTGATCTCGGAGGCCAACGTGGGCCTGATGCAGGCGGTCAAGCGCTTCGATCCCGAGAAGGGCTTCCGCCTCGCGACCTATGCGATGTGGTGGATCCGCGCCGCGATCCAGGAATACATCCTGCGGTCCTGGAGCCTGGTGAAGCTCGGCACCACCTCGGCGCAGAAGAAGCTCTTCTTCAACCTGCGCAAGGCCAAGTCGAAGATCGGCGCGCTCGAGGAGGGCGACCTGCGCCCCGAGAACGTGGCCCGCATCGCGCGCGACCTCAACGTGACCGAGGAAGAGGTGGTGGACATGAACCGCCGCCTCTCCGGGGCCGATGCCTCGCTCAATGCCGCCGTCGGCAGCGACGGCGAGGGGACGGGGCAGTGGCTCGGGATCGCCTTCGGGATCGAGCCGGTCAACCGCTACGAGAACCACCTCATCAACACCGGCTGGCAGGCGAAGT
>JAOADN010000112.1 GCA_026417295.1 Paracoccaceae bacterium
AGATGTGTATAAGAGACAGGAAATCCATGATCTCCGCCCCGGTCACCTCCGATCCCGGCGCGCGCACGACATGGGCCACGGGCAGCTCGCCCGCCTCCTCGTCCGGCTCGCCCACCACGGCCACGTCGGCAACGCCGGGATGGGCCACGATCAGCGCCTCGAGTTCCGCAGGCGCGACCTGGAACCCCTTGACCTTGATCAGTTCCTTCACCCGGTCCACGACATACATGTAGCCGTCGGCATCGACATGGCCCAGGTCGCCCGTATGCAGCCAGCCCTCGGGCTCGATCATCGCCGCCGTCGCCTCGGGGCGGTTCAGGTAGCCCAGCATGACCTGCGGGCCGCGGATGACGATCTCGCCCGTCTCTCCCGGCCCCAGGACGCGCCCGCTTTCGGGATCGACGATGCGGACCTCCGTCATCGGCGCGGCGATGCCCACCGATCCCGGCCTGCCGCGCCCCACCGGATTGGCATGGGTGATGGGCGACAGCTCGGTCATGCCGTAGCCCTGGATGACCTCCACGCCCAGCCGCTTCGCGCAGGCCTCCGCCAGGTCGGTGCCCAGCGGGGCGGCCGCCGACAGGATGACCTTCAGCGCCGACAGGTCGAACCGGTCGACAAGCGGATGCTTGGCCAGCGCCAGCACGACCGGCGGGGCGACGAACAGCCGGAAGGTGCGGTGGTCCTGCATGATGCGCAGCGCCGCCTCCAGCTCGAAGCGCGGCAGGGTGATCAGCACCCCGCCCCGCGCGAGATAGAGGTTCATCAGGACCTGCATCCCGTAGATGTGGAAGAAGGGCAGGAAGGCCAGGGTGCGCTCGCGCGGCTGCAGCGACACCAGGCCGTCGCACTGGATGACGTTCACCACGAGGTTGCGGTGGCTCAGCATCACGCCCTTGGGCAGGCCCGTCGTGCCCGAGGAATAGGGCAGCACCACGACATGCCGGTCCAGATCGACCGGCACCTGCGCCTCCAGCGGCGGGCCGGCCAGCGCGCCCAGGTCCTCCGC
>JAOADN010000113.1 GCA_026417295.1 Paracoccaceae bacterium
CCCGCCCCGCCCCCCGCAGCGTCCCCGCCGCCCCCCGCTGCGTCCCCGCCGCCGCTCCCGGCCGGCGCCGGGCTTGAACAGGATCTCCTCTACCAGCTCGGCCGCGCCGCGAGTCAGGGCCTCGTCGATGCCGAGCTGCCTGCCGCCCCAGCCGGGGCTGCACGCGCGCCCGAAGACCCCGCCGTACCTGCGGCGCCCGAGACCGATGCCGGTGCCACGCCGCCGCTTTCGGCCGGGGCCGGGCGGGCCATCCGCGCGACCACCGTCTTCGACCGCGACCTGGCCCCGCCGGAGGCGCCGGCAGACCAGACGCCCGAGGGCGATCCCTGCACCCCGACCGGGGCGCTGGACGTGCCCGCCTGGGGCGACGACCGCCCCGCCACCACCCAGCTGGCCGAGGCCCGGGCCGCCCTGGTCGGCGAGTTCGACCGGCCCGATCCGGCCGCCGTTCTGGCCTATGCGCGGCTTCTCGTCTTCCTCGGCTTCGGGGCAGAGGCACGCCAGGTCCTCGACGCCTTCGATGCAGGGGGCGAGGAGGCCGACACCCTGCGCGCCCTTGCCCGCGCCGTGGACGGCACCGACGGGCCGGCGCCCGGCCTGCTCCGGGGCCAGGCCGCCTGCGAAGGGCCGGCCGCGCTCTGGGCCCTGCTCGACCCGGTGCCACCCGGGCCCGGCGAACCGGTCGCCCACGGCGCCGCGATCCGCGCCTTCTCGGCCCTGCCCGGGCACCTGCGCCGGGCCGTCGGGCCGCGCCTGACCGAGGTCTTCCTCGCCCGCGGCGAAAGCGACGCGGCACGCGCCGTGCAGGACGCGATCGACCGCGCCCTGACGGCAGAGGACGGGCCCGCCGCGCTGGACGATGCCACCTTCGCGGCCCTGAGCGGCGACGACGGGCGGGCGCTGGCGCTGCTGGCCGAGATCGCCCGTGAAAACGGCGAGGATGCGCCCGAGGCGGTGGCGCGCGGTCTGGAACTGCGCCTGGAAAGGGGCCTTCCGGTTCCCCCCGACGAGGCGGCGACGGCGGCCGCCTTCGCCTGGGAGTACCGTGCCACCCCTGTCGGCCCGCGCCTTGCCGCGGCGGCGATCGCGGCGACGGCCGCGGCCGGAGACCCGGGCGCCGCCTTCGACCTGCTGGCCGAGTGGCGCGCCGCCCTGCCCGAGGGCCTGCGCCGTGCAGCCGAGGAACGCATCCTCGACGAGATCGCCGGCCTCGAGGATCCCGATGCCTTCCTCACGGCCTGGTTCGCCCATCAGGATGCGATCGCCGCAGCCGATCCCTCCGCCGGGCTGCGCCGGAAGCTCTCGGGCCGGCTCGTCGGCGCGGGCCTGCCGGGGGCCGCCGCCGCGCTTCTGGACACCGCGCCCGAGGCAACGGCGGAATGGCGCCTTGCCCGCGCGCGGGCCGCGCTCGCCGTCGGCGAGCCGGACCTCGCCCTCGACCTGACGGCAGGCCTCGACCTGCCCGGCGTGGCCGACCTTCGCGCGGATGCCCTGACCGCTACCGGAGACCTCGCGGCCGCGGCCGGCGTGGCCCTCGACGCGGGCAGCAGCCGGGCGGACCGCGCCGCCTGGCGCGCCGCCGCGGGACGGGCCGGGGCCGGGCCGGAGATGCTCGAGCGCTCGCTGCGCATGCTCGGGGCCGCCCCGCCTCCGCCGGCCCCGCCTCCGCCGGCCGCGCCCGGCGGCCCGGCCGGCGGCCCGGCCGGCCAGAGCCCAGCTCCGGGCCCGGGCGGGGCGACAGGTCAGGGCGGGACGACCGGCCCCATCGGCCAGGGGCGCGCCCTTCTCGCCGCCAGCGCCGCCACCCGCGAGAGCCTGCGCGCCCTGCTGGCCGCGGCCGGGGCCGGGGCCCCGCCTGCCGCGGCGCCGTGAGACCTCCGGCACGCGCGCGGCACCGCACGGCGCGGGGTTACCGAATCTCAACCGCGCCGCCCTAGCCTGCCCGGCGCCGGCAGAATGCGCGGCCGAACGGGTTCATGCGTCCCAGCCAGATTCCGCACGCGCCGCCCCGGCGCAGCCCCCAGTCCCGCTCCACCTCCCGGCACCGGGACGGGCGGATCAAGGCCGCGCCGCTGCGCAGGGCATTGCCCGGCGCGGCCCGCCTCGCCGCTGCGGCGCGTCGTGCGGCCCTTCTCCTCGCGGTCGCCCTGTCGGCCCTGCCCGCCCCTGCACCCGCGCGCATCGCCGACGAGGTGCCCGCCGGGGCCGTCGGCGACCCGGCCGCGATATGCGAGGCGGCGGCGCGCGAGGCGGCGGCGACAACGGGCGTTCCGCTCGCCGTGCTGATGGCGATCTCTCTGACCGAGACGGGCCGCAGGCAGGCGGGGCGGATGCGCCCCTGGCCCTGGACCGTCAACATGGAAGGGGCAGGCCACTGGTTCGCCGACCGCGAGGCCGCGCTCGCCTATGTGGCGCGCGAATTCGCCCGCGGCGCCCGCAGCTTCGATGTCGGCTGCTTCCAGATCAACTACCGCTGGCACGGCCATGCCTTCCCCTCGGTCGAGGCGATGTTCGACCCCCGCGCCAACGCCATCTATGCGGCGCGGTTCCTTGCGCGCCTCCACGCCGAGGCCGGGGACTGGAGCCTGGCCGCAGGCGCCTATCACAGCCGCACGCCCGCCTTCGCCGAACGCTACCGCGCCCGCTTCGACCGCTTCGTGCGGGCGCTCCTCGGCGACGGCGGCACCGCCGCGCCGGTCACCGCGGCCGCCCCCGGCCCCGGCGGCGCCCCGGCCGCCCTGCCCGCCCATGCCGGGCCCGACGCCATCCCCGAGATTCCCGACATCGTCGCGGCCAGCGGCGCCGATCCCGCGCCCGCCGCGGCGGTGCCCCGGCTCAACACCTGGCCGCTGCTCACCGGCGCTCCGGGCGCCGGCCAGGGTTCGCTGGTGCCGCTGGGCGCCGCGCGCGGGCCCTTCCTCGCGGGCCTCGGGGCCCCGGGGGCCGGCGATGGCTGACACGGCGCCTGCCCGCAACCTCTTCCATCCCACGGCCCTGCTCGCCGTCGCCCTCATGGCCGTCGTCGCCATGATGATCCTGCCGGTTCCGGCCTTCGTCCTCGACGCCGGTCTCGCCCTCTCCTTCGGGCTCGCCGTCCTGATCCTCACCATCACCCTCTTCATCGAGCGGCCGCTCGACTTCTCGGCCTTCCCGACGGTTCTGCTCGGCTCGCTGATCCTGCGCCTGTCGCTCAACGTCTCGTCGACCAAGCTCATCATCGGCCAGGGCCATACCGGCACCGCCGCCGCCGGCCGGGTGATCGAGGGCTTCGCCATGTTCATCATGTCGGGGTCGGTGGTGCTTGGCCTCGTGATCTTCACGGTCCTGCTCATCGTCAACTTCATGGTCATCACCAAGGGCGCAGGGCGGATGGCCGAGGTCGGCGCACGCTTCGCGCTCGACGCCATGCCGGGCCGGCAGCTGGCGATCGATGCCGACGTCGCGGCCGGCGCCATCAGCGCCGAGGAGGCGCGCGCCCGGCGCGAACGCGAACAGGCCGAGACGACGTTCTTCGGCTCGCTCGACGGCGCTTCGAAATTCGTCAAGGGCGACGCGGTGGCGGGCCTGCTCATCACCGTCCTGAACCTCGTCGCCGGCATGCTGGTGGGCACGATCGCCCATGGCATGCCCTTCGCCGACGCGCTGAAGACCTATTCGGTGCTCACCGTGGGCGACGGGCTGGTCAGCCAGATCCCGGCGGTCGTGATCTCGGTGGCCGCGGCGATCCTGCTTTCGCGCGGCGGGGCGCGGGCCTCGGCCGACCGCGAGATCCTCGTGCAGTTCGCCCGCTTTCCGCCTGCGCTCATGACGGTCGCGGGCCTTCTCGCCCTGATTGCCATCGTTCCCGGCATGCCGCCCGCGCCCTTCCTCGCCGGGGCGGCGGCCATGGCCC
>JAOADN010000114.1 GCA_026417295.1 Paracoccaceae bacterium
GCCTTGCGGGGACTGGCGGCGTTCGACGACGAGGAGACGCCGCGGGCGGTGCTCGCCGTCTACGCCGAGCTGTCGCCGGTCGAGAAGCGCGACGCCTTGACAACGCTGGCGGCCCGGCCGGCCTCGCCGTCGCCCCGTGCCGCCCCCCCTGCCCCGCAGCCTCTGCGCCGGCCGTCTGGCCGATCAGGCTTGCCATCGCGATGGCCAGGGTCGCGCCCTGCCCGGTTCCGGCAGGCATGACGGATGCTGCAGGGCCGGACTTGCGGTCGCGCGGGCGGTCCTGCGCGTGGCCGCGCGGGCGCGGCCCGCCATGCGGGTCGATGGGATCGTCGCCGGCATCCTTGATGCGGCCGCCACCGGCCGGCGCGGCACCCGACCCTCCGGTCTGGCCGGTCCCCACGCCGTTCCCCGCCTCGTGGTCATCCGTTCCCGATCCCGACCGTCCCCCTGCCGGTGCCAGGGACGGCAGGTCCGCAGCGCCGGGGAAGAGGATCGTGTCATCAAGAAGGATCGGCCGCGGCGGCGGCACCGGGGCCGGCGGGATGTCGATGTTCGCAGGGACCGACATGTCCAGATGCCCGGCCGGCAGGGCGATGCGCCGGGCGGAACCGCCCTGCGCAACGGGGTGGAAATAGGCGCCTCCGCCGTCGCTGGACGACGCGGCCATGCCGGCCGCCGCCGGCCCGTCCGGGGCATCGGCCGCGAACATGGCGTCGAGCGCCGCCTCGCCCCCGGTCGCGTCCGGCGCGGGCGCTGCCGCCTGGTCCTGTCCGGGATCCCGCGGACGGGGGGCTGCCGGCCCCTCCGGCGCGAGGGAGGAGGGAAGGAACGACCTGAGGTAGACAAGCAGCGCCGACAGCGCGCCCATCATCGCCAGGGCGCCGCGCGGAACGGCGTCTGCCGGCTGGCTCTCGTAGCGCTCCGCCGCCGTCTGCGGCTCCTTGCCGGACCGAAGTGCCTTGACCCTGATCATCACGCCACCCCCGCCGTCCGGTCCGACCTTGCCTTCGACACAACCGCGACCGGCACCGCCTTGCGATCGGGCTGGTCGGCCGCGGGCGCCTCGCGCGCACCGTCGCTGCGGGTCCGCGACCGCAGGATCTCGTCCTTCGGTCCGAAGGCCACCATCCGGCCGCCCTGGATCACGCCCACGACATCCACGGCCTTGAGCGCGCTCGGGCGGTGGGCGACGACGATGGCGATGCCGCCACGCGCCTTCACGCCCTCGATGGCCTTGGTCAGCGCGGCCTCGCCGGCGGCGTCGAGGTTCGAGTTCGGCTCGTCGAGCACGACGAGGAAGGGATTGCGGTAAAGCGCCCGCGCCAGCCCGATGCGCTGCCGCTGGCCGGCCGAGAGCGCCGTCCCCAGCGGCCCCAGCGCCGTCTGGTAGCCGTCCGGCAGGCGGACGATCATCTCGTGGATCGCTGCCGCCTGCGCCGCGGCGATGATGTGCTCGGGCTTGGCGTCCGGGTCGAGCCGGGCGATGTTCTCGGACACGGTGCCGTCCACCATCACCACGTCCTGCGGCAGATAGCCGAGGTGGCGCCCCAGGGCGTCGTCCGTCCATTGCGGGATGTCGGCATCGTCCAGCCGGACCGCGCCGCGCAGGACCGGCCAGACGCCGGTCAGCGCGCGCGCCAGAGTCGTCTTTCCGCCGCCGCTCGGCCCGATCACGCCCATCGCCTGACCGGCCTCGAGGGTGAAGCTCACGTCGCTCAGCAGCACGCGCCCCGTCGAGGGCGAGGCGACGGTGATGCCCTCGACCGAGAGCGACCGGCGCGGCGCCGGCAGGGCCATCCTCTCGGGCGCGATGTCGAGGATCGCCGCGGTCTCGCCGATGCGGCGGAAGGCCGCCCGCGCCGCAACGATCTGCTTCCAGTTCCCGATCGCCAGATCGACGGGGGCCATGGCCCGCGCCGCGGCGACGGTGGCGGCGATGATCGCGCCCGAGGACAGCTCTCCCCTGATCGTCAGATAGGCCGCAAGCCCCAGGATCGCCGACTGAAGCAGCATCCGCAGCACGCGCGAGATCGCCGCGAAGGTGCCGCTGATGTCGCTGGTGCGGGTCTGCAGCGAGAGATGGGCCTCGTTGGCCAGCCGGAACCGCTCGACCGCCCTTCCGGCATAGCCCATGGCCTTCATGACCTCGGCGTTGCGGGCATTGGATTCGGCGATCATGTTCCGCCTGACCGTCGCCTCGTGCGAGGCCTGCGCATGCCTGCGCGTCAGGATCTCGGTTGCGATGGCAAGGCAGGTCAGGACGAAGGCGCCGGCGATGGTCAGGGCCCCGAGCATCGGATGCAGGATGTAGATGAAGCCGAGGAAAAGCGGCATCCACGGCAGGTCGAACAGCGCCATCGGCCCCTGGCTGCCGAGGAAGCCGCGCACCGTGTCGACGTCGCGGCCGCGCTCCAGCGCCTCGGAGGCCGAATAGCCGAAGCGCGGCATGTCCACCGCGACCCTGTGCGCGAGCGGCGCCATCATCCGGTCGAGCCTTGCGCCGATCCGCACCAGAACCTGCGAGCGGATGATGTCGAATATGCCCTGGAAGCCGTAGAGGCCGACCGCCAGGATCGAGATGGCGACCAGCGTCGGGACCGATCCGCTGGTCAGCGCCCGGTCATAGACCTGGAGCATGTAGAAGGATCCCGTCAGGGCAAGGACGTTGATGACGCCCGACACCAGGAACAGGAAGACGAGCAGCCCCCTTGCGCCGCGGATGAGCTGAAGGCCGCTGCGCCGTTGTGCGGGACCCTGCCGTTCGTTCATCTTTCAGCCCTCGAACCTGTGGGACAGGATACGCAGAGGGCCGGGGCACCCCACCGGGCGCCCCGGCCGTTCCGGTCAGAGGTTGAAGTCGTTCGCGGTCAGGTTGTGCAGCCCCCTGATCGACAGCGAGAAGTCGTCGTCCTCGCCGTCGCCCGTCCGGCCCGTGACCACCGTGTAGACCCCGTCCTCCCGCGTCTCGTGGGTGACGACGATCTGGCCGACCCCCGCCTCGGTGCCCGTCACCAGGGTGAAGGCCTCGTTCCCCGAGGTGCCGCGGCGGGCATCGATGGCCGACAGGTCGATCCGGTCGCCCGGCGCGAAGTTCAGGATCGTGTCGCCGTCCGCGTCGCGTGCCGACAGGAAGCGGAACGTGTCGTTCCCCGCACCCCCGTCCATCACGTTCGCCGCGGCCGAGGCGGTGATGACGTCGTCCCCCGCACCGGTGACGATGTTCTCGACGCCCCGGATCACGTCCCGGCCCGTCGCGGCACTTTCCACGAGGCCCCGGCCGCCGCCCGAGCCCAGATCGGCCCTGATGCTGGCCAGGATCGCCGACATGTCGAGCGTGTCCTCGCCGTCCTCGCCGAGATAGGTGTCGTCGCCGTCACCCTCGGTGGCCACGAAGCGGTCATTGCCGTCCCGGCCGCGGGCGAAGTCGTTGCCCGCGCCGGCGACGATGCGGTCATTGCCGCGGCCGCCGTCCAGCCGGTCGTCGCCCGCGCCGCCGGCGAGCTCGTCGTTGCCCGCCCGGCCGCGCATCCAGTCGCGCTGGTCGGCGCCCGTCATGCTGTCGTCGGACGCGGTGCCGACACTGTGGGAGACCGCGGCCCAGGGCAGGTCCTTGATCGACCGGCCGTTGCCGTGCCCGTGCCCGTGCCCGTTGCCGTGCCCGTTGCCGTGATCATGTCCGCGACCCTTGCCATGGCCGTTGCCGGACCCGTTGCCGCCCGATCCCTGTCTCTT
>JAOADN010000115.1 GCA_026417295.1 Paracoccaceae bacterium
GGGGCGGATGCGGGGGGCCGGATGCCGGGGGCCGGATGCGGGGGGCCGGTTGCTGGGCGCCGGCGTCGGGGGCCGGTTGCGGGGGACGCAGGCGGAAGCTAGCCTCCGTTCATGCCCGCCGCCGCCTTCTCCCATGTCACGACCTGGGTCTTCGACCTGGACAACACCCTCTATCCGCCGGACTGCCGCCTGTTCGACCTGATCGAACTGCGGATGACGGACTACGTGATGCAGGTCACCGGCGCGGGCCGCGACGAGGCCGACCGCCTGCGCAGCCTCTGGTGGGCGCGCCACGGCACGACGCTGGCCGGGCTGATGCGCGAACACGGCGCCGATCCCGGCCCCTACCTCGCCGAGGTCCACGACATTCCCCTGGACCGGCTGTCGCCCGATCCCGGGCTTGCCCGGGCGATCGCCGCCCTGCCGGGGCGCAGGATCGTCTACACCAATGGCGCGGCGGCCTATGCACGGCGGGTCGTGGCCGCGCGCGGGCTGGAGGGTCTGTTCGATGCAATATACGGAATCGAACACGCTTCCTACCTTCCCAAGCCCGAGGAAGCGGCATTCCTTGCCATTTTCGAACAGGATGGTCTGGACCCGCGGCGGGCGGCGATGTTCGAGGACGATTCGCGCAACCTCGCCGTGCCCCATGCGCTGGGGATGCGCACGGTGCTCGTCGCGCCCGAGCCGGAGGACGCGCCCCATGTGCATCACCACACCGGCGACCTTGCGGGATTCCTGCGCTCGCTCGTCCGCTGACCAGGGCGGCCCGGAGGCCGGCTGCCGCTGGACCTTCCCGCCCGCGGGCCTATCATGAGGCGCATGTCCGCCCCGACCCGCGAAATCCTAGACGTCATCGTGTCCGGCGGCGGCATCGCCGGGCTGACGCTCGCCGCCGCCTTCGGCACCGCCGGCTTCCGGGTGCTCTGCGTCGATCCCGCGCCCCCGGTGACGGCCGAGGGGGAGGAGGGCGCGGACCTGCGCAGCACCGCCTTCCTGCAGCCCGCGCGCGCCCTTCTGGAACGGGCCGGGCTGTGGGACCGCCTTGCGCCCCATGCGACGCCGCTCGAGGTGATGCGCATCATCGATGCCGGCGGCGAGACGACCGCCCCGCGCTACACCGCCGATTTCGACGCGGCCGACCTGTCGGAGGCCCCCTTCGGCTGGAACTTCCCCAACTGGCTGCTGAGGCGCGAGACCGCCGCGCGGCTGGGCGAGCTGCCGGGGGTGGAATTCCGCCCCGGCACCGCCACGGCGGGCGTGGTGACGCGCGAGGGCGAGGCGCTGGTCACGCTGTCGGACGGGACGCGGGCCGCCGCGCGCCTTCTGGTCGCCGCCGACGGGCGGTCGAGCCCGGTGCGCCAGGCGCTGGGCATCGGCGTCACGACCTGGCGCTACGGCCAGAAGGCGCTGGCCTTCGCGGTCACCCACCCGATCCCGCACGGCAATGTCTCGACCGAGATCCACCGCGCGGGCGGCCCCTTCACGCTCGTCCCCCTGCCCGACCGCGGGGGCCTTCCCTGCTCGGCCGTCGTCTGGATGGAGCGCGGCCCCGAGGCCCTGCGCCTCGCGGGCCTGCCGGCGGGCGAATTCGAGGCGGCGATGAGCGAGCGGTCGGGCCATGTCCTCGGCCCGCTGACGCTGGTGACACGCCGGTCGGTCTGGCCGATCGTCAGCCAGATCGCCGACCGTTTCGCCGGCCAGCGGACGGCGCTCGTCGCCGAGGCGGCGCATGTCGTGCCGCCGATCGGCGCCCAGGGGCTGAACATGAGCCTTGCCGACACGGCCTGCCTTCTGGACCTCGCGGTTGCGGCCGGGGACGGCCTCGGCGACGGGCCGATGCTCATGGCCTATCACCGCCGGCGCTGGCCCGAGGCCCGGGCGCGGCTGGCCGGGATAGACCTCTTGAACCGGGCCGCGATGGCGGGGGCGCCGGCCTGGCGCGACCTGCGCGGCCAGGCGCTGCGGCTGGCGCACGGCCTCGCGCCCGTGCGCCGGGCGCTGATGCGGGCCGGACTCGGGGTAGGCTAGCGGCCGGACGCGCCGCCCTGCGGCGCGGATGCGGTCGCGCGACCGCATCCATGCCGCTTCGAAGCGGCATGGACGGGCCTTCGAAGGCCCGTCCCCCGCCCACCGCCGCGCCCGGCACCGGGACGGTCAGGCGGCCGCGGCCACGCGATGGGACGCCCGCTCCAGCCAGTCGGGGTTGACCTCCACCCCCCAGCCCGGCGCATCCGTCACCGTCGCCTGTCCATCCTCGATCCGGTAGGGATCGCCGAGGAAGAGACCCTCCTGCCAGGGATAGTAGTCCGCGCCCTCGATCGAGAACTCGAGATACTTCCCCGCGTTCGGGATCGCCCGCAGGAGGTGCATGGTGCACATCGTGACAAGCCCGAGGTTGGCCGCGTGGGGCGTCACCGGCAAGCCGGCAAGCCGGCCCATCCGGCAGACCTCGAGCGTGCGCGCAAGACCCCCGAGATACATCACGTCCGGCTGCAGGATGTCGACCGACTTCCGGTCGATCATCAGCTGCCAGGACGACAATTCGCAATCCTGCTCGCCCCCGGCCACGTCGAGCGAGAGGGCGGCGCGCACCTCGGCCGTGCCGTCGTAGTCCCAGTAGGGGCAGGGCTCCTCGAAATGGCCGATCCCGTGATCCTCCAGCATCCGGCCGACCTCGATCGCGCGGGCGGGCGAATAGCAGGAATTGCCGTCGACGAGCTTGTCGATCCCTTCCCCCAGCGCCTTCGCCACGACCGGGACGACCGCCTCCGTGCGGCCCGGCCATTCGTCGCGGTCGCGCCCGCATTCGGCGCCGACGCGCCACTTGAAGGCGGTGAAGCCCTTCTCGTCGCGCAGCCGGACGAAGCGCGCGGCCTCGTCCTCGGGCGTGATGTCGCGCCGCATCGAGGAGGCATAGGCGCGCACGCGGCCCGGCGTGCCGCCGATCAGCGCCGTCACCGGCCGCCCCTCGACCCTGCCGCGCAGGTCCCAGAGCGCGGTGTCCAGGCCCGCCTGGGCGCGGCGCAGGTAGCTGCCGGGGAACTTGTGCTCGCGCTCGTAGACCAGCGCCAGCAGGTCGGCGATGTCGGTGGCGTCGCGGCCCAGGACATGGGGCGCCACCTGGCGGTGGAAGACCTCGGTCGTGATGTCGGCATTGTAGGTGGACATCTGGCCCCAGCCCGTGTCCCCGGTATCGGCCGTCACCCGCACGAAGGCGACGAAGGGGGTCGTCCAGGTCTCGAGCCGTGCGATCTTCATCCGCCACCTCCGCGTCGCGCCCCCTTTAGCGCCGCCGGCGCCGCGCGACAGGGCCGCGGGCGACATCTCCGGCCCGTCCGCGACGGGAAATTCCGGCATTGCGCTCGCGGCCGCAACTTCGTATCGCTGCGCCCCGAAAAGACGCCCGCCCCGCGGGCGGCGCCGGGCATCAACGGGAGTATTCCATGCGCGTCTACTATGACCGCGACTGCGACGTGAACCTGATCAAGGACCGCAAGGTCGCGATCCTCGGCTATGGCAGCCAGGGCCATGCCCATGCGCTGAACCTGCGCGATTCCGGCGCGCGGAACATCGTCGTCGCGCTGCGCCCGGGCTCGCCCAGCCAGAAGAAGGCCGAGGCCGAGGGGCTGAAGGTGATGGACATCGCCGAGGCGGCGAAATGGGCCGACCTCATCATGTTCACCATGCCAGACG
>JAOADN010000116.1 GCA_026417295.1 Paracoccaceae bacterium
AGATGTGTATAAGAGACAGGCCCTCGCCGTTCCAGGGGCGGATGTTGCAGTCGCCCACGGCCTGGGTGCCGATGCAGCCCAGGTTCTCCATCATGCAGCCGATCTCGGAAAGCTCCACCGCCGAGGCCTTGTATTCGTAGAACTCGTTCTTCGGGCAGCCGTGGTGCACCAGATGGTCGGCGAAAAAGCGCGGCCGCGCGAAGCCGTCGAGCGCGACCGCCTCGCCGGCGGCGAGCATCAGCAGCGTCTCGGTCACCCAGCCGGGGTGCGTGGGGCAGCCCGCGACGTTGATGACCGGCGCGCCCGAGCCGCTGCGCCAGGCTTCGGGCAGCAGGCCGCCCGGGTGGGCTCCGTCGAACTGGAGGCCCACGGCATCGGTCGGGTTGCCGCCGGCCGCGGTCACGCCGCCGAAGGCCGCGCAGCTGCCCACGGCCACCACGTGGCGGGCCCGGGCGGCAAGCCGGGCAGCCCAGTGCATGAGGCTCTCGCCCGTGCCCGAGAGCATCTGGAAGCGCCCCGTGCCGCCGGGGCCGCGCGCGATCGCGCCCTCGACGCAGAGGATGTCGAGCGGCACCCGCCCCTCGGCGGCCGCCTCGAGCAGCGCCCGCGCCTCGGCGCCGGTCTGCGGCGACAGGGCCGGATGCCACAGGAGCTGGATGCCCGCATCCTCGAACAGGCTCATGATGTCGGGGCTCTCGGCACACAGCAGCGACATCGTGCAGCCGCCGCAGCCGGCCGCCTGAAGCCAGAGCAGCGTGGTCATGCCGGCCCCTCGAGCGGCAGCGTCAACCGGAAGCAGGCGCCGCCGCCGGCTGCATCGCAGAGCGACAGGCTGCCGCCATGTTCCTCGGCGATCTTGTGGCTGATCGACAGGCCGAGGCCGGTGCCGCGCCCGACCGGCTTGGTGGTGAAGAATGGATCGAAGATCGATGCGCGCACCTCGGCGGGCACGCCGGGGCCGTTGTCGGCCACCGTCAGGACGGCCTGCCCGCCTTCGGCCGCGACCGAGAGCCGGATCAGGCCGTCCGGGCGACCCTCGAGCGCGTCGATCGCGTTCTGCACGAGGTTCATCACCACCTGCTGGATGTGCCCGGCGCGGCCGAGCACGCGCAGGGGCTCCATCGGGTCCATCTCCAGCCGGACCGGCTGCTTCATCCCCCGCATCACCCAGCTTGCGGCGATCCGCACCGTCTCGGCCAGGTCGAAGGCCACCTTCTCGCCCGTGCCGTCCGAGGACAGGCGCCTGAGGTCCTCGACGATGTCGCGCACCCGCTCGGCGCCGTCGAAGGCGCCGCGGATCGCCTCGCGCAGGTTCACCAGCTCCCGGTCGAGCCGCAGGTCGGCGCGCAGCGTGATCAGCTCCTCGCGGCTCGCCCCCTCCTGCACGCGCGCGAAATAGGTCTCGAACTTCGCGGCATAGCGGCCGAGCGCATGGGCATTGGCGTAGACGAAGCTGATCGGGTTGTTCAGCTCGTGCGCCACCCCCGCCAGCAGGCGGCCGAGGCTTGCCAGCTTCTCGTTGCGCACCAGCTGCGCCTGGGCCGCCTTGAGCGCCGCGTGGCTCTCGCTGAGCCGCGCATAGGCCTTCCGCAGCGCGCCGAGCGGCCGGCCGGTCAGCACGAAGCCGTCGATCCGGCCGCGCTCGTCCAGCCTTGGGGCGACCGAGATCTCCAGCGGCTCCTCGCCCTCGGCCGTCAGCAGGTTGGCCTCGATCTCCGCCCCCCGCCGGGTGTCGCGCACCTGCGCGAGGAGCGCCGCGAGGGCCTCCCGCCCGGCTGCGTCAAACATCTCGGCCAGCGGCTGGCCGGCTTCGACGGAGCGCCCGGTCAGGGTCCTCACCGAGCGGCTGACCTGGGCCACGCGACCCGCCCGGTCGGCCACGATGAGCACGTCGGAGACCGAGGACAGGATCGCGGTCAGGAAGGTCCGCATCTCCTGCAGCTCGGCGTTCTGCCGCTCCAGCTGCTCCTGGTAGCTGACCAGATCGGCATAGGTGCGGTCCACCGCCGAGAGCACTTCGATCCAGGCGTCGTCGGAGAAGTGCGGCGGCCGCTCGGGGCCGGAGGGGCCGGGTTCCGGTGTCATGCGCCGATGCTAGAACCAGCGCGGGACGCTGCCTAGCGGATTCCGGGGCGGAGGCGCAGCATGGCGCATGGAAGCGGAAGGCCTGTTTCCACACGAGCCGCGGTTCCGGACAGGAACCTTCCGCAAGCCGGTCGGCAACCGCGCGGCATCGGGCGGACTTTGCCCTTGCCGGTCAACATCTTGCCACCACGACCGCCGGGCGCGGGCAATTCCCTCGCCCGGAACCGATAACCGTGCTCTCAATTGGCCGGAAAGGTGACAAGCGTCCAGCCAGTCGGGGGAGGAGATCGGTGTCGGAACGGGTGCTGATTCTCGGGATCGGCAATGTGCTCTGGGCGGACGAGGGCTTCGGGGTCCGCTGCGTCGAGGCGATGGCGGAGACCCACGCCCTGCCCGACTGCGTTCGGCTGCTCGACGGTGGCACGCAGGGGCTCTACCTGCTGCCCTTTCTCGAGGAGGCGGAGGCGCTCCTCGTCTTCGACGCGATCGATTACGGCCTGCCGCCCGGCACGCTGAAGGTCATCCGCGACGCGGCGGTGCCCGCCTTCATGGGGGCGAAGAAGATGAGCCTGCATCAAACCGGCTTCCAGGAGGTGATCGCGACCGCGGCGCTGAAGGGATGCCAGCCGGCGCGCATGGCGCTCGTCGGGTGCCAGCCGATGGAGCTCGACGACTACGGCGGCGGCCTCAGGCCCGAGGTGGCCGCGCGCATCCCCGAGGCCCTGGCGCTCGCCCGCGACATCCTCGACGGCTGGGGCGTGACGGTCCGGCCGGGCCGGACCGATGGCGGCATCCTCGCCGACCCCGCGATCCGGCGGGCGGCCTACGAAGGCGGACGGCCCTCTGCGGCGCAGGCCTGCCGCATCGGCGACGACCGGTTCTTTCCGGGGGCGGGCTGATGTGCCTGGGCCTTCCCCTGCGGCTGACCTCGGTTGCCGGGATCGCTGGCGTGGCGCTGGACGGCGATCGGGTCGAGACGCTCGACCTCTCGCTGGTGCCGCAGGCACGGCCCGGCGACTGGGTGCTGGCCTTCCTCGGCACCGCCCGGGCCGTGCTGCCCGAGGACGAGGCGCTGCGGATCCGCGCCGCGCTGCACGGGCTTGCGGCGGTGATGCGGGGCGGCGACCCCGGCGACGCCTTTGCCGATCTCGAGGCGCGCACGCCCGCGCTTCCGCCCCATCTTCAGGCCGCGCGGGATGCCGGCCGGACCGAGGGATGACGATGCACGACCATGCCCCCCACCCCGCCGCCGGCCACGACGGCCACGACGGCCGCGAGAGCCGGGCCGAGACCGGACCCCATCCGCTCCTTTGGCGCCTCGAAACCGTGTTCGGCTACCCGCGCCTGCGCTCGCAGGCGGAGGTCGAAGCCTTCCTCGCCCGGCCGGGGGCACACTGCTGTCTCTTATACACATCT
>JAOADN010000117.1 GCA_026417295.1 Paracoccaceae bacterium
GTGCACCTCGATCTTGGGCAGCCCGGAACGCTCGAGCATGTGCATGCCGGTGACCCAGAAGGCCACCCGGAAGCCGCCGTCGCGCGCCGCCGCGGCGAGCGGTTCGAGCTTGCCGAAGTCGGCGCGCGTGCCGGTGACGAAGAGGAGGGAGCGGGTCATGGGGCGGGGGGCACGCTGGCGCGGATCTCGGACCACATCGGTTCATCGGGCGCGGGCAGGTCGCCCGCCTCCACCGCGCGGAGGTATTGCCGGCGCATCATCACAGTCAATGGCTGCATGCGGCGTTTCAGGAACGGCAGGTCGAAGAGCGTCATCGCGCCCCAGACGAAGGCCTCCTGCACGTTGCGCTTGGCCGCGACGCGGGCGATGTGGGACAGCGCGGCGGCGCGGAAGTCGCCGGCCGAGGCAAGGCCCGCCGCCTCGGCCGCATCGGCGGGGTCGTCGTAGGCGGCATAGGCGAGAAGCCTGCGCAGCGCCTCGTAGGGGAGACCGCGGACGCGATCCATGAAGAGCGACCGGGAGGCGAGGATCGATGGCGCGAAGCCGCCCGCCGCGAGCGCGCGGGTGAGGCCCTTCTCGCCGCGCCGCAGCACGATCCGGCGCTGGTCGGAGGGAACGAAGCCCTCCCAGAAGTCGCGGAACGCCGGGCTCGCGACGACCTCGCCGGCGAGCGAGAGCATGTAGGATTCGAAGTGCCCCTCGTGGCGGCGGCCCTCCTTGCGCTCGTACATCGGGCCGGTGAGCGGGCCGGCCTGCTCCATGCGCTCGAGAAGGCCTGAGGATGCCGAGAGGGGGAACCAGATGCTGTCGTTGAGGATGAGCAGCCGTCGCGGCGCGACCCCCTGCATCGCCAGCAGCTTGATGCCGTCGCGGTAGCCGCCGAAGTCGTGGCCGTAGTTCGGCCGTGTCGCCACCTGCCAGGCGGTCGCCCGCAGCGTCTCGAGATCCGCGCCGGAGAGGGGGGCGTTCGAGACGACGAACGGCGCGTAGCCGCGGGCGTCGAGGAAGCGGCATGTCGCAAGCACGGAGGCGGGGATGCCCCCCGGCCGGAAGACGAGGAAGAGGGCGACCTTCGGGCGCTGGGGCAGGGCGCCGGGATGCAGCCGGACCCGTTCGCCGAAGTGCCGGTCGTGCCGGCGCAGGCGGGCCGGCTCGGCCAGCGCGCGAAGCCCGTCGGCAGCCCGGTGACCGATGCGGCGCAGTTCACGTGCCAGCTTTGCCGCCGAAGCCATGGTGGGTCTCCCGCGCCCGCAGCGCCGGCGGGCGGCGGGACTCTAGGGGGAAGCGGAAGGGAACCGCAAGTCGGGCCGCGGCCCGCCCTTGGCATGCGAACCGGCCTTCGGATAGGGTCGGCGCGACCGGAGGGGCGCCCGCGATGGCCGACCGCAGCCTGCTGTGCATGAAGTGGGGCACGCTCTACGGGCCCGACTACGTGAACGTGCTCGCCCGGGCCGCGCGGGCCCATGTGACGGGCCCCTTGCGCGTCGTCTGCCTGACCGACGATGCTGCCGGGCTCGATCCCGACATCGAGGCGCATCCGATCCCCGACATCGGCTTCGCGCCCGGGAACTGGCGGGGCGGGGGCTGGCCGAAGCTGTCGGTGTTCGCCCCGGATCTGCGCGGTCTGACGGGCCGGGCGCTGTTCGTGGACCTCGACTCGATGATCGTCGGTCCGCTCGACGCGATGTTCGAGGGCGATGGGTTGATCGCGATCGGCGGCGGCAGGGACTGGCGGCGGGGCCGCACGCCGGCGAAGCCGGACCTCCTGACCGGCGTCTTCGCCTTCGACATCGGCGGCGAGGCGCAGATCGTGGAGGCGTTCCGCGCCGATCCCGAGGGCGCGCAGGCCGCCTTCGGCTACGAGCAGCGGTTCGTGGAGCGGCATGTCCGCGCGTGGCGCCCCTGGCCGCCGGGCTGGGTGATCAGCTTCAAGCGCCACCTGCGCCGGCCGGTCGGGCTCGACCGGATCCTGCCGCCGCGCCGGCCGCCGGCGGGCACGCGGATCGTCGCATTCCACGGCGAGCCGCGCCCGAAGGCGCTCGCCGCCCCCGATGCCCGCTGGGGTGAGTTCCCGCACTACGGCAGGGGCCCGGTGGCCTGGGTGCGGGACTACTTCGAGGCCTACGGTTCGCCCGCGCCCGGTCAGGCGGGAGGATCGGGCGGATACCCGAAGGCGGCGAAGTCCGGCGCGTAGAGACGGCGGACCAGATCGATCGTCTCCGCGTCGTAGTAGGGGGCGAGGCCGGCGTCCGGCCGGCGGGAGAGGCTTTCCCGGACGCGCGCGAGCGGCAGGTCGGGCAGGCCGAGGTCGCGCGTCAGGGCGGGCCATTCCTCGGCGAGGCGCTCGAAGCGGAGAAGGCGCGTCACGATGACCCGCCCGCCCTCGTCGCAGACGTAGTGGGCCTGGGCCGGCATCCGGACGAAGGCCTTCTCGAAAAGTCCCGCACGCGCCATGCGGAAGCGCAGGTAGTCGCGGAACGACATGGCGGCGATCCGCGCGGCGTGGCGCCGGTGGCGGTACTGCTTCATGAACTCGTAGTGCGAGACCGCGTGGTCGAAGGGGTTGCGGACGACGGCGAAGCTCACGAAGCGGTCGTAGACGGGGGGCGTGAGCTTCCTGCGGATGAAGGCTGCCGTGTCATGCTGGCGGAAATAGGCGGCCTCCGGCGTTCCGGTCAGGGGGAGCTGGCGCAGGATGCTCTTCCAGAGCGTCCGACCCACCGGGCGGCAGTAGGGTTCGAGGGCGCGCGCGATCGCGGTGCCCGCCGTCTTCGGGACGTGGACGAAGATGAAACCGCGGTCGAGCGAGATCATCCGGCGGCCGGCGGATCGAGCCGCAGTTCACGGTGCCGCGGCACCAGCATCCCGTGCCGGGCGAGCCAGGCGGCGCGCCGGGCGTAGTTCGACGCCCTGAGCCAGAGGTTCGGCAGCCGCCGCAGCACGGGGAACTTCTTGAGGTCGGCGAAGCCCGTGCCGGTGATCAGGCTGACGTTGCCGTCATCGACATGGCTCGGGAACGGTTCGAGCCCGAGCAGGCGGAAGTCGTGCAGGAAGAAGCGGTTGATCTCGTGGTCGGTGGCCCGGGTCACCGGAAGCATCCGCGGCAGGAGCCTCTCGGCGGTGCGGCGGTTGATCAGGTAGGCGCCCGTGCCGGTCGCCGGGCCGAGGTAGGCGTTGAGCGTGTAGGGGCCGATCCGGCCCTGCGGGATCGGCAGCTTCGCCCGGATGCGGTTCAGCTTGAGGAAATCCCAGTGCGCGGCCGCGCGCAGCGCCAGGTCCACCGCATCGAGGAAGTCGTCGTGGAACACCACGTCGTCCTCGAGGACGAGCGCGACGGGCTTTCCCGAGGCGAGGAACGCCCTCCAGACGCCAAGATGCGAGTTGTAGCAGCCGATCCCGCCGATCAGGATCCTGCGGCCCATGTTCCGCTCGAAGGCGGGCACGTCCACCGTGCGGAGAAGCTCGGCCTCGCGT
>JAOADN010000118.1 GCA_026417295.1 Paracoccaceae bacterium
GGGCAGGGGCGCCTGGCGGGGAGGCCCCCCCGGGGGCGATGGCGGGGTCCCGCCGGCAGGGCGGGCTATCGGCCCCCCGCCGGGCCCCCCGGCCCTGCGCCGGCGAAGCGCGCGGACCATGCGGGCAGGCTGTCGCCGGGCATCGGCCGCGCCAGATGGACGGCCCGCGCGATCGCCCGGGCAAGGCAGCAGGCGGCGGCGTGGCCGAGGGCGAAGGCATCGCCCACCGGGTCGGCGAGCGGGCGCGCCCCGGTCGCCGCGGCAAAGACGAGATCGCCGTCGAGCGGCGAATGGCTGGGCACGAGGGCGCGGGCGATGCCGTCATGGGCGGCCGTCGCCATGCGCTGCGCCTGTGCCTTGTCGAGCGCGGCATCGGTGGCCACGATGGCGATGGTCGTCGCCTCGCCCGGCCCCTTGCGCGGGGCGGGTTCGGCCCCGGCGGGAAAGGCGGCGGGAAGCCCGAGCCCGCCGAATTCGCCGTCGAGCTCCCACGGTGCGGCATGGAAATGCGGCCCCGCGCCGACGGTCGCCGAGCCGAGCGCGTTGACGGCGACGAGGGCGCCGACGGTGAAGCCCGCGCCGAGCACGGCCGAGGCCGAGCCGAGCCCGCCCTTGAGCCCCCCGGCCGTGGCCCCGAAGCCCGCCCCGGCCGTGCCGAGCGCGAAGTCCCGGCCGGCCGCGTCCAGCGCCGCGCGGCCGAGGCGGCGATAGGGGTTCTTCGCGCCCCAGGCCTTGTCGCCGCCGTTGAGCAGGTCGAAGAGGATCGCCCCCGGCACGACGGGCACGCGCGCCGCCCCGACAGCGAAGCCGCGCCCGGCGGCGGCCAGCCCGTCCATCACCCCGCCGCAGGCATCGAGGCCGAAGGCCGACCCGCCCGAGAGGACCAGCGCATCCGCCTTCTGCACGAGGCGGTCGGGGGCCAGGAGGTCGGTCTCGCGCGTGCCGGGCGCCCCGCCCAGGACGCAGACCGCCGCGGTGAAGGGCCCGTCGCCGACAAGCACGGTCGTGCCGCTGCGGATCGCCGGATCCTCGGCATTGCCGACGCGCAGCCCGGCGACGTCGGTGATCAGGTTGCGCGGCCCCGGGCGCATCAGCCGCCCCCGGCCGCCGGCAGGATGCCGCGGAAGTCCTCGAGGAAGCCCTCGGTGGCGTCGATCAGGCCGGCGATCTCGGCCTCGCCATGGGGCAGCGACAGGGCGATCATCCCGCGGGGCGTGACATACTGGCCCTTCAACATCATCTCGAGCTGCCACAGCCGCAGGGGCCGCCGGTCGGCGGCGGCGACGGCGGCCGGCGAGAGGGCGGATGCGGGCAGGAAGTGCAGGTTCATGAGCGAGCCGCAGCCGCTGACGCAGCCGGCGACGCGGTGGCGGCAGAGTGCCTCGGCGAGGCCGGCGCGGAGCGCCTCGCCGAGCGCATTGACGCGCTGCGAGGCGGCAGGCGTCAGCACCTGCGTCAGCCCGGCGAGGCCCGCGGCCATGCCGAGCACGTTGTTGTTGAAGGTCCCGCCATGGCCGAAGGCGCCGGGACGGGCGGGATCGAAGCGGTCCATGATGTCGGCCCGGCCGCCGAAGGCGCCGAAGCCGACCCCGCCGCCGAGATACTTGCCCATCGTCATCAGGTCGGGGATGACGCCGGCGATCGACTGCATCCCGCCGTGATGGAGGCGCGAGGTCATCACCTCGTCGAAGACGAGCAGCGCGCCGGTCTCGCGCGTCAGGCGGCGCAGCATGTCGAGGAAGTCCGGCGCGGCCGGGATGCAGCCGCCGCCGCCGAGCATCGGCTCGAGGATGACGCAGGCGATCCGGTCGGCATGGGCGCGCAGCAGGGCCGCGGTGCCGGCGGTGTCGTTGTAGTCGGCCATCAGGAAGGGGAAGGGCAGGTTCAGGGGCGACCCGCCGCGGGCGAAGGTCAGCACGCCGCCGTGATAGCCCTCGCGGAAGGCGAGGACGGCCGGGCGCCCGGTGACGGCGCGGGCGGTGGCGATGGCCATGATGTTGGCCTCGGTCCCCGAACTGGTGAAGCGCACGCGCTCGAGCGCGGGGAAGCGGGCGACGAGTTCGCCGGCCAGCCGCGCCTCGTGCAGGTTCGGGCCGCCGAGCACGGTTCCGGCGCGGGCGGCCTCCGTCAGGGCCGCGAGGATCACGGGGTCGGAATGGCCGTAGAGGCCGGCGGTGTATTCGCTGACGAAATCGACATAGCCGTGGCCGTCGATGTCGGTGACGCGGCAGCCCTGCCCGCCGGCCAGCGCCACGGGGAAGGGTTCGTACCACATGACCGCGCGGGTGCTGCCGCCCGGCAGGCTGGCGCGGGCGGCCTCGTGGCGGGCGAGGCTGGCGGGATTGGCGGCGGTGAAGCGGGCGGTGGCATCGGCGAGCGCGCTGTCGAGATCGGCGTTGCGGCGGGTCATCTGTGCGGGCGTCCCCTTGCCGGCGGGCGGCCGGCACGGGGGCGATGAAGCCCCGCCGGGGGGACGAGGTCAACCGCCTCCGGGGCGCTTGCCCGGCCCCCGCGGACATGCGAGCGATGGGCGCCGCGCGGCGCGGCCCTGGGGCGGCAGCGCGCAGGGGCCGGGGAGGGGCGCATGGACAGGGTCGCGATGGTGATCGGCGGGGGCAGCGGCATGGGCGCGGCGGCGGCGCGGCGGCTGGCGGCGGAGGGCTACCGCGTGGCGGTCCTGTCCTCCTCGGGGCGGGGCGAGGCCTTGGGCCGCGCGCTCGGGGGGATCGGGATGACCGGCTCGAACCGCTCGGAGGCGGACCTGCGGCGCTTCGTCGGGCAGGTCATGGCGGACTGGGGGCGCATCGACGTGCTGGTCAATTCCGCCGGTCACGGGCCGCGCGCGCCGGTACTGGAGCTGACCGACGCGCAGTGGCACGAGGGGATGGAGGTCTATTTCCTGTCGGCCGTCCGCCCCGCCCGCCTGGTGGCCCCGGTCATGGTGGCGCAGGGCGGCGGGGTGATCCTGAACATCTCGACCTTCGCCACCTTCGAGCCCGACCCGGCCTTCCCGACCTCGGGCGTGGCCCGGGCGGGGCTTGCGGCCTTCACCAAGCTCTTCGCCGACGCCCATGCGCGCCACAACGTGCGGATGAACAACATCCTGCCGGGCTTCATCGATTCGCTGCCCGAGAAGGCGGAGCTGCGCGCCCGCATCCCGATGGGCCGCTACGGGCGCAGCGAGGAGATCGCGGGGGTGATCGCCTTCCTCGCCTCGGAGGCGGCGGGCTACATCACGGGGCAGAACCTGCGGGTGGACGGCGGGATCACGCGCAGCCTGTGAGGCGGCGGAAGCGGCGCCGCGACCCCCGGCGGCCTGCTTCGCCCGCAGCGGGGCGGGGGAGGCGCTGCCTCCCCCGGGCCCCCTCCGGAGTATTTGGCCAGGATGAAGGGGAGGGCGCGGCCCGGGCGCGGGCGGAGCGTTCGGGGACGACTGTGGTGGGGGCCGATCTGCGCGGCCCTGCGC
>JAOADN010000119.1 GCA_026417295.1 Paracoccaceae bacterium
GTGCAGACGATGCCGCCATCCATCCAGGTCACGCCGGTGACGCCCCCGGCGGAGGTGACGCTCCAGGGCCGTTCGCCCGCCTGCGGCGCGGCGCCGACGACGAGGCTCAGGCGGATCCCGGCGGCATTCTCGTACATGACCAGCGCGGCCGGCCCCGCCGCGCCGGGCACGACGCGCCCGCCGAGCAGGGCGAAGCCCTCGGCGCCGAGATCGGGCAGGCGGATCGCATGGCCGATGCGCGCCGACAGCCAGTGCGCCAGCCCGGGGTCGGCGGCCGCGACCTCGACCGGGCGGGCGACATCGGCCGCGAAGGTGGCATGGGCCTGGAGGGCGGCCGCGGCGAAGGGCATGGCGTCGCCGCCGCCCGGCGCGAGGCCGGCCGCCAGCCATCCGCCGGCCGCGCCGAGGGCGAGGAGGGCCGCGGCGGCGGCGATGCGCAGGCGGGGCGGCAGGCCCGGCCGGGCGGCCGGCGCTGCCGCCAGCGCCGCCTTCAGCCTTTCGGGCACGGGTTCCTCGCCCACCGGGGCGTAGAGTGCCGCGAGGGCGGCATCCTGCCTGTCCCATTCGGCCAGGCGCGCGGCCACGCCGGGATCGCCGCGGGCCAGCGCGGCCAGCGCCTCGGCCGCCCCGGCGCCGCCGTGGCGCAGCCGCAGGAGCGCTTCGTCGTCGATGCCGGAATGACCTGTCACGTCCTGTCTTCCCCTGTTCCCCGGCGCGCGGCCTCGCGCCCCGTCATCGCCCTGAGCGCCGCGCGCGCCCGGCCGAGCCGCGAGACGAGCGTGCCCTCGGGCAGGTCGAGGGCACGGGCGGCCTCGGCCAGCGACATCCCCTCGACCGCGACCAGCAGCAGGGCTGCGCGCTGGTCCGGCGGCAGGCGGCCCATCGCGGCATGGACCTCGGCCAGTTCAAGATGCGCGGCCTGGCCGCCCGGGCGGGCCGGCACCTGCACGCTGTCGATCGGCACGAGATGGGCCCGCCCGGCGGCGGAACGGCGCGTGTCGCGGAACCGGTTGAGCAGGATGCGGAACAGCCAGGCGCGGACCGGGCCGTCGCCGCGCCAGTGGCCGAGCCGCGCCACCGCGCGTTCGAGGCAGTCCTGGACGAGATCGTCGGCCCCGTCGCGGTCGCGCAGGAGCGCATGGGCATAGCGGCGCAGCGCGGGGATGGCGGCCTCGATCTCGTCCAGCACGGTCATGCGGCAAGCCTAGTCCGCGGCCTCCGGGGGCGCCAGACGGACGGGCGCGGCGCCGGGCGCGGCACCGGGGGCGGCGCCGGGGGCGGCATCGGCCATCCGCAGGCCCGAGGCGGCGAGCGCGGCGAGCGTGCCGAAGATCGCCGCGGCGACGAGGGCGAGGGTGAGGTCCGGCGGGCGGGTCGTCATGGTCTGTGCTCCTTTGCGGGGCCGGGCCGGGGCCGGGCCGGGGCCGTGCGGGGCAGGGCGCAGGGGCGCCGGCCGGCGCGTCCGTCAGGGGGAGTGACGCGGCGGGGCGCGGTTCCATCCGCGGGCGGCCGGGCAATCACCGTGACGTGATCGCGCGGCCGGGCGGCCCGGCCCCGGCCGGACGGGCGCTCGCCAGGCGCGGCGAAGGGCGCTATGGATGGCGGGGCGGGGCCCTTCCGGCCCCGGAGGCAGGCGGAGGCAGGCAGGCGATGGCCGAGGGCCCGGAGCGCGTTCCCGAACAGGGCAGGTTCGTCACCGGCAGCCTGATGCGCCATGTCACGGTGATGGCGCTGACGGGCACGCTGGGCCTGATGTTCACCTTCCTCGTGGATTTCCTGGCGCTGTGGTGGATCGGGCGGCTGGGCAGCGAGGAGCTGATCGCCGCCGTCGGCATCGCCGGCACGATCCAGTTCGCGGTGATCTCGGTCGCCATCGGCATGATGATCGGGGCGGTGGCGCTGGTCTCGCGGGCGATCGGCATGGGCGAGCGGGCGCGGGCGCGGCGCATCGCCACCTTCGCGCTTCTCCTGGCGGTGGCGGTGATGACGGCGATCTCGCTGCTGGTCGTGCTGTTCGCCGGGCCGATCCTGCGCGTCTCGGGGGCCGAGGGGCGGGTCGCGGAGGAGGGCCTGAGATTCATCGTCATCTCGCTGCCCTCGCTGCCGCTGATGACGGCGGGCTTCGTCGCCACGGCGGTCCTCAGGGCGGTGGGCGATGCCTGGCGGTCCACCGCCGTGACGATGATCGGCGGGGTCTTCGCCATCGTCATCGACCCGCTGCTCATCGTCTGGGCGGGCTGGGGCATCGCCGGGGCGGCGATCTCGATCGTGGTGGCGCGGACGGCGATGGCGGGGCTGGGCCTGTACTATGCGATCCGCGTCCACGACATGCTGGCCGCGCCCGACATGGAGGCCGCGCGCGAGAGCCTGCGCCCCTTCCTGGGGATCGCCCTGCCGGCGATCCTGACGCAGGTCTCGACCCCATTCGGCAACTGGATCCTGACGCGCGAGATGGCCGCCCACGGCGAAAGCGCGGTGGCCGGCTGGGGCGTGGTGATGCGGCTGACGATCCTGGCCTTCGGCGGCATCTTCGCCCTGTCGGGCGCGATCGGCGGCATCATCGGGCAGAATTTCGGCGCCCGGCGACCCGACCGCGTGGCCGAGGCCTTCACGGCGGCGCTGAAGTTCTGTCTCATCTACACGCTTTCGGTCTGGGCGGCGATGGCGGCGCTGACGCAGCCCATCGCCACCTCGTTCGGCCTGTCGGCCGAGGGCGAGGCGGTGGTGCGCGCCTTCACCCATTTCGCCGCCGGGTCCTTCGTCTTCACCGGCGCGCTGTTCGTGGCCAATGCCGCCTTCAACAACCTCGGGCGGCCCCTGTGGAGCACGCGCGCGAACTGGTTCCGCGACGGGATCCTGATGTTCCCCTTGGCCGCCGCGATGGGCGCCTGGTTCGGCGCGGCGGGCGTGGTCTGGGCGCAGGCCATCGCGAACGTGATTGCCGGCGTCGTGGCGGCCTGGCTGGCCTGGGCCTATATCCGCCGGCTGGGCGGGGCCGGGGCGCCGGCGGCGGCGAACCCGGCCGTATGAAGGGAGGAAGGCGATGCTGAAGGGACTTTTCGGGAAGGCGGAGCGGATGCCGACGGCGGACGAGGCCCTGCCGGGGCGGCCCGGGCCGATCCCGACGGCGGAGCGGCACTTCGTGTCGGGCCGGCCGCTTGCCGCGCCGGTGCCCGCGGGCATGGAGGAGGCGATGTTCGGGATGGGCTGCTTCTGGGGCGCGGAGCGGCTGTTCTGGCAGCAGCCGGGCGTCTGGGTGACGATGGTGGGCTATGCCGGCGGCCTGACGCCCAATCCGACCTATCGCGAGGTCTGTTCGGGGCTGACGGGGCACAACGAGGTGGTGCGCGTCGTCTTCGATCCGCGCGAAGTGTCCTACGAGGATCTGCTGCGGCTGTTCTGGGAGGGCCACGACCCGACCCAGGGGATGCGGCAGGGCAACGACGTGGG
>JAOADN010000011.1 GCA_026417295.1 Paracoccaceae bacterium
AATTTCACCTCTACACTCGGAATTCCACTCACCTCTCTCGAACTCCAGACTTCCAGTATCGAAGGCAGTTCCGGGGTTGAGCCCCGGGATTTCACCCCCGACTTAAAAGTCCGCCTACGCGCGCTTTACGCCCAGTAATTCCGAACAACGCTAGCCCCCTCCGTATTACCGCGGCTGCTGGCACGGAGTTAGCCGGGGCTTCTTCTCCGGGTACCGTCATTATCTTCCCCGGTGAAAGAGCTTTACAACCCTAAGGCCTTCATCGCTCACGCGGCATGGCTAGATCAGGGTTTCCCCCATTGTCTAAGATTCCCCACTGCTGCCTCCCGTAGGAGTCTGGGCCGTGTCTCAGTCCCAGTGTTGCTGATCATCCTCTCAAACCAGCTATGGATCGTCGGCTTGGTAGGCCATTACCCCACCAACTACCTAATCCAACGCGGGCCGATCCAAAGGCGATAAATCTTTCCCCCGTAGGGCACATACGGTATTACTCTCAGTTTCCCGAGGCTATTCCGTACCTTTGGGCACGTTCCCACGCGTTACTAACCCGTCCGCCGCTAACCTTGCGGTTCGCTCGACTTGCATGTGTTAGGCCTGCCGCCAGCGTTCGTTCTGAGCCAGGATCAAACTCTCAAGTTGAAAGCGCCGGAGCGCTATCCTTGACGTTCGAACCTCTGCACATCGTCATCCGGCTTGCGACCGGATGTCATCTGTCTGATGCACATCGTTCTTGCGAACGGTGTCCGTCAAACAGTGAAGCTGACACCTTCATCATCGGGCTTGCGCCCTAGAAGGCCGATATGCAGCGTTGACCATCGAAACGGCCAGACCGCCCGCATATCTCTTCAGTAACCAGCGATGTCAAAGAGCCCGAGAGACAAAACTGACCGGAAGCGCCGTACCTTGCTGGCGCATCCGCTCGCCCTACCTCTCGTTTTTAGTTCGCTTCGCTTGGCTTCGGGCCGCGCTCGGCAACCGTCGCGAACGTCGCCGTCCGCTTCGGTGAGGGGCTATTTACGGATGCCCGAGGGCGTCCGCAAGGGCTTTTTTCGTGCAACATGACATTTTTTTGGCGGCCCCGCGGGAGGCGCCCCAGATCTTGGGGTCCGCGCAGCAAGGGCAACAAATCAAGAGGATTCCGGCAATTTCCTTGCGCTGGATCCTGCCTTCGGCGGGCCCGCGCCGGCGGCCGCGGGGCCGTTCCGGTGCCGGAGGGACGGACGATGGCGGGGGGCACGCCCCCGACCGGCCGGGGGCGCGATTCCCTGACGGTCGGTCCTGCGACATCAGATCGTGCCGAAGAATCGGGCCGGGATCTCGAGGAGCGGATGCTCCACCCGCTTGCGGAACCCGAAAAGCCCGTCGCCGCGACTTTCCCAGGTCGCCTCCATGAAGCGGACCCGTTCTTCCAGGTCGAATGTCGCCCCGACCGGGCGCGCCGCGATCGCGTCAAGTTCGGCGGCAGGCATGTCCGGCGCCCCGAACCAGCGGCTCGAGAGCGGGCTCGCCCTTCTGGACGGATCGTCGACGGATGCGGCGGCCTCGGCCCGGCGCCGCAAGGTCTCGATCGTCAGCGGCCGGTCGCAATACTTCATGTGGAACAGGACGAGTTCCGGCACGACGGTCAGCGTCGCATGGTTCGCGAAATGGCCGCCGCGCGAAAAGCGCACCGGCACCGAGGTGATGCAGGGCTTGCAGTAGCGCGTGGAGAACCGGCCGAATCGCCGCGGCCCGAGGATGGCGGGCTCGATGCCGTCGGGCTCGGCGTCTGCGCGATGCACGACCTCGATCCCGACCGGCGTCAGCACCGCGCCGGGATCCCGCGTGGCGAGGATCCCGGCCAGCGTCCTTCCGGTCGCGGGATCGGCGACGACATATTCGTCGACGTCGCCGCAGATCACCCAGCGGTAATAGGCGAGGAGCGCCCCCGTCAGCTGCGAGAGAAACCGCCAGCGCCTGACATCGAATCCGGCGTCGAACCCGCCGGGGATGCGGATCACGCTGCACCCGTCCGCGATGCGGTCGATCTCGGGGTCACCGCCGTGGCTGACGACGTGAAGGGCGCTGCGCCCGAACTGCCTGCCGTAGTAGTCGACCCATTTGCGGAGAAAGACGAAGTCGTCCTTCACCATCGTGACAACCGCCGCCGGTTCCATGCTTCACACCAGATTGCCGCGGGATCGTCACATCACGGGTTCCGCCCCCGGGGCAAGCCCGTTCGCGCCTGGTCAGGCGCCGCGGCGCCGCCCGGGCGCGAGGCCCGGCGCACGCAACCATGCCAGCCGGAGCGCGACCAGCCCCGCAACGACCGCCAGATAGGCGAGCGGCCGCATCTGCCAGGTCTTCGTCTGCACCGCGAAGTGCAGCGCACCAAGCAGCGCCACGGGATAGGTCAGCATGTGGAGCCGTCGCCAGCCGGCCGCACCGAGCCTTCGCACCGAGAGGTCGTTCGAGGTGGCCGCCAGCGGCACCATCGCAAGGAATGAGGCCATGCCGATGGTGATGTAGGGGCGTTTCGCGATGTCTTCGAGTGCCTGGCCGAGAAGCAGGCCCATGTCGAGCACCAGCCAGGTCAGCAGATGCAGGAGGATATAGAAGAAGGCCAGAAGCCCCGCCGCGCGGCGGAACCTGAGCAGGTTCAGCCCGGCGTATCGGCGTAGGGGCGTGACGCAGAGCACCGCGACGAGCAGCCACAGCCCCCAGAGGCCGAGCCGGTGCTCGATGACCTTCACCGGATCGGCGCCCAGCCTGTCGGCGAGGCCAGACCACAGGAGCCAGACCGGCGGCAGGATACCGAGGACGTAGAGCGGCCAGACCGGGACCCGGCGGAGCGCCGCGTTGACTGCAGCGACCGGCGCCATCAGTAGAACTTCGCCAGATCCATGCCGGCATACATGTCGGCGACGTATTCGCCGTAGCCGTTGAACTTGATCGTGTCCTGCCGCCCGGCGAAGAGCCCCGCGCCGATCCGCCGCTCGGTGGCCTGGCTCCAGCGCGGGTGATCCACCTCGGGGTTCACGTTCGAATAGAAGCCGTATTCCTGCGGTGCCATCATGTTCCAGGTCGTCGGCGGCTGGTCGGCCACGAGCGAGATGCGCACGATCGCCTTGATCGACTTGAAGCCGTATTTCCAGGGCACGACGAGGCGGATGGGTGCCCCGTTCTGGTTGGGCATCGGTTCGCCATAAAGCCCCGTGGCCAGGATGGTCAGCGGATTCATCGCCTCGTCGATGCGCAGACCCTCGCGATAGGGCCAGTCGAGGATCGGCGAGCGCTGGCCCGGCATCTCCTCGGGGCGCATCACGGTCTGGAAGGCCACGAACTTCGCGCCCGGACGGACGCCCGCCCGCTTGAGCACGCCCGAGAGTTCCACCCCCGCCCAGGGCACGATCATCGACCAGGCCTCGACACAGCGGAAGCGGTAGATGCGTTCCTCGAGAGGCAGGCCGGCGATCAGCTCCTCGACGGAATAGGTGCCGGGCCTGTCGACCAGGCCGTCGACCGTCACCGTCCAGGGCGATGTCGCAAGCGCGCCGGCAGCGGCCGCCGGATCGCCCTTTCCGGTCCCGAACTCGTAGTAGTTGTTGTAGGAGGTGATGTCCTCGAGGCTGTTCGGTGCCTCGTCCGTGGAATAGGCCGAGGGAAGGGTCTGGAGCCTGGCCATCGCGGGACCGGCCGCCAGTGCCGCGGTCGCCGCCGCGATGAACCGCCGGCGGTTCAGGAACACATGTTTCGGCGTCGTGTCGGACCAACGCAGATCGGGCTTGAAGTGCTGCGGCATCATTGCCTCTCCTGGCGCTTCCGGGCGGACTGCAGGTTTATACGCGCGAAAGGCCGGTTCAGTTGCCTCACATCCGCGTTTTGGCTTCGGGACAGGACCGGCCCGGAGCCCGGGCCGGGCAGATCCGCTCACGCCGGATGACGACCGACTGACAAGATTGTCACTTGAAACCCGGAGCCGCGCGGGCTTAGCGCGCGCCGTCCGGCGGTCAAGCCGCGGCGGGCGCCGATCGGCGGAAATCCCGCCTGATCCGCCCCGGATCAGCTGCCGTAAGTCCGATCGTTGCCGAACCGACGGCACGACAACCGGACAGACAGGAGTTTTCAGAATGATCCGCAGGACGTTCCTCGCCCTGACAGCCGCCACCGCAACGGCCCTTGCCGCACCCGCCTGGGCGGCCGACAAGGACATCGTGGATACCGCCGTGGCCGCGGGCAACTTCACCACGCTCGTCGCCGCAGTGCAGGCCGCCGGCCTGGTCGACACGCTGAAGGGCGCCGGCCCCTTCACCGTCTTCGCGCCGACCGACGCCGCCTTCGCAGCCCTGCCCGCGGGCACCGTGGAGGATCTGCTCAAGCCCGAGAACAAGGACAAGCTGGTGGCGATCCTGACCTACCACGTTGTTCCGGGCAAGGTGATGTCCTCGGACCTGAAGGAGGGTATGACGGCCAAGACCGTTCAGGGCGGCGAGGTCACGTTCACCCTCGACGGCGGGGCGAAGGTGAACGGCGCCGTCATCTCGGCTGCCGACATCGAGGCGACGAACGGCGTGATCCACGTCATCGACTCGGTGATCCTGCCGCCGTCGTGAACGCCTGAGGGGGGCGGGACATGACCTGTCCCGCCCCGCCGGTCACGGCACGAGCCAGCGTCGCGGCAGGCGCTGGCACGTGCGTCCGGAGGTATGGAATTCTGGACCCTGCCCCATTTTGCGTTCCGAATCGGGCCGGTTTGCCCGAAACTCGGGGCGACGGCTCCATCCGGGGCCGGGGCCGCGGTGGCGGCGGCCCTTCAGAACGGGTGGCATTCCGGTGCGTGGCGTCCGGCTTCTGATCATCCTTCTCGTGGCGGCCATCGGCTGGCCGGCGGCCGCGGCGGACCGCATCGCGCTGGTGATCGGGATGTCGGCCTATGAGAACGTCCCGAAGCTCAGGAACACCGTCAGCGATGCGCGCCTCGTGGCCGGCACGCTGGAGGGGATCGGGTTCGACGTCACCACGATCATCGACAGGGGCCGCGACGAGGTGATTGCCGCGCTCGGCGATTTCGCCTTCCGGGCCGAGGCGGCAGATCTGGCGCTCATCTATTTCGCCGGGCACGGCGTCGAGGTGCAGGGCGAGAACTTCCTTCTGCCAGTCGACGTGAACGTGCGGTCGAACCGCGATGTCCAGGCCCAGTCCATATCGCTGAAGGATTTCCTTGCCGCGGTCGATCATGCCCGCAAGATGCGCATCGTCATCCTCGATTCCTGCCGCGACAATCCGTTCCCCGACTTCATCGACCTGTCGGACCCCGAGGCAGCGGGCGGAACCGCCGTCATCGGCCGCGGCATGGGCGGGCTTGCCGCGCCCTCGCCCGACCGCGGCACGCTCGTGGCCTTTGCTGCCCGGGCCGGCCAGGTGGCGCTGGACGGAAAGGGCGAGAACAGCCCCTTCGCCCGGGCGCTGCACGACAAGCTTGCCCAGCCCGGCGTCGAGATCGGCATCATGTTCCGTCAGGTGCGCGACGCGGTCCTCGCCGAGACCGGCAACCTTCAGGAGCCGAATACCTACGGCGCCCTTCCCGGGGTGCCGTTCTATCTTGCCGGGTCCCCCGAGGAGCGCGAGGCCCTGGCGGTGGACGACCCGTCGGCCGCCTGGTCGAGCATCCGGCCCGAGCAGGCGGTGCAGCTTGCCGCCCTGGCCGAGAAGGGAGACCCGCGGTCGATGCTGGGGCTTGCCTACATGCAGCTGGATCCCGACTCCGACCGGTATGACCCGGCGGCTGCCGCCCGGCTTCTGACGCGGAGTGCGGCCCAGGGCGACCCGGAGGCGCAGTTCCAGCTGGCGCGGCTTTACGAGAAGGGAATCGGCGTTCCCGGCGACCTCGACCGCGCGCGCACGCTCTATGAGGCGGCAGCCGCCCAGGACTATGCCGATGCCATCAACGAGCTGGGTTTCTTCTATTTCAACGGGGCGATCGGCCTGCCCATCGACCAGGCCAGGGCCCTGGAGCTTTTCCGGCGGGCGGCCGACCTGCGCCAGCCCGAGGCGATGTTCAACATGGCGAGCTTCATCGACGACGGCTTCGTGCCTGGCGCCGGGCCCGGCGACGCGGCAGGCTACCTCTATGGCGCGCTGCGCGCCGGCAGCGCCAATGTCCTGCGCGAGCTTTCGGAAAACCCGAAGTCCTTCAAGAAGGCGACACGGGCGGCACTTCAGGAGCGTCTGCGCGACAACGGCTTCTACAGCGGCCCCCTGGACGGCAGCTTCGGCCCGGGCACGATCAGGGCCATCAGGGCCGCCTATGGCATTCTGGAAGCGGGGTGAAGGCAATGGCGAAGGCCCGTCTCGCAGTCACCGGCATCGCTGCAGCGACGTTCATCGTCGAATCGGCTGCCATGCAGCCGGGCGCTGCCTTCGCCCTTCCGGTCGGCATGCCGCCGGGCGTCCTGCCCGGTTTCTGGCTTTCGGCGACGGCCGACGGCGTGACCCTGCCCGAGGATCTGGTCGTGCCCGCCCAGGGCTGCGAATTCGACTGCGAGCCGGCCGGCGACAGCGGACCGGATCCGGTTGCCGGACCGGTCGGCCTGAGCAGGGCCAACACGGACGACATCGTCGCCCTGATCACCGAGGCGAACCAGACCTGCGGCACCCTGATCCTGCGGAAGTACCGCATCGACTGCCTGCGCTGGTACTATCTGAGGATCGCCAGGGCCATTCCGGACCGCAGCGACTATCTGCCGATCAGGCTGGCGCTGGAGCGCGCGGCCGGGAAGCTGAAGACGATCGTCGTGAAATACCGCGATCCGGCGGCGAAGAAGATCAGGCCGCGGATCCGCCATCAGCGGCTGGCGCCCCAGACGGCGCCGCTGCGCGCCGTGCGCGAGGCCGATGTCGGCCGGGCCGCGCGCGAGGCCGCGAAGGTCGTCGAGGAGACGAAGATCGTCATCCTGCGGTCGGGCGAGGACCCGACGCGGCGCACCGCGCATTACCGCGAGATCGCAAGCGCGGTTGATGCAAACCTCGTCATCCTGCGGTCGGCCTGAGGGGCCGGCCGCGACCTGATGGACCGGTCGGGGAGGGAAGGAACGATGCCAGGACCCTAGTCCATTCCGGGGAGGCCCCGGAACGTGAAGGGCCGGCGACCGCAGAAGGCAGGGGCGCATTCTCGCCCGTGCCGGCGCCGGCGGTGATGGGACATCGACGAAACGGCGAAGCATCCGCGCCGCGATTTCAACTTTCCGGATGCGGAGGATTGATCATGAAACGCGATTGTCTGTCGGGAGCATCCTGTCTTCCGTATGCTGCCCTTGCCGCCTTTCTCGTACACGGACCCGCCGGCGCCTTCGGCCCTGGAGGCGCGCCCGTCGCCGCCATTGCTGCAGCCTGCGAGCTGTGCGTCGGCCCGATGGTGCCGGATGGCCCTGCGCCCGAGCCCGAACCGGGGCAGTCCGACGAAACGGTCACGCCCGGTGACACGGATTCGACGGACACACCGGACGGGACAGACCCGGACGGAGAGCCCGGGGACACCGATACGGGCGGAGACGGAGGCGACGGCGAATCCGGCACCGGACCGGATGGCGAGGAGGAGATCGCCTTCCCGCCGCCCCCGCCTGCGCCACCCCAGCCCGAGGCGCCGGCAGCGCGGCTGTCCGACCTCGGGGAGCCTGGCCTGCCGCTGGCGCTGAACAGCGACACGACCGACACGATCGCTGCGCTGATCCGGCAGGCTGCCGCGACCTGCGGCGCGACCTGGCTGCGGCGCTACCGGATCGACTGTCTGCGGGTTCACTACCTGAGGATCGCCGACAGCCTGCCCGAACGCGGCGACTATCGCGCGATCCGGGCAGCCCTGACGGAGGCCGCTGCAAGGCTGGACCGGATTGTCACCGGCAACCTCGATCCGGCGGCCGAAACGGTGCGCCCGCGCGCCGGAAACCGGCCGGCGGCGGTGCGGCTTCCCGCGATGCGCGCGGTGTCAGCGGAACGCGAGGTCGCGGCGGCAGAGGAAGCCGGGCGCGTGATCGCCGAAACGGCGCTGGTCATCCTGCGGTCGGGCGAGGACCCGACGCGGCGCACCGCGCATTACCGCGAGATCGCTGCCGCGGTCGACAACAACCTGGTGATCCTGCGATCAGCCTGAGCCGCGGCCGGCCGGAGTCAGGTTTCTGACCAGACGGCCATCTCGGTGCCGCCGGGTTCACGGAAGTGGAACCGGCGGCCCCCCGGAAAGGCGAAGGCGGGCCGGGTCACGGTTCCGCCTGCGGCGCGGACCCGCGCCTCGGCCGCGGCCAGGTCTTCGGCCTTGAGGATCACCAGCGGCGCGGCCGCCCGGTCGGCCGTGCCGTCGATGCCGCCATCGATTCCGGCTTCGGCCAGGCCCCGGTAGTCCGGGCCGTAGTCCACGGTGCCCCAGCCGAAGGCCGAAGCGAAGAAGGCGCTCGTCGCGGCGACGTCGCGGCTTGGCAATTCGATGTAGTCGATCCTCAGCATCCGGGATCCTCCGCAATCGCGTATGTTCGTCCTTTGTTCTAGAGCGGCGGGCACCGGGGCGCAAACGAAAAGGCGGGCCTCGGCAGGCCCGCCCTCCGCCCGGGACCGATCGGCCCGCGAGATCAGTGCAGCACGGCGACTTCCGGCCGGTGCCGACCGGTCTGCGCCACGCGCTCGCCGACGATCAGGCCGTCGACTCCGGCGGTGACGTGGACCGTCTCGCCGTCCTTGATGTCGCCGGCAAGCAGCATCTCGGCCAGCGGATCCTGCAGGCTGCGCTGGATCACCCGCTTGAGCGGCCGCGCGCCGAACACCGGATCGTAGCCCTCGTCGGCCAGCCACTTGCGGGCGTCGGCGTCGACATCGAGCGTGATCTTCCGCGCCGCAAGCCGGTTCTCCAGACGCTTGAGCTGGATCTCGACGATCCCGCCCATGTCGGCCCGGGTCAGACGGTCGAAGATGATCGTCTCGTCAAGCCGGTTCAGGAACTCGGGCCGGAAATGCGCCCGGACCGCCTCCATCACCTCGCGACGGGCGTCAGAGGAATCCGCCCCCTCCGGCAACTGGCTCAGTGCCTGGCTGCCGAGGTTCGACGTCAGCACGATGAGGGTCTGCTTGAAGTCCACCCGGTGGCCCTGCCCGTCGGTCAGGATGCCGTCGTCCAGCACCTGAAGCAGGACGTTGAACACGTCCGGATGCGCCTTCTCGACCTCGTCGAAGAGCACGACCTGGTAGGGCCGGCGCCGGACCGCCTCGGTCAGCACGCCGCCCTCGTCATAGCCCACATAGCCGGGGGGCGCCCCGATCAGCCGGGCCACGGAGTGCTTCTCCATGAACTCCGACATGTCGATCCTGACCATCGCATGCTCGTCGTCGAAGAGGTATTCGGCCAGCGCCTTGGTCAGCTCGGTCTTGCCGACGCCGGTCGGCCCGAGGAAGAGGAACGACCCGAGGGGGCGGTTCTCGTCCTGAAGTCCGGCACGGGCGCGGCGCACGGCGTTCGAGACGGCGACCACGGCCTGCCGCTGGCCGATGACGCGCTTGCCAAGCTCCTCCTCCATGCGCAGGAGCTTGTCCTTCTCGCCTTCGAGCATCTTCGAGGTCGGGATCCCGGTCCAGCGTTCGACGACTTCGGCGATCTGTTCGGGACGCACCGTCTCCTCGACCATGAGGCTGCCGCCCGAGGTCTCGGCCTCGGCCAGCTGTCGCTCGAGTTCAGGGATGCGCCCGTACTGGAGTTCGCCCGCCTTGGCGAAGTTGCCTTCGCGCTTGGCCTGTTCGAGTTCGTTGCGCGCGGCCTCGAGCTGTTCCTTCAGCCCGCGTGCGGATTCCAGCTTGTCGCGTTCGGCCTGCCAGCGCGCCGTCATCTCGGCAGAGCGCTCCTGAAGGTCGGCAAGCTCCTTCTCGAGCTTTGCCAGACGATCCTTCGAGGCGGCGTCGTCCTCCTTCTTCAGCGCCTCGGCCTCGATCTGCTTCTGCAGGATCTCGCGGTCCAGCGCATCAAGCTCCTCGGGCTTGCTGTCCACCTCCATCCGCAGCCGGCTCGCGGCCTCGTCCACGAGGTCGATCGCCTTGTCGGGCAGGAAACGGTCGGTGATGTAGCGGTGGCTGAGCGTCGCGGCGGCGACCAGGGCCGCGTCCGAGATGCGCACGCCGTGGTGCATCTCGTACTTCTCCTTGATCCCGCGCAGGATCGACACGGTGTCCTCGACCGTGGGCTCCTGCACCATCACCGGCTGGAAGCGACGGGCAAGGGCCGCGTCCTTCTCGATGTACTTGCGGTATTCGTCGAGCGTCGTGGCGCCCACGCAGTGCAGCTCGCCCCGCGCGAGGCTGGGCTTGATGAGGTTCGCCGCATCCATCGCGCCATCGGTCTTGCCCGCGCCCACGAGCGTGTGGAGCTCGTCGATGAACAGGATGATCTCGCCCGCGGCCGCCTCGATCTCCTTCAGGATAGCCTTCAGCCGCTCCTCGAACTCGCCGCGGTACTTCGACCCGGCGATCAGTGCGCCCATGTCGAGCGCCATCAGCTTCTTGTTCTTCAGGCTCTCGGGCACGTCGCCGTTGACGATGCGCAGGGCGAGACCCTCCGCGATCGCGGTCTTGCCGACGCCCGGCTCGCCGATCAGCACCGGGTTGTTCTTGGTCCGCCGGCTCAGCACCTGCATGGTGCGCCGGATTTCCTCGTCGCGGCCGATGATCGGGTCGATCTTGCCCTGCTCGGCCATCTCGGTCAGGTCGCGCGCATATTTCTTCAGCGCCTCGAACGTGTCCTCGGCGCTGGCACTGTCGGCCGTGCGACCCTTGCGGATGTCGTTGATCGCGGCATTCAGCTTCTGCGCCGTCACCGCCCCGGCATCGAGCGAATCCTTGGCCCTGGTGTTGACCATCGCCAGCGCCATCAGGATGCGCTCGACCGGAACGAAGCTGTCCTTGGCCTTGGTGGCGACCTTCTCGGCCTCGTCCAGCACGCGCACGAGCGAGGGATCCACATAGACCTGCCCGTCACCGCCGCTGACCTTGGGCAGCTTCGACACCGCAAGGTTCACCGATTCGGCCACCCGCTCGGGCGAGCCGCCGGCACGGCGGATCAGGTTCGCCGAAAGCCCCTGCTCGTCATCCATCAGCGCCTTCAGAAGATGCTCCGGCAGCACCCGCTGGTGCCCCTCGCGCATCGCGATGGTCTGTGCGGCCTGAAGGAACCCGCGCGACCGTTCCGTGAACTTTTCCATGTTCATCGGCAATCTCCTTTCATGAAGCCCCCGGGATGGAATGGCCGCCCCGCCAAGGCACGGCACTGTCCGGGTCTTGCCGGGGATGTGAGGATGCGCAGGCGCGGATTCAAGACGGATCGGGCGCCATATTCCGCAGGAACGGGCATCAACCCTTCAGCAACCGCGATCGGCGAGACTGCCCCCCGGCCCATCCAGAACGGAGGCAGTCTTGCGCATCACCTGCGCCCGTGTCCTTTCCCCCCGCCGCAATCGCGCGACCGGCCTCGTCGAGGCGACCGTCAGCCTTCTTTTCGGCGATCCGCAACAGCCATCGGAGGTCCGCGTCAGCGTCGCCGCGCCGGCCCGGGCGCCGGGTGCCCCTGCCCTGCGTCACCGTCTGGCCGCGCAGGCCAAGCTGGCGCTCTTTGCCGACATGGGCAGGGCCGAGGCGGCGCGCCGCGCTGCCTGACCCCCTGCCCTGCGCCCCGGCCGACGGCCCGGGTTCCGTGCCTGCCCGAGGTTGAGGCCGGCCGCGGGCCCCGGGTCCGTCCGGGCCGCCTGCCATGCAGGCACCCTGCCCGCCATGCCCGACACCTTGACATGGCCGCGCCGCCCGCGCCAAACGGCGCCGGATCGCCTGGGAGCCATCGGGGGGGGCGCCATGACCGAGCCGCGCGCCGACGACCGACTGATCGTCGCGCTGGACGTGCCGCATGCCGTCGCCGGGCATGCGCTGGCACAGCGCCTTGGCGACGCCGTCGGCTTCTACAAGATCGGCCTCGGGATGCTGACGGGCGGCGGGCTCGCGCTGGCCCGCGAACTCAAGGACGACCACGGCAAGCGCATCTTCCTGGACCTAAAGCTCTTCGACATCGGCGCCACGGTCGAGGCCGCGGTGCGGGGGCTTGCCGCCTTCGGCCCGGACTTCCTGACGGTCCACGGTGACCCGAACGTCGTGCGCGCGGCTCGGGCCGGGGCCGGGGGCAGCGCGACGCGCATCCTTGCCGTGACGATCCTCACCTCGCTCGACAGGGCGGACCTCGACGCCGCGCTGATCCGGCCGGGCGATGTGGCCGAGATCGTGGCGCTGCGCGCTGCCCGCGCCTTCGCGGCCGGAGCGGACGGCGTCATCGCCAGCCCCCGCGAGGCCGCGCTGATCCGCGCGCTGCCCGAGGCGGCGGGAAAGCTGATCGTCACGCCGGGCGTCAGGCCCGCGGGCAGCGAACCGGGCGACCAGAAGCGTGTGGCGACCCCGGCCGAGGCGGTCCGGGCCGGCGCGGATCACATCGTCGTCGGTCGGCCCGTCTGGGCCGCGCCCGATCCCGCCGCCGCCGCGCGCGCCATCCTTGCGGGGCTGCCGCCCCGCTGACGGCCGTCAACCCGGGGCGGGCAGGGCCTGAACCTCGATCGAAAGGCCCGTGCCTTCGGAATAGACGGCCCAAGCCGTCGCCATGAATCCGAGAATCAGGGCCGCCAGCGCCAGCTTGCGCAGGATGCGCCGGCCACCCGAGCGCCGTTTCGGCGTGCCGGCCGGCGGAACGATCTGCAATGGGGTCGGTTCAATGCTCGCCACGGGTCAAATCCTTCTGCGCCGGTCTTCCGCCGGCGTCCTGCTGCTGCCTTCGCAGGCCTTCTAGCACGCCCCGCTGCCCGCCTCAGCCCCCGCACCGGGCAGGCGGCGAAACCCGGCTGCCCGCCATTCACGATCGGCAACAACCCGCACAGGCGATGCACGAGAGCAACAATCCGGGGCATCCGAACAGGATTGTGCACGGAATCAGGCGGACAATCGCCAGCCGGGCGCACGGCCGGCTGCACGACCCGGCGGCCGTTGATCAGGGATTGTCGTTGATGTCGGTGTGCCAGATCTTCGGGTCGCCCGCACGCCCGCGGAACACCCGGCGGAACACCCACCAGGCAGCAAGGGAGGCCATCGCGAAGACGAAGAGCAGGACCGGCCAGGACGCACCCAGAATGCCCGCCGCCAGGAGAAGGCCGGTCAACACGGCGCCGGCGGCGAAGCCGAGGAGCACCTGTCCCGGCAGGATCAGTTCAAGGATCGCGAGAATGCCGCCCGCCGTGATCCAGACCCACCATTCCTGCCAGATCGCCATCAGGTCTTCCCCTTCAGCATGCGGAACGCGTCGCCGAAGGCATCGGCCAGGTTCGCCGGCAGGATGACCATCTGCTTGCCGGGGCCGGCCGCGATCTGTGCCAGGGCCTCGACCTGTTTCAGCGCGACCTGGTACTGGGCCGCCTCGAGCCCGCTTTCCTTGATCGTCGCGGCAATGACGCCCGTGGCATAGGCCTCGGCGTCAGCCGTGATCCGCTTGGCCTTGGCGGCCTGTTCGGCCGCATAGAGCTCGCCATCGGCCGCCAGTTCCACCGCCCGCCGCTTGCCCTCGGCCTCGGTCACCAGGGCGCGCCGCGCCCGCTCGGCGTTGAGCTGCTGCAGCATGGCCGCGCGGGTCGCCTCGTCGAGATTGACGTCGAGGATCTCGACCCGCGTGACCTCGATCCCCCAGTCGTCGACGACGTTGGCCAGCGCGTCGCGGATCTTCGCGATGAGCGATGCCCGGTTCGACTGCACATGATCGAGGTCCATCGTGCCGATCTCGGCCCTGACGATGCCGGCGACCGTGGTGGAGATCGCGGCATCGACATCGCGGATGCGGTAGACGGTCTTCTCGGGCTCGGTGATCCGGTAGAAGACGCTGGTGTCCACCGTCACCAGAACGTTGTCCGCGGTGATCGCATCCTGCTTGTGGGTCGGAAGCTGCCGCTCGAGGATGGAGATCTTGTGGGCCACGCGGTCGAGGAAGGGGACGATGAGGTTGATCCCCGGGGAAAGCACCGACCGCAGGCGCCCGAAGCGCTCGACGACATACTTGTCGGACTGCGGAACGATCCTGACGCCGAGAAAGATGCAGAGGATGATGAACAGCGCGATGACGAACCACACCGCGTTGCCGCCGATCAGATTGTCCATGCCCTGGGCTCCGGTCCCTGTATGGCGGCGAATATGGCAGGGCGGTGCCTGCCGGGAAAGGGGAAAGGGGCGGTGATCTTCCATCCCGGGGGCCGGCGGGCGAAGCGGCCCGGTCCGGGCAGGTCGGGCCGGAAGGTCGGCGGCGCCGGCCGCATTCCGCTGCCCCTCCGGCGCTGCTATCCTGCGCGCCGATGCCCGCACTCTGCCGCGACTGCCTGACCACCTTCGAAGCCGGACGGCGTTGCCCGGCCTGCCGGTCGCCGCGGATCCTGGAACACCCGGAACTCTTCGACCTTTCGGTCGCCCACATGGACTGCGACGCCTTCTATGCCAGCGTCGAGAAGCGGGACGACCCGTCGCTGCGCGACAGGCCGGTGATCGTCGGGGGCGGGCACCGGGGGGTCGTCTCGACCTGCTGCTACATCGCGCGGATCCGCGGCGTGCGATCCGCGATGCCAATGTTCCGCGCGCTCAGGCTCTGCCCCGATGCGGTGGTCGTCAAACCCCGTTTCGACGCCTATGTCGCGGCCTCGCGGGCGATCCGTGGCATGATGGAGGGCCTGACACCCCTGGTCGAGCCCCTGTCGCTTGACGAGGCCTTCCTCGACCTCGGCGGAACCGCGCGGCTGCACGGGGCGCCCCCTGCCGTCCTGCTGGCGCGCCTGGTGCGGCGGATGGAGACCGAGCTGGGGCTGTCCGGATCGGTCGGCCTGTCGCACAACAAGTTCCTCGCCAAGCTCGCGTCCGACCTGGACAAGCCGCGCGGGTTCTCGGTGATCGGGGTGGCGGAGACCGCGGACTTCCTGGCCGACAGGCCGGTCCGCATGATCTGGGGCGTGGGTGCGGCGACGCAGGCGGCGCTCGAATCCCGCGGCATCCGGACCTTCGCCGACCTGCGGCGCTGGGATCGCAGGGATCTTGGACAGGCCTTCGGTGCCATGGGGGACCGGCTCTGGCGACTGGCACGGGGCGAGGACAGCCGGCGCGTCGATCCCGGTGACAGGCCGAAGTCGATCTCGAACGAGACGACCTTCGACGAGGACACGTCGGACCGGAACCTCCTGGACGGCCATGTCTGGCGGCTGGCCGAGAAGGCCGCCGATCGCGCCAAGGCGAAGGCCCTCGCCGGCCAGATCGTCACGCTGAAGCTGCGGCGCGCCGATTTTGCGATCCTGACCCGGCGCGAGACGCTGCGCCAGCCCACGCAGCTTGCCGACAGGATCTATGCGGCGGCCGCACGCCTGCTGGCGGGGGTCAGCGAGCCCGGACCCTTCCGCCTTGTCGGGGTCGGGATCTCGGGTCTCGTGCCGGACAGCGCCGCGGACGTGACGGCCGACATGCTCGACCCTGCGGCGGCGCGGCGTGCAGAGGCGGAGCGGGCCGCGGATGCGATCCGCGCCCGATTCGGCCATGACGCGATCATCAAGGGGCGCGCGCTGCGCTGATCATTCGGCCGCCAGCCGCCCGGCGCCCCGGCCGATGGCAACGATGTCCTGCAGGATCGCGGCAAGGGTCCGCCTGAAGGCGGCGAAGTTTCCGTTCGGCCGGATCTCGGCCTCGTTCATGTAGAGCGACCTGTCGAGCTCGACCTGGACCGCGTGCTGTCCCCGGGACGGGCGGCCATAGGCCTGGGTGATGTAGGCCCCGGCAAAGGGCACGTTGCGCGACACCCTGAACCCGGCATCCCGGAAGGCGGCCTCGACCCGGTCGACGACCGTGGCCCCGGCCGATGCGCCGAAACGGTCGCCGATCACGATGTCCGGCTTTCTTCCGGCCAGTCCCGGGACGGAGTCCACGGCCTCGTGCGGCATGGAATGGACGTCGATCAGGATCGCCTCGCCGAAGCGGGCAAGGGCACCGTCAAGAAGCAGCTGGAGCTGGGCGTGGAACGGGTGCCAGCATCCCTCGATCCTGGCCCGCGCGTCGGAGAACGGGATCTTCCCGCGATAGATGGCCCGTCCGCCGGATACGACACGGGGAATGACGCCGAGTCCCGAGGAAATGCGGGGATTGTGGGCCTGGGCCTTCACGCCCTCGACCAGCGCCGGGTCGAGTTCGTCCGGCGCCCTGTTGAGGTCGATGTAGGCACGCGGTGCCGTGGCTGCCAGCAGGGGCGCGCCGAGGCCCGGCACGCAGTCGAGAAGCTGGTCCACGAAGGCGTCCTCGGAGGTCCGGATGGTGCGTTCGTCCAGGATCGAGGACTTGAGGAAGCCCGGCGGATAGGCCCGCCCGCTATGCGGCGAGGTGAAGATCAGGCTGGTCGTCCGCTGCTGCGGCTGAAAGAGTTCGTACGGCCTGAATGCCATGCTGCCCCTCGCTGCTTGCGGGAACTATAGCGGCAAATCACCGTCCGTCGAACCCCGTGGGCGTATCGGCCGGAGTCGGCCGCCCGAACCCCCTTGAAAGGCCGGGGCCAACCTTCTATAGACCCCCGGACTGACGCGGTTCCGCCCGCGTCCTTGTTTTTTTGGGCCGGGGCGGACATGCGGCAATCGGGCGCGTAGCTCAGCGGTAGAGCACTACGTTGACATCGTAGGGGTCACAAGTTCGATCCTTGTCGCGCCCACCATCACCGCCCCGCCACGGGGCCGACGACACCACAGGCGCATGGTCGCCGCGACAAGGAGACGACCGATGAAGGTCCGCAACTCGCTCCGCTCGCTGAAGATGCGGCACCGCGATTGCCAGATCGTGCGCCGCAAGGGCCGGGTCTACGTGATCAACAAGACCCAGAAGCGGTACAAGGCCCGGCAGGGCTGAACGCAGCCCGCCACGGGCTTCGTCGCGGGCCGCCTCGGGGCGGCCCTTTTCGTTGGCCCGGTCGCGGAGTAGGCAGGGCGGCGTCACGGGAAACGGGGGGCATCCGGTGGTGCATCTGTGGGTCAGGGCGGAGCAGCGCCCGCACGAGGAACGGGTCGGCGTGACGCCCGAGGGTGTGGCGCAACTGGTCCGCGCCGGCATGCGCGTGACGGTCGAGGACAGCCGCCAGCGTGCCATTCCCATCGCCGGCTACCGGGATGCCGGTGCCGAGATCGCCGCCGAAGGCTCGTGGCCCGGCGCCCCGGCGGATGCCATCGTGTTCGGCCTCAAGGAACTGCCCGAGGACGGCACACCCCTGCGTCACCGGCACATCATGTTCGGACATGCCTTCAAGGGCCAGCCCGCTGGTCAGGTCCTGCTGCGCCGGTTCCGCGCCGGGGGAGGAACGCTTCTCGATCTCGAATATCTTGTCGACGAGGCCGGGCGAAGGGTCGCCGCCTTCGGCTACTGGGCGGGTTTCGCAGGTGCGGCCGTATCGCTGAAGGCCCTTGCCGCGCAGGCCGCCGGGGCGGTCTGCGGACCCGTTGCCACATGGCGCGACAAGGAGGCGCTCGTCGCCGATGTCCGGAGCGACCTGGCGGGCCTTGCGCCGCGGGTGATGATCATCGGCGCGCTCGGGCGCGTCGGCACGGGCGCAGGCGACCTGTGCGAGAGCCTCGGCCTGGTGGTCACGCGCTGGGACATGGCCGAGACTGCACATGGCGGCCCCTTCCCCGAGGTGCTGGCCCACGAGGTCTTCCTGAACTGCATCCTTGCCCGCCCGGGCTGCCCGGTCTTCGTCCCTGCCGGCGCCGTGACGGCACCCCGCGCGCTGCGCGTGATCGGAGACATCGCCTGCGACCCGACATCCGATTTCTCGCCCGTCAAGGTCTACGATCGGGCGACGGACTGGGACGCGCCGGTTCTGCGCGTGGCCGGGGATCCGCCGCTCGACGTGATGGCAATCGACAACCTGCCCTCGCTTCTGCCGCGCGAATCGAGCGAGGACTTCGCGGCGCAGCTGCTGCCTTCGCTTCTGGCCCTGGGGCGGGCCGAGACGGGCGCATGGGCACGGGCGCGGGCGGAATTCGAACGGCATCTGCCGGAGGCCTGATCGGGGGGGAGGGAGCATGACGACGATCCACTGGTGCGGAACCGGGCTTTCAGCCGTGCCCGGGCTGAGGCGGCTGATCGAGGGCGGCGACCGCGTGACCGTGTGGAACCGCACGGTCGAAAAGGCGCGCGATGCGGTCGGGGACCTGACCGATGACATCCGCCCCTATGACCTGGCGGCGCTGGAGAGCGCCCTGGACAGGGGCGACGTGGCCGTATCGATGCTGCCCGCAGACCAGCATCCCGCGATCGCGGCGGCCTGCGTCAGGAAGGGTGCCCATTTCGTCTCGTCGAGCTATATCGCACCGGAGATGCGCGCGCTGGACACCGCGGCGCGCGAGGCAGGGGTCGCGCTTGTCAACGAGGTGGGCCTCGACCCCGGGATCGACCACATGATGGCGCATGACCTGGTGGCTGCCTATCGTGCCTCGCCAGTCTACGACGTGAAGAACGTCGTTTCCTTCACCTCTTACTGCGGCGGAATCCCGAAGGTTCCGAACGCCTTCCGCTACAAGTTCTCCTGGTCGCCGCTCGGCGTGCTCAAGGCGCTGCGCTCGCCCAGCCGGTCGATCCGCGATTTCTCGGAGCTACGCGTCCAGAGGCCCTGGGACGCCATCACCTCGTACACGGCCCCCCTGCCGGTGCCCGAGACGTTCGAGGTCTATCCCAACCGCGACTCGGTCCCGTTCATGGCGGAATACCGGTTCGATCCGGCCTGGCCGGTCAGGGACTTCGTGCGCGGGACGATCCGTCTGAACGGCTGGGCCGAGGCCTGGGCGCCGGTCTTCGCCGAGATCGAGACGCTCGAGGGCCCGGCGGGCGAAGCGCGCCTGAAGGAGATGTCCGACCGCTTCTGGCGCGAGAATTCCTATGGCCAGGATGACCCCGATCGCGTCGTGCTATTCGTGTCGCTGAAGGCCGAGAAGGCGGGCCTGCCGGTCTTTCACCGGACCTGGGCACTGGATGCCTGGGGTGACGTGCGCGGCACCGCCATGGCCCGGCTCGTCTCGGTTCCGGTGGCCCTGGCCGTCGGGTCGGTGCTTGCCCGGGAGATTCCGGCCGGCGTTCACCCCGCCCCGCACGAACCGCGCCTTGTCGCGCGGTGGCTTGAGGAGGTCGGCCATCTGGCGCAGTACATGCGGCTGGTCGATCACCTCGCCTGAGGCGGCCCGAGGGCTATAGCCGCTTCATCAGCGGATAGTAGATCCAGTCCGGAAGGAACTGGGACAGCCGGAAGAACGCGGCGAAGGACCGGGGGAAGTTTGCTGCGAAGCTGCGCCGGTTCATCTGCGCAAAGAAGCGGCGGGCCGCCTCGTCCGCCTCCATGATGAAGGGCATCCTGAAGTCGTTCTTGTCGGTCAGCCGGGTGCGGATGAACCCGGGATTGACGAGCTGCACCTCGACGCCGGACCCCAGAAGATCGACCCGCATGGTCTCGGCCAGATGCATCACCCCCGCCTTCGAGGCCCCGTAGCCGATCGCGCCGGGAAGCCCCCGGAATCCCGAAAGCGATCCGGTCAGGACGATATGGCCCTGGCGCCGCGCGACCATGGCGGGAACAACCTGCCCAAGAACGCGCGCCGCGCCGGTGAAATTGACGTCGCACATCGCCGTCACCTGATCGGCGTCCCAGTCCTGCGCCTTCATGGGCCAGTAGACGGCCGCCAGCCAGACGAGGCCGTCGATCCGCCCGGCCGCATCGGCGGCTGCGCGCACGGACGCTGCGTCGGCGACGTCGACCGGCACGACGGCGACCTTGCCCGGCAGCCCCGCAGCGACCACCCTCAGCCTTGCCTCGTTACGGGCGGACAGGACGAGCTCTGCCCCCGCGCGGCTCATTACCGCGGCCAGGGCGGCGCCAAGCCCTTCGCTGGCGCCGACCAGCCAGTATCGCCTGCCCGCCCAGGTCCGCATGCGTCAGGCGGCGCGCGGGCGGATCGAGGCGACGAGTTCGGCCACCTTGATGCCGAACTTGTGGAACTGGCTTCGGTTCATGATCGTTCCACCCGGCGTCAGATACATCCAGTCCGTGACCTTCAGGACATGCCCGCCGGCATCCGCGGGCAGGCGGATCGGATAGCGGAGCAGGACGGCGTTGCCTGACTGCCAGCCGCGCCCGCCGCCCGGCACGTCGTCTGCCTCTGCCCTGATCGCGCCGTCATTGCCGAGGGTGAGGCGCCATTCGCGCCTCTGCGTGCGGCCGCTCTCGTAGCGGAACTCCTCGGTCATGACGCAGCGGTTGCCGGCCCAGGTGGCCCTGGCCTCGGCCACGAAGCGCGAGCTTGCCCGACCAGTCGGGCCGAAGATCACACCCTCCATCAAGAGGTCACCGGCCAGATGCCCGCGCAGGTCGAAGACGGGCAGCTGCCCTCTGTAGTCCCTCGGACGTTGCCCGATGAAGCCCGAAAGATGCTGGCGCGCAGCGACCAGCGTCATCGCGGCGCCGGCGCCGAGGCCGGCATAGAGAAGGTCTTCCATCACTCAGTCCTCCGGCAGCCGCGTGACCATCAGCAGGGCTATGGCCGCGAGTTTGAGCGCGCAGGGAACAAGCGCGTAAAGGACGGTCAGGGTTCTCAGCGCATCTGCGGGATTGTCCGCGCCGGTCCTGAACCCGCTGGCCTGAAGGACGGGCAGGAGGATCGCGGCCGCGAAGGCCAGCGTGAACTTCGTCGCGAAGGACCACATCCCGAATCCGGTCCCGGCATCGGGGGCGATCGCCGCGAGCCGGCGCGAGAAGAGTGCGGGCAGGATCACCATGTCGGCACCGAGCATCACGCCAGAAACCATGCAGACGATGGCGAAGGCCACCAGGTCACCGGGGCCGAGCGTGGCGGCGACCCCGAAGGACAGGATCGACAGGACCATCGCGACCAGAAGCACCGGCCGCGCAGGACGTTGCCGCGCCGCCCGCGCCCAGGCAGGTGCCGCCGCGGCGGCGGACAGGAAGAACAGTATGAGAAGCGGCCCTTCCCACCCGGCGGCTTCGAGCCTGCTTTCCACGAAGAACAGGAACAGCGTCGATGTCACGGCCAACGGCGCGGCATTGACGAGGGCAAGGGCCAGAAGCCCCCGCGCCACCGGGTCGCGCAGGACGGCGCGGAACCCCGTCGGCGCGACTGCGGCCGGGCCGTGCCATTCGGCGCGCATCGCCAGGGCTGCAAGGGCACAGGTCAGGGCGAAGAGGGCGGCGAAGGCGGCATAGGGGGTTTGAGAGAACGTGCCGAGAAGTCCCGGCGCCATCGCGGCAAGGCAGACGCCCGCCAGCGCCCCGCCCTCGCGCCAGCCGGCGAGGCGCAGGTCGCCCCCCGGGCCCATTGCCGCGCCGCGCGCCACGCCCCTGGCATAGAAGGCGATCGTCAGGAAGCTGTAGGCCGTGAAGAGCAGGGCGAGCGTCAGCGCGAACCACAGCACGGGCGCGATCGGGGGCGTCACCGCGAAGAGGCCGGCCATCGCCAGGGCCATGACCGCCGTGGCTGCGGCCATGGCGGCCCCCCGGGCACGGCCAAGCCGCGCCACCAGCCAGCCGAGGGCCGGATCCTGTACCAGATCGAAGAGCCGCAATCCGAAGAGGACCGCACCGAGAAGCCCGAGGCTGATTCCCCAGGTTTCCGCATAGACCTTCGGCGCGTGGATGTAGATGGGCAGCCCCGCCATGGCGAGCATCCCGGCGAACAGCGAATAGGCCGCAAGCGGTGCCCCTGTTCCGGGCGTCGTCGCATCGGCCGGGATTGCGGGGACGACAAGGCTCACCCGGAGACCTCCTCGGCCGGCGGGGCGGGACGGGCGCGGAACTCTGCCCCCTTCCACCACAGCTTGAGCGCCTGCCAGTGGATCAGTCCAAGCACGCGGCGCGACCCGAAGGGCCGGCGCAGGCAGGCCGAAAGGATCGACCGGTTGGTCAGCGGGCGCCGCGTACCGGTCAGCGTCGCCAGCATACCGCCACCCGGCTTGTCGTAGGCGATGCGGATGTGGATGCGCTCGGGGCGGATGTCGAAGTTGAAGTGATAGGCCCCGTCGACGGGCTGGAAGGGCGACACATGCAGGACCTTCGATGCCGTAAGACGGTCCTCGGGGCGGATCGGGCCCAGATCGTGCCTGCGGCAGAGGTAGGAATGGCGGTCGCCGTAGGTGTTGGTCACCTCGGCAATGACGACGCGCAACGCATCCTGGCCGTCCCGGCACAGCCAGAAGCTGACAGGATTGAAGACGTGACCCAGGACACGGGGCTGGGCGAGCAGCTCGATCCTGAGCCAGGGCAGGGTGATGCCCTGTGCGGCCAGCACGTCGCGCACCCAGGCCGCGCCGCGACCGTGCCCGGGCGCCCCGCCGTGATCGCGATCATGGAGCGCGACGAGATTGGCCCGGTTGCGCGAGAACAGGAGGGGACCGGCAATGGTGGTCTCGGCATCCAGAAGGATGTAGTCGACCCCGTAGCTGAACGCATTGCGCGTCGCGTCCTGCCGGCCGTGGAATGTCTTTCCCCGGATGTGATCGACGCCGCTCATGCCACGAGCCGCCTTTCGCGCAGGCGCGACATGGCCTGCACGACATCGACCGCGCTGGCGAACCCGTCCTCGTGGAATCCGTTGCGCATCCATGCCCCGCAGAACCACAGCCCGCCGCGACCGTTCGTCGCGCGCAGCCGCTCCTGGGCCGCAATCGCAGCCAGATCGTAGACGGGATGGCGGAAGATCGTCTGATCATAGATCAGTTCGTCACGTATCGGGCGCACGGGATTGAGCGTGACGAACATCGGGTCGTCACGCGGAATCGGCTGCAGCGAGTTCATCCAGTAGGTCAGGCTGATCGCATCCGGGCGTGCGCCACGCTCCTCGGTGTAGACCCAGCTTGACCACGCCCCCCGGCGCCGCGGCATGACGGAGGCATCCGCGTGCAGGATCGCCGTGTTCGGCTGGTAGCGGATGGCTGCAAGGGTCTGGCGTTCCTCGGGCGTCGCGTCGGAAATCAGGCGAAGGCTGTCGTCAGAGTGGGTGGCGAGGACGACCTCGTCAAAGCGTTCCCATTCCCCGCCCTGGCGCCGCAGCTCGACGCCCGCGGGCGATCTGCGCAGGGCAACGACCGGCGAACCGGTCGCGATCTCGACCCCGGCAGAGAGGAGATGCCGTTCGAGCCGCCTGACATACTGGATGGAGCCGCCGCGGACGGTGAGCCAGCGATGCTTTTCCGAATAATCGAGCAGGGCGTGATTTCTGAGGAACTCGATCATCGTGCGTGCGGGGAAATCGAGGATGCCGCGCGTCGGCGTGGACCAGATCGCGCCCGACAGGGGCGTCAGGTAGTAGTCGCGGAACCAGTCACCGCCTCCGGTCAGCTCGATCAGTCCGCCGATCGTGAGGCCCGGATCACCGCAGAGCCCGGGCGCGAGGCGGTTGAACCTCAGGATATCGCGCAGCATCCCGAGGAACCGCGGACGCAGCGCATTGCGACGCTGGGTGAAGATCGTGGACAGGCTTGCGAGGCCATATTCGATCCGGCCTCCGTCGATGGAGACCCCGAAGCTCATGTCGCTGTCGGCCACCGGCACGCCGAGGCGGTCGAACAGGCGGGCCAGATGCGGGTAGTTCACCCTGTTGAAGACGATGAACCCGGTATCGACGGGTTGGTCGCCCCTGCGACCTGCAATCACGGTTCGCGCATGGCCGCCGAGCCGTGCTGCGCCCTCGACGAGCGTCACGGAATCCGTCTCGGCAAGCAGATAGGCCGCAGCCATGCCCGAGATGCCTCCGCCGATGACTGCGATTCGCCGTGGCGGTCGGGCGGAGAGTTCGAAAGGCATGCGGCATGTTCCCCTGCTTGCAGATGCCCTGTTACGCGCCGCGCGCGTCTTCGGATCAGGCAGGACCCCCGCCATCGTCCGAGTGATCCGGGAACGGGCGGGCCACGTAGACCTTCCATGTTGACCGGAACCGGAAGTCTGGCATTTCTGGAATGGCCGCCTGGAGGCGGGCGGGATGCCCATTCATCCGCGGCCGCAAGGCGCAAACTGCCGGAACCGGAAAGATTGGTGACGACTGACACGCACGAGGCGGACTGGGCCGAGGCAATGCTGCGGGTTCGCGAGGCGCGCGACACCGCCGCCTTCGAGGCGATATTCCGCCATTACGCCCCGCGCGTGAAGGCGTTCCTGATGAAGTCGGGGGCCGAGCCCGGCCTTGCGGAGGAATGCATGCAGGACGTGATGGCAACGGTCTGGACGAAGGCGGGTCTTTACGATCCGTCGCGCGCCAGCCTTGCCACCTGGATCTTCACGATTGCACGCAACCGCCGCATCGACGCCATCCGCCGGGCCCGCCGCCCCGAACCCGACGAGCTCTACTGGGGGCCCGAGGGCGAGCCCGACCAGGCCGATGTGCTTGCCCTGCAGGAGGAGTCCGCCCGCCTCGGGCGTGCGATGGAACAGTTGCCCGAAGCCCAGCGCGACCTGATCGAGCGGGCCTATTTCGGCGACCGGAGCCACAGCGAGATTGCTGCGGAGACGGGCCTGCCCCTTGGAACGATCAAGTCCCGGATCCGCCTGGCGCTGGATCGCCTGCGGCACGAAATGAAGATGAAGAGATGACCGACACGATACGCCACCACCTGCCCGACGACATCCTCGCGGCCTATTCCACCGGCTCTCTTTCCGAGGCCTTCAGCCTTGTGGTTGCGACGCATGTCTCACTCTGCGACGAGTGCCGGGCGACACTCGAGAGCATAGACGCGGTGGGCGGCGCCGTTCTGGAGGGCTGCGAGGCTGAACCGGTCGCCGCCGAGAGCTTCGAGGCGACGATGCACCGCATCACCGGCCAGGCCGCGGCCACCATGGACCGTCCAATCCAGGCCGCAGGGCTGTTCCCCTCGGCCCTGCGCAGCTATGTCGGCGGCGATGTCGATGCCGTGCGCTGGCGGTCCGTGGGCATGGGCGTTCGCCAGGCGATCCTGCGCACTGAACCGGGAGCATCGGTGCGCCTGCTGTGCATTCCGCCCGGCGCGGCGATGCCGAACCATACCCACAGGGGGCGCGAGATGACGATCGTCCTTCAGGGGGCTTTCCGCGACGAGGGCGGACGGTTCTGCCGTGGCGATGTCGAGGTCGCGGACGACCATGTCCGTCACGCGCCTGTGGCAGACGCGGGCGAGCCCTGCATCTGCCTTGCCGCGACAGAGGCGCCGCTGCGTTTCCGCGACCTGCTTCCGCGGCTGGCGCAGCCCTTCTTCCGGATCTGAGGTGGCGCGGATCCCGCCGCGGCGTCAGCTGCGACCGAAGAGCCTTTCGATGTCGGCGAGCTTGAGCTCGACATGGGTCGGGCGCCCGTGGTTGCACTGGCCCGAGAAGGGCGTCGCCTCCATCTCGCGCAGGAGCGCATCCATCTCTTCGATGCGCATCCTGCGGCCGGACCGGACCGAGCCGTGACAGGCCATGCGGCTGAGCACGGCATCGAGCCGCGCCTCGAGCCGGCCGCTGGCGCCGAGGTCGGCCAGTTCGTCGGCGATGTCGCGCAGCAGCGCCGCCGCATCGACGGGACCGAGAATCGCCGGCGTCGCCCGGACGGCAACCGCGCCCCCGAAGGGCTCGACCACAAGCCCCAGCGCCGAAAGGGCCGCGGAATGGTCCAGCAGGGCCTGCGCGCGATGGGCGGGCAGGTCCACGATCTCTGGCGTCAGGAGTTCCTGCGCGGGGACGCCCGCGGCATCGCGCTGGCGCTTCAGCCTTTCGTAGACGAGGCGCTCGTGTGCGGCATGCTGGTCGACGATGACGATTCCGTCCGCCGTCTGGGCGATGATCCAGTTCTCGTGCAACTGCGCCCGTGCCGCGCCCAACGGAAAGGCAGCGCCGTCGGACGTTGCCGCAGGTGCCGGCGCGAAGGCCTGCGGGGGATCGGCGAGGAGCGGCGGATCGGAAGGTGCCTGAAGCCGGTAGGCGGCCGCGAGGCTGGACGGATCGGGCCGGTCCGCCTGCCTGCCGGATGTGGCCGTACCCGCCGGACGCATCGCGGCCAGGGTTGCAGCCCCGACCGTGTCCGCAGACCTGTGCCCCGCCCCGGCAAGCGCCGCGCGGATGCCGTTCACGACAAGGGACCGCGCAGCATCGGGTTCGCGGAACCTCACCTCTGCCTTGGCGGGGTGGACGTTCACGTCCACCCTCTCGGGCTCGCATGACAGCAACAGCGCGGCCGCCGGATGGCGGTCGCGGGGGAGGACATCGAAATAGGCCGCGCGCAGCGCTCCGAGCAGCACCCTGTCGCGCACCGGCCTGCCGTTGACGCAGATGAACTGTTCGACCGCCGCGCCGCGCGAATAGGTGGGCAGGGCCGCATAGCCGCAGAGCCGCATCCCGTCGCGCACGAAGTCAACCGGCACGGCATTTGCGGCGAAATCCGCCCCGACCACCCGTCCCAGCCGCCGCAGCAGGGCAGCCATCGGATCGCCGGACTCGGCATCGGCGCGCATCAGCAGGCGATCGCCGTCGTCGCCAGATTCGGTCAGCGAGAAGCCGACGTCGGGCCGGGCGATCGCCAGCCGCCGCACGACGTCGACGACGGCCTGGGTCTCGGCCCTTGGGCCGCGAAGGAACTTCAGCCGTGCCGGCGTGGCGAAGAAGAGGTCGCGCACCTCGACCGTGGTGCCCCGGCCACGCGCCGCCGGACGTACGGGCTCCATCCGGCCCGCGCTGACGGCGACCGTTGCCGCCTCGCCCTCTGCGCGCGACAGGATCGTCAGGCGGGACACGCCGGCCAGCGATGGAAGCGCCTCGCCCCGGAAGCCGAAGCTGCGGATGTTGAGAAGGTCGTCGGCCTCGAGCTTCGAGGTGGCGTGTCGCGCCAGGGCAAGCGGCAGCTCCTGTCCCGACATGCCGTGGCCGTCGTCGGCGACCCTGATCAGCGACCGACCGCCATCTTCGATGACGATGTCGATGCGTCCTGCACCGGCGTCGAGCGCGTTCTCGACCAGCTCCTTGACAGCACTCGCCGGGCGCTCGACGACCTCGCCGGCAGCGATGCGGTTTGCCGTCGCTTCGTCAAGCTGGCGAATGACGGGCCGCATGTTGTGTGTCTGAACGTTCATGCCACCATCGGTAGCATGGCCGGGAGGATTCGTCCAACCTGCGATGGGGGCTTTCCTAGTCGAGCGACGGATCGGGCGGGGCGCCGACGGTCCTGACACCAGCCCGGCGCCAGCGTTCGAGTTCGGCATACTGGTCGAGCGCCATCCGGCGGTAGGCCTTGAAATAGACGTTCACGTTGAACAGCCGCTCCAGCGGGCGTCCACGGTTCCGGCTGCGGAAGGCGAGATCCTCGGCGGCGAGAATCTCGCGGATCCGGGGCGTCACGCCGAACCGGGTGGCATAGGAAACAAGCGCCCCGTCGCGCGTCGGCCGGCCCGTGAGCACCAGCCTGTCGGGGTTGCCGCCAAGCGCAGCCACGGCATCCGCCTCCGGCGTGGGGTCGGTCAGGTTCGTCCCGCCCGGCGTCGGTTCGGGCAGGGCCGTGATGTCCTCGGGCATCTGCAGGGGCTTGGTCGGCAGGATCGCGAATTCGTCGGGCGCGCGGGTCGGCGACCTGACGTTCATCAGTATCGGGTCGCCGCGTTCGCAGGCCGACAGCGCCAGAACGGCGACGATCGCGAACCCCATGCCTCGTGCAGCGATGACCATGCGGCCCACCAAGTGCCCCTCCGCTCCTTCTTGCCCGCGTCTTACGCCAATCGCAAGCCTGCGTCACGCTGCCTTGTCGCGGCCGGCGAACAGGATCAGCCCGACGGCACCGGCGAAGATGGCAATGTCGGCGATATTGAAGGAATAGGGATTGGTCCAGCCAGGAAGGGACATGTTCAGGAAGTCCGCCACCGCACCATAGAGCAGGCGGTCGATGGCGTTGCCGACCGCCCCGCCGATCAGGAGGCCCGCCGCGAGCCGCGCAGCCGGAGGATGCCCGCCCCGCCTGATCCAAAGCCAGACCCAGGCCGATACGGCCACGGAAACGGCGACCAGCAGCCAGGGCATCCATGCCCGGGACGAAGACAGCAGGCCGAAGTTGATCCCCTCGTTCCAGGCCATGCGGAAGTTGAGCCAGGGTGGCAGGACATCGAGGGCGCCCTTGCGGTCGAGATCGAGCGCGCGGACCACGATCCACTTGCTGACCTGATCAAGTACGAGGACCAGAACCGCGGTGAAGAAGGTCAGCCGCATGGCGCGCGCCTAATGGCGGAAGTGGCGCATGCCGGTGAAGGCCATGGCCAGACCCAGCCGGTCGGCAGCGGCGATCACCTCGGCGTCCCGGAGTGACCCGCCCGGCTGGATGACAGCCGTCGCCCCGGCAGCGGCGATCGACTCGATCCCGTCCGGGAAGGGAAAGAATGCGTCCGACGCGGCAACCGCGCCCTTCGTGGGCGGGTCGGCCAGCCCGAGCACCTCGGCCATGTCCGCGGCCTTCCGCGCGGCGATGCGCGTGGAATCGACCCGGCTCATCTGTCCCGCGCCGACGCCGACGGTCGCGCGCCCGCGCGCGAAGACGATGGCGTTCGACTTGACGTGCTTGGCCACCCGCCAGGCGAAGATCATGTCCTCGATCTCGGCCGGCGCGGGCTGGCGGCGGGTGACGATCCTCAGGTCGCGACGGTCGAGGCGGCCGGTGTCGCGATCCTGCACGAGAAACCCCCCCGCGACCTGGCGGAAGGCAAGTCCCGGCGCCGCGGGATCAGGCAGGCGGCCCGTGGTCAAGAGCCGCAGGTTCCGTCGCGCCGCGAAGACCTCCCGCGCCGTGTCGTCGGCATCGGGGGCGACCACGACCTCGGTGAAGATCGCGCAGATCTCCTCGGCCGTCGCAGCATCGAGTTTCCGGTTCAGCGCCACGATGCCGCCGAAGGCAGAGGTGCGGTCGCAGTCGTAGGCGCGGCGGTAGGCATCAGCCAGGGTCCCGCCCAGCGCAACGCCGCAGGGATTGGCGTGCTTGACGATCACGCAGGCCGCGGCCTCTGCGGGGTCGAATTCGGCGACGAGCTCGATCGCGGCATCGGTATCGTTGATGTTGTTGTAGCTCAGTTCCCGCCCCTGCCACTGGACCGCCGTGGAAACGCCCGGCCGCCCGGAGCCGTCGGTGTAGAATGCCGCCGTCTGATGCGGGTTCTCGCCGTAACGCAGGGTCTGGCCGAGGCGCCCGGCGAAGGCACGTCGCCGGGGGGGCGGCATGTCCGCCGCGCCGGCGAACCAGTCCGAGACCGCGGCATCGTAGGCGGCGGTGCGGCCGTAGGCCGTCTGCGCAAGGCCACGGCGGAAGGCCAGTCGCGTCTGCCCGCCATTCGCATCGAGTTCGGCGATCAGGGCGTCGTAATCCTCGACATCCGTCAGCACGGCGACCCAGGCGTGATTCTTGGCCGCCGCGCGCAGCATTGCCGGCCCGCCGATGTCGATGTTCTCGACGACCGTCGCGGCATCGGCGCCCGACGCGACCGTCGCCTCGAAGGGATAGAGATTGACGACGAGAAGATCGATCGGGTCGATCCCGTGGGCCGCCATCTCGGCCCGGTGACCATCGTCGTCGCGGATTGCCAGTAGGCCGCCGTGAACCCGCGGGTGCAGGGTCTTGACCCGCCCCCCCATGATCTCTGGGAATCCGGTCAGGTCCGAGACGTCGCGGACCGTCAGGCCCATGTCCCGCAGGGTCGACGCGGTGCCGCCGGTGGACAGAAGCTCGACGCCGCGGGCGTCGAGGGCGCGGGCTAGGTCCGCCAGGCCCGTCTTGTCGGAGACCGAGATCAGGGCCCTGCGGAGGGGCACGAGGTCGGGCGGCGGGCCGGGCGGGGCTGTGACGGACAAGGTTGATGCTCCGTTCGTCGAAGGGGTTCAGGCCTCGGCTGCGTCGTCGTCGCGCAGCGTGTCGCGGATGCCGTGCGGCGTATCCTGGGGCTTGGCGAAGGTCCAGGCGATCTGGCAGGCGTAGTCGAGCACGGCGGCCGACAGGACGATCTGCTGCGTCGGACGCGGCTTGAGGCGCCCGGACTGGAAGTAGACGGACGGGCGAAGCTGGAGGTCGGCGACCCCGTCATGGCGGAAGACCCAGATCTCGCCGCTCTTGAGGGCCAGCGAAACCGCGGTTCCGCCAAGGTCGAGCGCCACGTCCACGTCGGGGTGCAGATGGAAACGGACATCGAAACGGATGCCGTGCATCCGGTCCCTGGCCACGACCGCCTCGAACCGGCGCCTGTCGCCTGCGGTCATCGCCCCGAGCGTGTCCTCGCCCGACAGGGTGCGCCCGTCGACCGAAAGCGACAGCTGGCGAACATGCGTCATCCCATGGGTCGCGGCATAGCCGTTGTGCCCGACAAGCAGCCGCTGCCCGTCGAAATCGCCGTCCTGCTGGGCCCAGACCTGATCGGGCACTTCCTCGAGAAGCTGCCGGCGCCGGCCGGCGAAGATGCTTTCCGGGGCCAGCCGCGAAGACGAATAGCCGCTGATCGACAGCGTCGAGTGCGACGCCGTCGCCCGCCCGGCGCGATGCCAGTCCGGGCCGAAATGCAGGCCGGGTCCGCAATTGACGACGAGGGGCCTGCGGCCCGACGTCACCTCGAGCGCCAGGGTCGAGGCGTGGGCATTGGCCGAGGCCGCCCCTGCGGGCGGCGGTGCAGCATCGACGATCACCGTCGTCCGCCCGGCCGCCAGTCGCGCATAGCCCATGGCCAGACCATGCGCCGTCAGTGCCCGGCCCGGGACCGCCGCCAGCGCCTGGTCGAGACGCCCCTCGATCCCGCGGTCTCCGCCGTGGAACCGCGCCAGCCCGCCATCGGCATGCCGGAGCGCACGCAGGGTCGGCGCGATCCGGTCGATGGCAGCAAGGTGGTCAGGTTCGGCACGCCGCCCCGCCTCGGCCAGGGTGGCCGAAGCCCAGGCAAGGAGGGTGAAGACCTCGAGGAGTTCCTCGGGATTGCGGGTGGGGATGCCGCCCTCGGCATCGACCTGATCGCGACAGGCTGCACCCAGCGCAGCGATGGCTGGCGCGACATGCCGGTCCATGCCTGTCAGGGACAGGCCGGCATGGATCAGCCCCGTGAGCGCCTCGAAGCGCGGCAGGCCGGGCTGGGTGGCCCGCCACCGCCGCGACAGGAAGATCGTCTGCTGACCGAGGCTGCGGAAGAATGCCTCGCCGAAGGCCTTGCCGCGCCCGTTCAGAAGGAAGATCGCATGGTTGATCCAGCGGATCAGACGCCGTCCCGTCAGGTCCGGCGTCCAGCCCGGCCCGCTGCCGCGGCCGTACCGGGCGATCCAGTCCTGCGTCCAGTCCTGCGCCCTGGACCGCGCTGCGGCATCGCCCAGCGCGGCAAGGTCGTCCAGCCAGCGGAACCCGTGCATTTCCTCGGCGAATCTCGGGTCGGGCGCGGGGAGGTCCCAGAACGGGACCTTCGGCCCCTCGATCAGGAAACCGGCGAACTGGAAGTTGCCGGCGACAAGCTGGCGGCCGCGCGCCACGCTGCCGATGGTGCGCGGCTCGGGTTGTCCGACGAATCCCGTCGCCGGCCGCGTCAGGGCGGCAAGGCGCGCATGGAGGCGATGCATCGCACTGACCCCGGTGCGGGCCGGGCCCTGAGACCGCGCCATGACAACAGTTCCTCGTTTCGCCCGGGGAATGGCCTTCCGTTCCGTCCCGCGCCCGTCGGGACTGCCGGCATCCTTCATCTCGGTTTCTCGGGCGAGGTCAAGCCGGGCTTCGCAGGACGGCGAAGTAGAACCCGTCGAGACCTCCGTATTCCGGCCAGAAGTCCGGGCGGACACGGATGCCGCCATCGGGGCCGATCCATTCGGCGTCGAGCCCGGGAACGGTGCCATCCGGCGGCGCGACCGCCCAGCCGGCAAGGCGGCCGAGCGCCGCTGCAATCTGGCGCTCTCCTTCCTCCGGCAGGAGCGAACAGGTGGCGTAGACGCAGATCCCCCCGGGGCGGACGAGGTCGGGAAGCCGGTCGATGAGTCGTGCCTGAAGCTGAACGAGGGCGCGCAGGCCCTCGGGCGACCTGACGAAGGGCAGGTCCGGGTGGCGGCGGATCGTGCCGGTGGCCGAACAGGGCGCATCGAGGAGCACCGCGTCGAAGCGTCCGGGCGGCGTCCAGTCCAGGGCATCGGCCAGGACGAGTTCCGCCGCAAGCCTGCATCGCGCGAGATTCTCTCGGACCCGTTCCATCCGCTGCGCAGAGATGTCGACCGCGGTGACCATCGCCCCGGCGGCCGCAAGCTGCAGGGTCTTGCCACCGGGCGCCGCACAGAGGTCGAGGACCCGCCGGCCGCGCAGCTCGCCCAGGGCCCGTGCCGGCAGGGCGGCCGCCGCATCCTGGACCCACCATGTGCCGTCGGCATGGCCCGGCAGGGCAGAGATCTGGCCGCCCGCCGGAAGGCGGATCGACCCTGTCGGCAGGACCGTGCCGCCGAGGGCCGCGGCGATCGCGGCGGCCTGTCCCGTCTCGCGCGGGGTCACGTCCACAAGGGCGCCGCGCCTGTGCGCCTCTGCCATTGCCGCCACGGCCCGCCGGCCATAGGCCGAAAGCAGCCGTCCGCGCAGCCAGCCGGGAAGTTCGTCCGTGGCATGAGCCGCCCAGTCCGCGGCCGTCCGCCCTGCGGCCTTGCGCAGGACGGCGTTCGCCAGCCCGCCGAAGCCCTCGATCCGCCGCCCCCGTGCGCGGATCTCGGCGACTGCGGCATTGACGGCGTCATGGGCCGGAACGCCCTCGACATGGATCTCGGTGACGGCAAGCCGCAGCACGGCATCCACCTCGGGCGGCGGTCCGCGGCGCAGGAACGGGGCCAGGAAGTCCCCCGCCTGCCGCCAGTGCCGCAGGGTCGACAGGGCAAGCCGCTGGGCGCGCGCGCGATCCGCCGGGGCAAGCGTGGCAAGATATTCCGCAGCGACGAGATCGGCCAGCGAGCGCCCGCCGGCGACGACGCCGGTCAGCAGGTCAACGGCGGCACCCCGCGCCGTCTGACCCGCGCGTGCCGGCCGGTGCTGGCGGCTTGCCTGCTGCATGAGCCGGCCCCTATATCAACACCGCAGGACGGACAAGGAGCGTTGAAGGTGAAGGCCGACGAGGGGACGGACCTGCCCGAGGCGGCGCGTCGGGCGCTGGCCGAGGCAGAGGAGAGGCGCCGCAGGGTCGGCCCGCCCGCGCCGCCGGAACTCGGCGGACGAGAGGGCCCGGAACCGGTGCGATACGGGGACTGGGAGCGCCGCGGCCTGGCCGTGGATTTCTGAACCTACCTCAGCCGGAACGAAGCCGAATCGCCCATTCCGCGATCGACGGTGAAGCGCAGTTCGCGATCCCCCTTCGCCTCGACGAGCTGGCAGTTGTAGGGAATCGGCGTTCCGCTCCAGTCGAGTTCGCGGCAGAAGTAGCCGTCCTTCCAGTGCCATCGGCCGGTGACATCCCAGCCGAGGGCCGAGCCCTCGATCCTTCCGTCCGGCCGGACCGACAGGCTGATGCGGAACAGGCCGAGGCGCAGTTCGCGCCCCTCGACGAGCGCCATGAACCTCGACTTCTCGGTGACCGGAATGAACCCGTCGGCAGATGCGCGCAGGGGCAGGATGGCCGACGCAATGACGAGGACGAGAGCGAAGCGGTTCAAGGCAGCGGCCCCCCGGCACAGGTTGCGACGGTCTACGCGCCACCGGCAGAAGCGGATCAGTCGGTCAGAGGCCCAGGACGTCAGCCATCGTGTATTCGCCGGGCTTGCGGTCCTGCCCCCAGAGGGCCGCCCGGATCGCACCGCGCGCAAAGATCGCCCGGTCGGTGGCGACGTGCCGGAGGATCACGCGCTCGCCGTCGCCGGCGAAGATCACATCGTGCTCGCCGACGATGTCCCCGCCCCGGATCGCCGAATAGCCGATCGATCCCCTGCGGCGGGCGCCGGTCATCCCGTCGCGGCCGCTGACCCTTTCGGCAGCCGGATCGACGCCGCGCCCGGCGGCCGCAGCCGCGCCCAGCATCAGTGCCGTGCCCGACGGCGCATCGACCTTCATCCTGTGATGGGCCTCGACGATCTCGATGTCCCAGTCGGCATCCAGGGCCTCGGCGACCTTCCGCGTCAGCCCCACGAGGAGGTTGACCCCGAGGCTCATGTTGCCCGCCCGCACGATGACGGCATGGCGGGCCGCGGCCCGGATGCGCTCGAGATGGCGTGCCTCCAGACCCGTCGTCCCTATGACATGGACGGCGCGCGCCTGCGCGGCCAGGGCCGCGAAGTCGGCCGTGGCGTCGGGAGCCGTGAAGTCGATGATGCCCTGCGCCCGCGCCATGGCCTCGACCGGGTCGTCCGTCACGATCACGCCGATCGGCGGCCCGCCCATGGCCACGCCCAGGTCGCTGCCGATCCAGTCATGGCCGGGGCGTTCGACTGCGGCATGCAGCCTGAGCCTGCCTGTCGCCGGCATCAGGGCGGCAAGGGTCCGGCCCATGCGGCCCGAAGCCCCCGCGATGACGATGCCGGGTCTGCCGTCGCTCACGCTTGCGCCCCCTCGCTCCTGTGCCGGACCGGTTTAGCCCGCCCCTTCGCCGATGGCAAAGGCCGTTGCGGTGCCCCTTCGCATCGCCTACATCGCGCCCCATGTCCCGGAACCGCTTCAGCCAGGGCCCCGGCCCTTCGCAGCGCCAGCTCCGCGTTGGCGAGACGATCCGCCGCACCCTGTCGGAGGTGCTGACGCGCGGCGATGTCCACGACCCCGAGCTCAACCGCATCTCGATCACGGTCGGCGAGGTCCGCGCCTCGCCGGATCTCAAGGTCGCGACGGTCTACGTCCTGCCGCTGGGCGGAAGGGACGCGCCGGCGATGCTTGCTGCACTGAACCGGAATCGTGGCGAGCTGCGGCACCTCGTGTCGAGGGAGCTGGCGCTGAAGTTCGCGCCCGAGCTGCGCTTTGCCGTCGACGAGACCTACGACCGGCTGGACGCGGCGCGGGCCATGTTCGCCGACCCGCGCGTTCGCCGGGACGTCGAGCGGACGGATGACGATGATCCGGGCACTTAGCCTTTCGGTCGCAACCCTTGTCACCGTTGCGGGCCCGTCGGACTCGGCCTGCAGGCATGTCGACCATGACGGCCAGGCCTATGCCGTCTGCGAGGTCCATGCGGGAGAAGATCTCCGCATGTGGCTGACGGCACCGGACGGGCAGCCCGTCGGAAGTTTTGCACGCCTTCGGGACCTGGCCGCATCCGAGGGGCGGAAGGTTGTCTTCGCGATGAATGCGGGCATGTTCCACCCGGACCTGTCGCCCGTCGGACTGTTCGTGGCGCAGGGTGTCGAGGAATCGACACTTGTGACCGCGGCCGGTCCGGGAAACTTCGGCATGCGGCCGAACGGGGTGTTCTGCGTGTCCGGCGAGGGGTTCGCGGTGATGGAATCCCGTGCCTTCTCGGCCGCTGGGCGGTCATGCGACTATGCGACGCAGTCGGGGCCCATGCTGGTGATCGACGGAGCTTTCCATCCGCGGTTCCTTGCGGATTCCACCTCTCGTCACATCCGGAACGGGGTCGGGGTCTCGGCGGACGAACAGGTCGCATGGTTCGCGATTTCCGACGCAGCGGTGACGTTCTGGGAATTTGCCTCGCTGTTCCGCGACGGGCTCGGGGTGCCGAACGCGCTCTACCTCGACGGCAGCATCTCGCGGCTCTATGCGCCGGAACTCGGGCGCGAGGATCTCGGTTTCCCGATGGGGCCGATGGTCGCGCTGCTGGCGCCCGAGGGGTGAGGGGTCCGAAGGGAACGGCCATGGCGCGCGGCGGTCGCGACATCTCGGGCTGGGTGGTGGTCGACAAGCCTGCCGGGCTGACCTCGACGGCCGTGGTGGGCAAGCTGCGCCGGGCCTTCGGCGCACGCAAGGCCGGACATTGCGGCACACTGGACCCGGATGCGACGGGCGTGCTGGCCGTCGCGCTGGGCGAGGCCACGAAGACAATCCCCCATGTCACGGAAGGGCCGAAGAGCTACCGCTTCGCCATGCGGCTGGGGGCGGCCACGACGACCGACGATGCGAGCGGCACGGTGCTGGCCACTTCACCGGCGCGGCCGACAGAGGCAGACATCCGCGCCGCGCTGCCGGCCTTCACGGGGATCATCGCGCAGGTGCCGCCGCAATACTCCGCCGTGAAGGTGGGCGGCGAGAGGGCCTATGACCTGGCGCGGGCCGGCCAGGCCCTGGACCTTGCGGCCAGGCCCCTTTCCGTGGAGAGGCTGGATCTGGTCGAACGGCCAGACCCCGATACGGTCATCCTTGATCTCGTCTGCGGCAAGGGTGGCTATGTGCGTGCGATCGCTCGAGACCTCGGCGCGCAACTGGGCTGTCTCGGTCATGTGCTGTGGCTGCGGCGGCTTGCGACCGGGCCATTCAACCTTGAGGCATCACTGCCGCTCGACCGGATCCTCGATGCGGCAGCGGCGGGCGCCACCGACGGGGTCCTGCTGCCGCTTCAGGCCGGGCTTGCCGGCCTGCCCGAGGTGACGGCGACCGAGGAGGGTGCCGCACGGATCGCCCACGGCAACCCCGGAACGGTTCGCGCCCCGGGAATCGCGTCGGGCACACAGGTTTGGGTCAGCCACGGCGGGAGACCGATCGCGCTCGGCCGCCTGACGGGCAGCGAGGTCCACCCGTCGCGGGTCTTCAACCTCTGATCCGCGGGGCCGACAGGCCCGGCCCGGAACGGGCAGGCTACAGCGACAGCGCCACGCGCCGCCCTTCGTGGAAGGCGTAGGGCGCCTGCCGCGGCGCTGCGGCATCGCCGATCAGCAGGGGTTTCAGGTCCGCAAGGCTCTCTGACAGCGGATCGAAGGCGCGGTTCGTCGTGGACATCACGAGCGCGGAGGCTGCGATACGCTCCTCCTGTCCGGTCAGAAGGCTGCGCACCGTCGCGCCGTCGCCATGCCATTCGGCGATGCAGGATTCGGTCAGGACCCGGACTCCGGCCTGCGCAAGGCGCCGTCGCAGCGGAATGTCGGCCGAGGTGCGTGCGATTTCCCTGCCGACGAAGGGCTCCGGCGTGACAAGCGTAAGGGCCTTGCCCTGTTCGGCCAGTGCCCAGGCCGTGCCCAGACCGCGCCAGTTGCCGCCCTCGTCGTAAAGGATGGCGGTGGTGCCGATCCGCGCCTCGCGCCGCAACACTTCCTCGGGCGACCAGACATTGCCCCGGTCGCGCCCGGGAAGGCGAGGGGCGCCGGGCAGCCAGCGCTGGAACCCGTCGGGATCGGGCAGCGACCCGGTGGCAAGGATCACGGCGTCGGGGTCCAGCGCGCGGATGTCGTCGGCCTCGGCATAGGTGTTCAGCATCAGCCGGACCTGAAGCCTTTCGAGCTGGCGTTCGTACCAGCGCAGGAGGTCGGTGATCTGGCCGCGGCGCGGCTGCAGGCCGGCCAGCCTGAACTGGCCGCCGACCTGCGAGGCGGCCTCGACCAGGGTCACCCGGTGACCACGCTCGGCGGCGGCCCGGGCAGCCTCGAGGCCGGCCGGACCCGCGCCGACGACAGCAACGTTCCGCGGCCGCGCGGCAGGAGTGAACCGGTCCCCGCCCCATTCCCATTCCCGCCCGGCCGACGGGTTCACGAGGCACGATATCCAGTAGTCGCGCGACCGTCGTCCCCAGCACATCTGGTTGCAGGAGATGCAGCCCCGGACGTCCTCGGCGCGCCCCTCGGCGGTCTTGCGGGCCAGGTGCGGATCGGCGATCTGGCCGCGCACGATGCTGACCAGGTCGGCCTGACGCGCAGCGATGATGGCCTCGGCATTCTCGGGCGTGCGGACATGAGCCTCCGAGGTGACGCGGGCGTGGCGCAGTTCCCCCCGCAGCCTTTCGGTGAAGGGCGCGGTCAGCTTCTCGCCGTAGAGGAAGGTCGGCATCAGCCGCTCGAAATCCATGTAGCCGCCATGGCCCACGGTCACATAGTCGATCTCGCCCGTTGCATCATGGAGGGCAACGATCTCGATCAGCGCCTCCTCGGACAGCAGGACGGGCTGTGCGTCCGAGATCGAGACGGCGAGGCCGATGATGAAGTCATCGCCGCAGGCCCGGCGGACGCCTTCGACGATCCGCCGCGAGAAGCGCGTGCGGTTGGCGAGGCTGCCGCCCCACTCGTCGTCGCGCCTGTTCGACCAGGGAGTCCAGAACTGGTCGAGAAGGGAATGGTAGGCGGCCCAGACCTCGACTCCCTGGAAGCCCGACTTCCGGCAGCGGACGGCGGCGGCGACATGGGCCTCGATCATCTCCTCGATCTCGGCGACGGTCATCCGGTGCGAGCCGTCGCTGTCGTGATAGCTCGGCCCGCCCGAAGGGGACCAGTGCGGCTGGAAGGAGAGGTCGGAATCGCCGTGCGCGCCAACGTGATAGAGCTGCTGCAGGATGACGGTTCCCGACGCCTTCACCGGTTCCACAATTTTCCGGAAATGCGGAATTGTCTCGTCCGTGGAATGCAGGAAGTTGCCCCGGGTCAGCACGCCCGTGCGGTGCACGGGCACCGGCTCGGCCACGATCATCGCCGCACCGCCCAGCGCGCGCTCAAGCAGATAGGCCCCATAACGCGGGCCGGGCAGCCCCTGGTCGGACATGTTCGCCGTGTGCGCGCCGAAGACGATGCGGTTGCGAAGCCTATGGCCGCGCAGGTCCAGCGGCGACAGGAGGTTGGGATGGTCCGTCATCGGCTCAGTACCACATGTCGTCCATCCCGGCCTTGCGACGCGCCATGAAGTCGCGCAGGGCCTCGTCGATTCCCTCGTCGAGGTGCGGGGCCTCGTATTCGGCCAGACGCTTCTTCCACAGCCTGTGGGCGCGCTGCGCGGCGTCGGGGCGACCGTCCTCGTCCCACTGCTCGAAGGGGCGATTGTCGGCAAGCTCGCTGTCCCAGTATGCGGTCTCGTAGTGCGCGAGCGTGTGGGCGGCGCCGAAGAAATGGTTGCCGGGCCCGACCTCGGCGAAGGCGTCCACGGCCAGCGCATCCTCGTCGACCTGCACGCCGGCGAGATAGGTATGGAGCGCCCCGCAGAGGTCGGCATCCAGCATGAATTTCTCGTAGGACATGCTGAGCAGCCCGTCGAGGAAGCCGGCCGAATGGAGGATGAAGTTCGCCCCGCAGTGGATGGCTGCAAGCATCGACATCGTGCCCTCGGTCATCGCCTGGGCATCGGGCAGCTTCGACGTCGTGAAGTTACCCGAGCAGCGCAGCGGCAGGCCAAGGCGGCGGCAGAGCTGGCCGATGACCATGCTGCCGATGGCCGGTTCCGGCGTGCCGAAGGTCGGCGAACCCGAGCGCAGCTCGGTGGACGAGAGGAAGTTCCCGAAGACCACCGGCGCACCGGGCCGCTCGAGCTGGGTCAGCGCGCAGCCGGCCATGGTCTCGGCAAGTGACTGGGCTATGGCACCGGCATTGGTGACCGGCCCCATGGCGCCGCCGAGGATGAAGGGCACGACAACCGCCGCCTGGTTGGCACGCGCATAGGCGCGCAGGCTCCGGGTCATCGTCCCGTCCCAGACAAGCGGCGAGTTGACGTTGACGTTGCCGAGGATGACGCAGTTCCGCTCGACGAAATCCTCGCCGAAGAGGATGCGCGCCATGGCGATGGAATCCTCGCTCCGCTCCTCGGCGGTCACCGAGCCCATGAAGGCGCGATCCGAGTAGCGGATGTGCGAATAGACCATGTCGAGATGGCGCTTGTTGACCGGCAGGTCCGTCGGCTCGCAGATCGTGCCGCCGGAATGATGGAACCAGGGCGAGGACTGGGCGAGCTTTATGAAATTCCTGAAATCCTCGATGGTTCCAAAGCGACGCCCGCGGTCGAGGTCCATGACGAAGGGCGACCCGTAGGCCGGCGCGAAGACGACGTTGCCGCCGCCAATTCGTACGGAATTGGCGGGGTTTCGCGCATGCTGGGTGAATTCGGCCGGCGCCGTCCTCAGGATCTCGCGCAGCATTCCGGGCTCGAACCTGACGCGCACCCCGTCGATCCTCGCCCCGGCACGACGCCAGTGGTCGAGCGCCGCCGGGTCGTCGCGGAAGTCGATGCCGGTCTCGGCCAGGATCCTGTCCGCCGCCCGTTCGATCCTGACGAGGGCATCTTCCGAAAGGATGTCGAAGGTCGGAATGCCGCGCGCGATGAACGGCGTATGGATGCGCCGCGCAGAACCCTGCATCCGCTCCCGCCGCCGCGCCTCGCGCCCGCCTTCGCGGACGGACCGCGCCTCATTCAGCCCTGTTGCCGCCATCGCGCCGTTCCCCGCAAAATCAACGGCGCGACTCTAGTCCCACAGCCGCCGCCAGACGAAGCCCCCGAAGCGACATTCGCGGGCCCCGATCTGTCGCAATCGCGCGCCGGACTGCCGCTATCCGGTCGCCCAGCCGGAGATCGCCTTGACGTCGAGGAATTCCTCGATGCCCCAGTGACCGCCTTCCCGCGCGCGGCCGCTTGCCTTGACGCCACCAAAGGGCGCGCCGGCACCGCGCGGCTGGCCGTTCATCTCGACCATCCCCGATTTCAGGCGCCGCGCCAGCCGGTTCGCCCGCGCGCCGTCCCGCGTCTGGACGAAGTTCGTCAGGCCATAGATCGTGTCGTTGGCGATCGAGACGGCCTCGTCCTCGGTGTCGAACGGCAGGATCGACAGGACGGGGCCGAAGATCTCTTCCCGCTCGATCGTCATGCCGGGACGGACATCGGCAAAGACAGTCGGCCGGACGAAATAGCCCCGGTTCAGACCCTCCGGGCGGCCCGGCCCCCCCGCGACAAGGCGGGCACCCTCGCGGAGCCCGCTCTCGATCAGGCCCTGGATCCGGTCGTACTGCGCCTGGCTCACGACCGGGCCGATATGCCCGCCCGGTTCGTGGGCCGAGGCGACGCGGATGTCGCGGGCGACACGCGCTGCGATCTCGACCGCGGTGTCGTAATAGGGCCGTTCCACCAGCATGCGCGACGGCGCGTTGCAGGACTGGCCGGAATTGTCCATCAGCCGCAGCACGCCCCTTTCGACGGCCCTGTCATCGGCATCGGCAAAGATCAGGTTCGCGCCCTTGCCGCCGAGTTCGAGGGTAACGCGCTTGAAGGTGTCCGCAGCATTGCGGCTGATCGCCGCGCCAGCCCGGGTCGAGCCGGTGAAGGAGATCATCTCGACATCCGGGTGCCCGGACAGGGCCGTTCCGACGCCGGGCCCGTCGCCGTTGACGAGGTTGAAGACGCCCTTCGGGAAGCCCGCGTCGTGCACGAACTCGGCAAAGAGCATGGCCGACAGGGGCGCGATCTCGCTGGGCTTCAGGACCATCGTGCATCCCGCGAGCATGGCGGGGATCGCCTTCAGGGCGATCTGGTTCATCGGCCAGTTCCACGGCGTGATGAGGCCGACAACGCCGACCGGTTCAAGCGCGATCATCGCCCCCGGGGCATGTGGACCAAGCGGCCGCAGGAACTCCATCGTCTCGAAGGCGCGCAGGAAGTTCTTCGTGTGCCAGGGCAGACAGGGCGCCTGCTCGCCGCGAGCGTGATCGATGGGCGAGCCCATTTCCATGCTGATCGCGCGGGCCAGCTCTTCCTTGCGCCGCTCGTACTGGTCGAGGATGGCGCGGACGAGCCGGGCACGTTCGGCGGGCGGTGTCGCCGACCAGGCGGGCAGCGCACGTTTCGCCGCAGCCACTGCCGCATCGACGTCGGCCCGGCCGCCGAGCGAGATCACGGCAAAGGCCTCTTCGGTCGAGGGATCGATCACCGGCAGGTCGCGGGGGGAAGCGGGACCGACCCAGGTCCCGTCGATGTAGAACTGGCGCTTGTCGAGCATGCTGGCCTCCGTTGCCGGGCCGTAGCTGACACCGCGGCCCGCCGGGCGCAAGCGCAGTTCCGGTGGTCCGGCGCCTTTGCAACCGGCGATCCGGCTGCTACGCCGGTCACGATGACGGGAGGCGGGCGTGTTCGGCTTTCTCAGACGCGACGCGAGCATGACGAAGATCGCGATCGAGCCGCCGGCACCGCTTCCGGGGCGTCGCGGCCTTGTCGTCGTGCTCATTGTCAGGAACGAAGGTCGCCACATCGCCGAATGGGCCCGCTTCCACCGGTTGGCCGGGGTGGATCACTTCGTCGTCTACGACAACGGCTGCACGGACGACACGCTGGAGGTGCTGCGCAGGACCCTGCCCGACGAGGCACTGAGCGTGATTCCCTGGAACCAGAAGTTCCGCGACGGCCGCAGCGGCCGCGAGATCCACAACCAGGTCCTGGCCTATGCCCATGCCACGAGGAACTTCGGCGGCCGATTCCGGTGGATGAGCTGGATCGACGTCGACGAATTCCTCGTCCCGAAGACGGAGGGAACGCTGCCGCTTGCGCTGGCCGCGCTCGAGGGATGCCAGGCGATCGCCCTGCCCTGGCACATGTTCGGACGCAACGGACACATGACGCCACCCCCGGGCGGCGTCCTGGGAAACTACACCCGACGCAATCCCGATCCGATGGCCGACGGCCTGCGCAATTTCAAGTACATCGCGGATCCCTGTGCGGTCACCGCGCTGCGCGTCCACTGCATGGAGACGAACGGCAGCAGCGACTGCTGGAACGATGCCGGCCGGCGCTTCACCCTGCGCCAGCGGGACAGCGCGGCGTTCTATTCGGCCGCGCGGATCCAGCTCAATCACTATTACACGCGGTCGGACGCGGAACTTCGCGCCAAGATCGTCCGCGGACCCAATCTCACGACGCCCGAGGCCGACCACCTTCGGCGCGTCATGCGCAAGGTCGCTGCCATCGAGGCCGGCGAGGTGGAGGACCGGGCGGCGATCGACTACGTTCGCCGCCGGTCGGCGGGGGAATGGCCATGACGATCAGGAAGACGGTGTCGCGTTGGGCCGGCGAGGTCCTGTACCGGTTGAAGCCCGGCAGGGTGGCGACAGAGCGTGCAGTCGACATTCCGGCCTTTCATGCCCTCGGGCCTGGCGATCTGGCTATCGATTGCGGCGCGAATCTCGGCCTAATCACGCGGATCCTGGCCGAGCACGGCGCAGAGGTGCACGCATTCGAGCCGAATCCCGATGCCTTCCGCGCGCTCGAGCGGGCGACGGCCGCGTTTCCCAACGTCATCCGCCACCAGAAGGCAGTGCTGGATGCCCCCGGGCGCATGATCCTGCACCACCACCTGAACTATCATCTGAATCCCGAGAGGTTCTCGTCGCGCTCCTCGCTTTACGGCGAGAAGCGCAATGTGGACGGATCCCGCGGGACCGAGGTCGAGGTGATCGATCTTGCCGAGTTCATCCGTGGTCTCGACCGGCCCGTCAGCCTGCTTAAGCTCGACATCGAGGGGGCCGAATATGCGGTCATCGATAAGCTGATCGCGACCGGTCTGATCGACAGGGTGGGCCTCGTCTTCGCCGAGACGCATGCCCATTCGATCGCATCCCTTCGGCCGGCCCATGACCGGCTGGTCCGAACGATCGAAGCGAAGGGCCTGCAGGGGAAGATCGACCTGAACTGGAAGTGACCGCGGGAAGATCTCCTTCTGTTTTGCAGATCGCCTTCGGCCGATGGAATCCTGTTCCGCATGCTGTAGAATCGGCGGCGACGAGAACGCATTCAGGGGAATGACCGATGAGCCTTCGCATCAACGACACGGTTCCCGATTTCACGGCCGAAACGGACCAGGGAACGATCCGCTTCCATGACTGGATCGGTGACAGCTGGGCCATCCTCTTCAGTCATCCAAAGGATTTCACGCCGGTCTGCACGACCGAATTCGGTGCCGTCGCGCGGCTTGACGCGGAATGGAAGAAGCGCGGCGTCAAGGTGATCGGCATCTCGGTTGACGGCGTCGAGGAGCACAGGAAATGGAAGGCCGACATCGCGGCGGCGGGCGGCGCCGCGCCGACGTTCCCGATCATCGCCGATGTGGGGCTCGAGGTCTCGAAGGCCTATGACATGCTTCCGGCCCAGGCCGTCCTGCCCGAGAACCGCACGCCTGCCGACAGCCAGACGGTCCGTGCCGTCTACATCATCGGACCCGACAAGAAGCTGAAGCTCAGCATGACCTATCCCATGACCGTCGGCCGGAACTTTGCCGAAGTGCTTCGTGCGGTGGATGCGCTGCAGACCTCGGCCAACAAGGGGGTCTCGACGCCGGCCGACTGGCAGGTGGGCCAGGATGTCATCATTCCGGTCGCGGTGAATGACGAAGCCGCAAGGGAGAAGTTCGGCGAGTTCCGCAAGGTGCTGCCCTATCTCCGCTACGCGAAGGTTCCAGGCTAGGCGGGTGCAGCGCCCGGGGCGGGTGGGCATCCGCCCCCATCCCGGGCGGAGGTCCGCGCTCCGGCGCCGGGCCGCGCGGGGTCCGCAGCGGATCCGCGGGCCTTCATCCTGCATGGCCGAAGCGCCCCTTCCAAACCCTCCCGATTTCATGTATGCGCCCGGCCCATCTGCGACGTGAGGCCCTGACCCCCGGGCACATGCGAAGGATTGGGGGGGCGGCAATGGGGCCGCCAGATGTGGGGACGCCGGCCAGGGGGCCCGTCCCTGAGGAAATGACAGATGTTCAATATCACCAGAAAATCGATCCAGTGGGGCCGCGAGACGCTGACACTGGAAACGGGCAAGATCGCCCGCCAGGCCGACGGGTCGGTCATCGCAACGCTGGGCGAGACCAGCGTCATGGCGAACGTGACCTATGCCAAGCAGCCGAAGCCGGGACAGGACTTCTTCCCGCTGACCGTGCATTACCAGGAGAAGACCTATGCCGCCGGCAAGATCCCGGGCGGCTTCTTCAAGCGCGAGGGGCGCCCGTCCGAGAAAGAGATCCTGACCTCGCGCCTGATCGACCGGCCGATCCGGCCGCTGTTCGTGGAAGGCTTCAAGAACGAGGTGCTGGTCATCGCCACCGTGCTGAGCCATGACCTCGTGAACGACCCCGACATCGTGGCGATGATCGCCACCTCGGCCGCGCTGACGATCTCGGGTGTGCCCTTCATGGGGCCGATCGGCGCGGCACGGGTGGGCTATGCGAACGGGGAATACGTCCTCAATCCGGACGTGGCCGACATGGACAACCTGCGCGGCAATCCCGAGCAGCGCCTCGATCTGGTCGTCGCGGGAACCCGCGACGCCGTGATGATGGTGGAGTCCGAGGCCTACGAGCTGACCGAGGAGGAGATGCTCGGTGCCGTCGAGTTCGGCCATGCCCAGATGCAGCCGGTCATCGACCTGATCATCGACTTCGCCGAGGACTGCGCGAAGGATCCGATGGATTTCACCCCGCCGGACTACAGCGCGCTTTACGCGAAGGTGAAGGCGGCCGGCGAAACGGCCATGCGCGCGGCCTTCGCGATCCGCGACAAGCAGGAGCGTACGAACGCCATCGCCGCAGCGGTCGAGACGATCGTCGCGGCCCTGCCGGAAGAGGACAGGGCTGACGAGAATCTAGACGCCGCCATCAAGAAGCTGGAATCGTCGATCCTGCGCGGCGACGTGGTCAGGACGGGGATCCGCATCGACGGCCGCGACCTGAGGACCGTTCGCCCGATCGACTGCGAGGTCGGCATCCTGCCGCGCGCGCATGGATCTGCGCTGTTCACCCGTGGCGAGACGCAGGGCCTTGTCGTCACCACGCTCGGCACCGGCGAGGACGAGCAGATCATCGATGCGCTGCACGGCAACTTCCGCTCGAACTTCCTGCTGCACTACAACTTCCCGCCCTATTCGGTGGGCGAGGTCGGCCGCTTCGGCCCGCCCGGACGCCGCGAGATCGGCCACGGCAAGCTGGCCTGGCGCGCGCTCCAGGCGGTGCTGCCGGCGCCGACGGACTTTCCCTACACGATCCGGCTGGTCAGCGAGATCACCGAGTCGAACGGATCGTCCTCGATGGCCACGGTCTGTGGGGCCTCGCTCAGCATGATGGACGCGGGCGTGCCGCTGAAGGCGCCGGTCGCCGGCGTCGCCATGGGGCTGATCCTCGAGGAGGACGGCACATGGGCCGTCCTGACCGACATCCTGGGCGACGAGGACCACCTCGGCGACATGGATTTCAAGGTGGCCGGCACGGCGAACGGCATCACCTCGCTGCAGATGGACATCAAGGTCGCGGGGATCACGCCGGCGATCATGAAGCAGGCGCTGGCCCAGGCGAGGGACGGGCGCATGCACATCCTGTCCGAGATGGCCAAGGCGCTGACCACGGCGCGGTCCGAGTTCTCGGCCCATGCGCCGCGGATCGAGACGATGACGATCCCGACCGACAAGATCCGCGAGGTCATCGGCTCGGGCGGCAAGGTGATCCGCGAGATCGTCGAGGTCTCGGGCGCCAAGGTGGACATCAACGACGACGGCGTGATCAAGATCGCCTCGGCCAATGCCGACTCGATCCGCAAGGCGCATGACATGATCTGGTCGATCGTGGCCGAGCCGGAGGAGGGCAAGATCTATACCGGCAAGGTGGTCAAGCTGGTCGATTTCGGCGCCTTCGTGAACTTCTTCGGCAAGCGCGATGGCCTCGTCCATGTCAGCCAGATCGCCAACAAGCGGCTGAACCACCCCAACGAGGTGCTGACCGAGGGCCAGGAGGTCAAGGTCAAGCTTCTGGGCTTCGACGAGCGGGGCAAGGTGCGCCTGGGCATGAAGATGGTGGACCAGGAGACCGGGGCCGAGATCGTCCCCGACAAGCCCGAGAAGAAGGAGAAGGCCGAGGCCGAATAGCCGGCCCGGCCTGCAGCGAGCGGCAAGCGAAGGCCCCGGACCCGTGGTCCGGGGCCTTACGATTCCGGCCGGATACCGGGCCGGCGGGCGGGCGGCGGGGGGTGTCCCACAATGGGACGCCCTGCCAAGCCATTGGAATCATTCACTGGACAGGGGGATTTTAAGGATTCGTTAGGATTCGGGCCCGGAGTCGCCCTCCCTTTCACCGGCGCGCGCGGCGCGTGGCGGGCGGGCCTTCGGACCGGGGGCCCGGGCCTGCGCCATCCGGGTGCGCCTCGCGGGAAAGGGCGGGGATGCGGCCGCGCGGCCGCATCCATGCCGCTTCGAAGCGGCATGGACGGGCCTTCCAAAGCCCGTCCCCGCCGCGGCACGGAGAGCGCCCGAGACGCCTCAAGGGCCTGCCGGCGGCCCCGGCCCTCCATGCGGCAGGGCGCGGGGCGCCCTTTCCCCCTACCCCTCCGGCACCAGGATCTCGCGCTTGCCCACGTGGTTCGCGGCTGACACGAGGCCCTGTTCCTCCATCTGTTCCACCAGCCTTGCGGCCTTGTTGTAGCCGACGCCGAGCTTGCGCTGGATGTAGCTCGTGCTGACCTTGCGGTCGCGCAGCACCACCTGCACCGCCTGGTCGTAGAGCGCATCGTCGCTGTCGGTGTTGCCGCCGAGGCCGAGCACGAGGTCGATGTCGCCTTCGGCCTCCTCCTCCGGCCCCTCGACCACGCCCGACATGTATTCGGGCGGCCCGAAGCTCTTGAGGTGGCGCACGACCTCCTCGACTTCCTCGTCGGAGACGAAGGGGCCATGGACGCGGGTGATGCGCGAGCCGCCGGCCATGTAGAGCATGTCGCCCATGCCGAGGAGCTGCTCGGCCCCCTGTTCGCCGAGGATCGTGCGGCTGTCGATCTTTGATGTCACCTGGAAGCTGATCCGCGTGGGGAAGTTGGCCTTGATCGTGCCGGTGATGACATCGACCGAGGGGCGCTGGGTGGCCATGATGAGGTGGATTCCGCTTGCCCGCGCCATCTGGGCGAGGCGCTGGATGCAGGCCTCGATCTCCTTCCCCGCGACCATCATGAGGTCGGCCATCTCGTCGACGATGACGACGATGTAGGGAATGGCGACGGGGGCGATCTCCTCGGTCTCGAAGACGGGGTCGCCCGTCTCCTCGTCGAAGCCGGTCTGGACGGTGCGGCGGAACATCTCGCCCTTCTCGAGCGCCTCGCGCACGCGGCCGTTGTAGCCCTCGATGTTCCGCACGCCCATCTTGGACATCTTGCGGTAGCGTTCCTCCATCTCGCCCACGACCCATTTCAGGGCGACGACCGCCTTCTTGGGGTCGGTGACGACGGGCGAGAGCAGGTGCGGGATGCCGTCATAGACCGACAGTTCCAGCATCTTCGGGTCGATCATGATGAGGCGGCACTCCTCGGGCGTCAGCTTGTAGAGGAGGCTGAGGATCATCGTGTTGATGGCCACCGACTTGCCCGAGCCGGTGGTGCCGGCGATGAGCAGGTGCGGCATCTTGGCGAGGTTGGCCACGACCGGCTGGCCGGCGATGTCCTTGCCGAGGGCGAGGGGAAGGCGCTGGTTGCTGTCGCCGAAGTCGCGGTGGGAGAGGATCTCGCGCAGGACGACCTTCTCGCGGTGGGCGTTGGGCAGCTCGATGCCGATGACCGACCTGCCCGGCACGGTGGAGACGCGGGCCGAGAGCGCCGACATCGAGCGGGCGATGTCGTCGGCAAGCCCGATGACGCGGCTGGCCTTGAGCCCCGGCGCGGGCTCGAGTTCGTACATGGTGACGACCGGGCCGGGGCGGACCGAGACGATCTCGCCCTTCACGCCGTAGTCGTCGAGCACGCTTTCGAGCATGCGCGCGTTTTCCTCGAGCGCCTCGTCGGAAAGCTGGTGGCGCTGGACCGCGGGGGGCGCGGCGAGGAGCGAGAGGGGCGGGATCTCGTAGGACGGGCCGTCGTCGGCGAAGCGCAGCGCGGGCTGCGCCTCGGCGAGGGCCTGGCGCGACGGGGCGGCGGCGCGGCGGGCCGAATGCTGCACCACGCGGCGCGGCGCGGCGCCGGCGCGCGGCAGGGGCGGGGCGAGGCCGCAGTCGGCGCCCTGGTCCTCGTCGTCGTCGTCGTCGTCGTCGAGGTCGGCGAAGGCGTTGCGCTCGAAGTCCGACAGCGCCTCGGCGACCGGGGCGGGCACTGGATCGGCGGGGCGCGTGCCGAAGGGGCCGGGGACGCGGGCGGCGGTGAGCGGGGGCTCGGCGCGGGTCAGGGGCGGTTCGGCCGGGGCGATGCCGCGGCTGCGCACGGCATCGGCGATGCGGGCGCGGATGCGGTCCTCGGGCGGGGCCTCGGCCGCCCAGCCGGCGCGGGGGGCGGCGCCCTCGACGAGTTCGGGCAGGGGCGCGGCCATTGCCGGTTCGACGAGGCGGCGGAAGGCGCCGGCGAGCGAGGCGCCGAGGCCGCGCGGGCGGGCGGCGGCCGCGGCCGGGCGGGGATCGGCGCGCAGGGGCGCGGCCCCGGCAGAAGCGGGGCCGGGGGCCAGGGCGGGGTCGGCGGCGGCGGCGGCACGCAGGACCGGCGTCCTTGCGGCGCGGGCCGGTGCCGGGGGGGCGGAGGCCGGGGGCGCGGAGGCCGCGAGTTCGGCGCGCCTTTCGCGCCGCGCCTCGGCGAAGCGCAGGGCGGCATCGACAAGCCAGGCATAGGTGGCGACCGTGCCGGTCCAGAGGAACTGCGCGATGGCGCGCCGTTCGGCCGGCACGAAGCCCGTGACATGGGAGAGCATCGCGATCGCGGCGACGGCGAGGACGAGCGACAGGATCTTCAGCCCCAGGCCGGCGCCGAAGGGCAGGATGCCGAGCAGCGCGCCGAGGATGGTGTCGCCGAAGAGCCCGCCGAGGCCGAAGCTGTGGTGCCAGTCGGGGCCGGCGACGAGCGTCGAGGCATAGACCGACATCAGCGCGATGGCGATGGGCGCGAAGATGACGCGGTTCAGCATGCGCTCCTCGCCGCGGTGGAACATGAGGCGCAGGCCCCAGGCGAGGAGCACGAGCACGATCCCCCAGGCGCCGTGGCCCGCGATGACGTAGAGCGGCGAGGCGAGCGCGGCGCCGAAGCGGCCGAGGGCGTTCTGCGCGGGCGCGTCGGTCACGGCAAGCCAGCTCGGGTCGTCGGGCGAGTAGGTCGCAAGCATCAGCGCGGTCATGATCCCGGCCGCGGCGAGGGCCGCCCCGAGAAGCTCCTTGCCGCGCCGTTCCAGCGCCGCCTGGACCCCCTGATCGAGGAGGGGATCGCGCCTGCGTGCCTGATAGGATGCCATCGAGCCTTCTTCCCTACGCATAGATGCAGTCGCGCAGCCGGATCAGCCCGCGCCGCAGTTCGTCCTTCGGGGCGACCATCGCCACCCGGATGTATCCCCTGCCGGGATTGCCCTGCCCGGCATCGCGGGCGAGATAGGCCCCCGGCAGGACCCTGACCCCGGTCTCGCGCCAGAGTTTCAGCGCCGCCGCCTCGCCGTCGCCGATGCGGGCGGGAACCGGCAGCCACAGGAAGAAGCCGCCCTCGGGGCCGCGATAGGCCTGCAGGCCGGCGAAGATGGAGTCGGCGAGGCGGTACTTCTCCTGATAGAGCGCGAGCGAGGCCGCCACATGCGCCTCGTCCGACCAGGCCCGTTCGGCGACGCGCTGGAGCGGCAGGGGCAGGGGCGCGCCGCCGTAGCTGCGCAACTGGCGGAAGCGCGCGATCGAGGCCGGCCCGCCGGCGACGAAGCCCGAGCGCAGGCCGGGCAGGTTCGACCGCTTGGACAGCGAATGGAACACGGCGACCTTCTCGGGGTCGGCCCCGACCCCTGCCGCCACCTGGAGCGCGCCGGGCGGGGGGGCGCTGCGCCAGATCTCGGAATAGCACTCGTCGGACAACAGGACGAAGCCGTGCCGTTCGCCGAGGGCGAGGAGCCCGGCGAGATAGTCGGCGGGGGCGACGACGCCCTGGGGATTGGCGGGCGAGCAGAGATAGGCGATGGCCGTCCGGTCGAGGATGTCGGACGGCAGCGCGGCATAGTCCGGCAGGAAGCCGGTCTCGGCCGTCGCCGGCACGAAGACGGGCTCGGCCCCCACCGCCAGGGCGGCCGCGGCATAGACCTGGTAGAAGGGGTTCGGCATCAGCACGGCGGGGCGGCGGCCGCCCCTGGTCTCGGGGCAGAGGGCGAGGCAGGCATTGAAGAGCCCCTCGCGCGTGCCGTTGAGCGCCATGATCCGGTCGGGCCCGACCTCGACCCCGTAGCGCCGGCGGAGCCAGGCCGAGATCGCCGCCAGGAGTTCGGGCGTGCCCTCGTTCGGGGGATAGAGGCCGAAGCCCGCGGTGGCGGCCGCCAGGATGGGCGCGACGAAGTCGGGAACGCCGTGGCGGGGTTCGCCGATCGTCATCTCGATGGCCTCGCCGCCCGCGGGAATGCCGTCCAGAAGCCTCCGCAGGCGCGGAAACGCATAGTCGCCAAGCCCGGAGAACCGCTCGGGGAACGCCATCGCTGCCTCTGTCGCCGGGGTCGTTCCGCCCCGTTCGCGGGCCAGAGTAGCGAAGCCGTGAACGGCGGTCCAGAAAAAGCGATCCATTCCGGCCGCTTGGCGGACTGGGTTGTGGCAAATCGGCCGGGCGGGCAATTGCCGGCCTGTCGGACTATTCCCAGCCGCAGCGGGCCGAATAGCTTCTGGGATCGACTTCAGTCGGAAGGGCGACCCGAAGACGTTTCGCGACCGACCGAGACCAGCGCAGCCGTTCGACCCTCATGTTCAGCCCGTGCCAAGTGATGCTGCCGACAGTCGTCGAGAGTGGCAGCCTGTCCCGCCACTTGCGCTGCATCCACCTGTACGCCGACATGAAGTCTTCGCGAAGCTGGTCCTTGTAGGTGTCATTGTGAACCAGCGGCAAGGTGGCGACATAGGCGCCGTGGCCGGCCGAGAGCGCCGCCTGGACGATGTCTGTCCCGTAGAGATGGAAGTTCGGAAGACGTTCATCGAAACGCAGCCCAGCGGCCCGTTTCATGACGATCGCGAGTTCATCGAAACTCTGCGCCGGGGTTGGCGCGTCGAGATCGCTTCCGATCTCGCCTCCGATGCTGGAACTCCACACCCGCCCGACATAGTCGCCGGTGTCTGCCGACATCCCGAACGGAGCGACCAGAGCCTAGGACGGATCGGCGGCATCCAGAATGGCAAGGGTTTCGGCGAGGCGCCTGTCCCAGCCGGGCGGGAAGTAGACGTCCTGATGGGCAAAGATGACGAAGGGCGCATCGGTCGCGTCGAGACCGCGGTTGTAGGCGACTGCAGCGCTGCGGGCGCCGTGTTCGACATGGACAGGAATGCCACCGGCCGAAACCATCTCGGAGGCAAGAACATGGCTGGCGAGCTTCGCGTCATCGTTGCAGGCGACGACGATCGCGAATGTGCCCGGGGAAGGCTGGCGGCCTTGCGGGGCAGGTCCGGTCGGCTGTGACATCATCCGTATCCGTTCACTCGAAAGCACAATCTCCAAGGTCCCGGTTCAAGGCCCGGTTCATTCAGCCGGACAAGCGCGCCGGCAGGCGGATCCAGTTCCGATCTTGGCGGGCGGACCGCAACCCCTCGCCGAGGGACAGGCGTTTCTCCGCCGCCCGAAGGCCAGAGCGTCATTGCAGCGCGCGCAGGAGCGCCTCGGCCGCGGCGCCGAGGCGCAGCAGCCGTTCCTCGGCGCCCGGGGGGCCGACGAGCGACAGGCCGCACATCGGCGCCGCCACGGGCAGGGTCAGCGCGCAGGCACCCATCAGGTTCGCGATCCGCGTGTTGCGCAGGGCCAGCAGGTTCTCGCGCGTGAAGTAGTCGGCATCGGCGAGGAGCCGCGCCGCGTCGGGCGGCAGGATCGCCGAGGTGGGCATGAGCACCGCGTCGAAGGGCGCCACAGCAGCAGCCCAGCCGGCGCGCAACTCGCGCAGCCGCGCCCAGGCGCGGACGAAATCGGTACCGCGCGCGGCGGCGCCGGCCCGGAAGCGTTCGCGCACGGGCGGGAACATCAGGTCGGGCGCGGCCTCGATGGCGGATTCCCAGGTGGCGTAGGCCTCGGTCGTGAAGAGGATCCCGGAGAGGTCGAGCGCCTCGGCGACCAGGGCCAGGCCCCGCCGCTCGACGGCCGCGCCGGCCCGCGCGAGCGCCTCGACCGCACCCTCGAAGGCGGCGAGGGGTTCGGCGCGGCAGTCGCGGAGCGCGTCGGAGAGGACGAGGAAGCGCGCGCCCTTCAGGCCGGCCCCGCGCAGGTCTTCGGGAGGGCGGCCGCCGAGCGCGGCGAGCATCAGGGCGGCATCCTCGACCGTGCGGGTGAGCGGCCCCACGGTGTCGAAGCTGGGGACCAGCGGCACGACCCCGTCGAGCGGCAGCCTGCCATGCGTGGTCTTGAGCCCGACGAGGTTGTTCCAGGCGGCGGGGATGCGCACCGAGCCGCCGGTATCCGAGCCGACGGCCGCCGCGGCGAGGCCGAGGGCCACCGAGACCGCCGCCCCCGAGGAGGAGCCGCCCGGCGCAAGGGCCGGGACGAGGGCATTGGGCGGGGTGGCGGTGACCGGGTTCAGGCCGAGGCCGGAGAAGGCGAGCTCGGTCATGTGGGTCTTGCCGAGGCAGACGAGCCCCGCCATCGTCGCATCCGCGAGGACCTGCGCATCGCGGTCCGGCACCCGGCCGGCGAGCAGGGCGGAGCCGGCCTCGGTCGCCGTGCCGGCGCTGTCGAAGAGGTCCTTCCAGGACACCGGGACACCGTCGAGCGGGCCGCGCCGCTGGCCGGCGCGCGCCCGCAACGCCGCTGCCCGCGCCTCGGCCCGGGCGCGTTCGGGCGTCAGGCGCGCATAGATGCGCGGCGCATCGGGATGGGCGGCAGCGGCGGCGAGGAAGGCCTCGGCAAGGTCGACCGGATCGATCCGGCCCGCGGCGATCCCGCGCCCGAGCGCCGCTGCGCCCGCCGTCAGCCATTCGTCCATCGTCGCCTCCCGTCCGGGCGGGACGGTAACGGCAGCGCCGCGCATGGACAATCCCGTCCGTCCGCCCCAGATAGGGACCATGGGGACCGACCATGACGTGCTGATCGCCGGCGGGGGCCTGAACGGGCCCGCGCTGGGGCTTGCCCTGGCCGGGGCGGGGCTGAGCGTGGCGGTGATCGACGCGCGCCCCGCGACGGCCCGGGCGCAGCCCGACTTCGACGGCCGCGCCTATGCGCTGAACATCGGCTCGAAGCGGCTGCTGGAGGGAATCGGCCTGTGGCCGGCGCTGGCGCCGCTGGCCGAGCCGATCCTGAGGATCCTGGCCGAGGACGGCCGCCCCGGCGAGGCGCCCTCGCACCTGCGGCTGGAATTCGACGCGGCCGAGATCGAGGAAGGCCCGATGGGCTTCATGGTCGAGGACCGGGATCTCTACCGCGCCTTCCTGGAGGCGATGGGGCGGGCCGGGCGGCTGCATCACCTGCCGGGGACCGGGATCGTCGATCAGGCGGTCGGGCCGGGAAGCGTGGAGGTGACGCTGGCCGACGGGCGGCGGCTGACGGGCCGTGTCCTCGCGGGATGCGACGGGCGCGCCTCGGGCACGGCGCGGCGCGCCGGCATCGGGCGCACCGGCTGGGGCTACGGGCAGACGGCGCTGGTCACGGCGCTGTCCCACGAGGTGCCGCATGGCGGCACCGCGCGGCAGATCTTCCTGCCCGGCGGGCCGCTGGCGATCCTGCCGCTCAGGGGCAACCGGTCGGCGATCGTCTGGAGCGAGGCGGACGCGGCAGCCATGGCGATCGCGGCGCTGGACGACGGCGCCTTCCTCGCGCTGCTGGGCGAGAGGCTGGGCGGCGTGCTGGGACAGATCGGGCTGTCCGGCGGGCGGTTCACCCATCCGCTGGGCCTGTCGCTGGCGGACCGCTACGCGGCGCCGCGCGTGGCGCTGGTGGGCGATGCGGCGCATGGCGTGCACCCCGTCGCCGGGCAGGGGCTGAACCTGGGGCTGCGGGACGTGGGCGCGCTGGCGCAGGTCCTGACCGATGCGCATCGCCGGGGCGAGGACATCGGCGCCATCGACGTGCTCAGGCGTTACGAGCGCTGGCGACGCTTTGACGCGACGGCCCTGGCGCTGGGCATGGACGCGGTGACGCGGCTGTTCTCGAACGACAGCACGCTGCTGCGGGCGGCCCGCGACCTGGGCATGGGGGCGGTCGGCCGGATGCCGGGGCTGCGCCGCGCCTTCATCCGGCAGGCGGCGGGCCTGACGGGCGAACTGCCCCGCCTGAACGCGGGGCAGCCGCTCTAGCCGGGCAGGCCGGCAGGCGGGGGCGCGGCCCGGCGGGGCGCGCCGGGCCGGGCCCTGCCGCCCTAGCTGTGATAGGCGACCTCGCCATGCGCCGTCAGGTCGAGGCCCTGGCGCTCGCTCTCGCCGTCAACGCGCAGCCCGACCGTCATCTGGACGACCTTGTAGAGGACGAAGGAGATGACGGCGCACCAGACGATGGTGATCGCCACGGCCTGGACCTGGATCCAGGTCTGCGCGGCGATCGAATAGTCGTCGCCCCTGACGCCGCCGAGGCTGGCGGCCGAGAGGATGCCGGTGCCGACCGCGCCGACGATGCCGCCGACGCCATGGATGCCGAAGACGTCGAGGCTGTCGTCATAGCCGCCCGCGCGCTTGACCACCGTCACCGCGAAGTAGCAGATCGCCGAGGCCACGGCGCCGAGGACGATGGCCCCGACCGGGCCGATCGTGCCGCAGGCCGGCGTCACCGCGACGAGGCCGGTCACCATGCCCGAGGCGGCGCCGAGCATCGAGGCCTTGCCGCGCTGGATCGCCTCGATCGCCGACCAGGCGAGGATCGCGCCGGCAGTGGCGACGAAGGTGTTGATCATCGCCAGCCCGGCGCCGCCGTTCGCCTCGAGGTTCGAGCCGACGTTGAAGCCGAACCAGCCGACCCACAGCATCGCTGCGCCGACGAGCGTGAGCGTCATCGAATGGGGCGCCATGTTCTCTTTCCCGAAGCCCACGCGCCGGCCGATCACGAGGCTGCCCACCAGCGCGGCGATCCCGGCATTGATGTGCACGACCGTGCCGCCCGCGAAGTCGATGGCGCCCATGCCGAAGATCAGGCCCGAGGGATCCCAGACCATGTGGGCTATGGGGAAGTAGACGAAGGTCACCCAGAGCGCCGCGAAGAGCAGCACGCCGGCGAACTTCACCCGCTCGGCGAAGGCGCCGATGATGAGCGCCGGGGTGATCGCCGCGAAGGTCATCTGGAAGACGATGAAGACGTATTCCGGGATGACGTAGCCGGCGCTGAAGGTGGCGGCCATCGATTCGGGGGTGACGCCGGCGAGGAAGAGCTTGCCGAAGCCGCCCCAGTAGGGCGAGGTGCCGCCGCCGAAGGTGACCGAATAGCCGTAGACGACCCAGATCACCATCACGACGGCGCCGATCAGCGTGCACTGCATCAGGATGCTGAGCATGTTCTTGGCGCGCACGAGCCCGCCGTAGAACAGCGCGAGGCCGGGGATCAGCATGAACAGGACGAGGAGCGAGGCCGTCATCATCCAGGCGACATCGCCCTTGTCCATGACCGGCGCGGCGGTTTCGGCCGCCGTGGCCGCCGCTTCCTGGGCGAGGGCCGGCAGGGCTGATGCGGCCAGCGCCGCGAGACTTGCAGTTGCGATCTTGCGTTTCATGGCTTCACGTTCCCCCGCGTCACAGCGCGTCATCGTTGGTTTCGCCGGTCCTGACGCGGACGGCCTGCTCGACATCGAGCACGAAGATCTTGCCGTCGCCGATCTTGTCGGTCCTGGCGGTCTTGCGGATGGTCTCGACGACCTGCTCGGCCAGACCGTCCTGGACGACGATCTCGAGCTTGATCTTGGGCACGAAGTTCACGGCGTATTCGGCGCCGCGGTAGATCTCGGTATGGCCGGATTGCAGGCCGAACCCCTTGATCTCGGTCACCATCATGCCGCGCACGCCGACGGCGGTCAGCGCCTCGCGCACCTCCTCGAGCTTGAACGGCTTGATTGCTGCAATGATGAGTTTCACGTCGCGTTCCCTTCCCCGGTCCGGTGGCGCGCGGCCCCGGAGGGCCACGGCGGCGAGAAGGCCCGCGACGGCGCGGCGAGGCAACGCCGCGCCCGCTGCGGCGCGGCATGAATCGCGGAACGCTGCCTGATTATTGTGCTTTCACCCGCGGATGACCAATTCGTGTGCAGAATTCGGACCGCATCGGGCGGAAGGACGGCTAAACATTCCCCTTCGCCTGGCGTAGGGTGGACCTGTAGTTGAGGCGCCGGGACCGGCAGCGCGGGACAACCGCGCGCCGCCCCCGGAAAGAAGGGCGGACATGGCGGAGAAGGGCGGCAAGGGGCCACCTCTGATCGCGGAGCGGCGGTATCGGGCCGAGGCGAAGCCGGCGCCGAAGCCCGCGCGCGCCGCGCGGCCCGCCGGCCGCAGGGCCCCGCGCCGGCGCCGGGGCCTGCTGGCCGGCCTTGTCCTGGGGCTGGCCCGCGTGATCTGGGGCCTGGCCTGGCGCAGCGCCGCGGCGCTGGCGATCGGCCTGGGCCTGTGGGCAGGCTATTTCTATGCCGGGCTGCCGGCGATGGACGACCTGATCGATGCCCGCACGCGCGGCTCGGTGACGATGCTGGATACCGATGGCAGGGTCTTTGCCTGGCGGGGCGAGACCTTCGGCGGCCGGATCACCGCGGACACGGTCTCTCCCTATCTCAAGAACGCGGTGATCGCGACCGAGGACAAGCGCTTCTACCGCCATTTCGGCGTCAGCCCGCGCGGCATCGCCAGCGCGATCAGCATCAACCTGGCCGCCGGGCGCGGCCCCTTCGAGGGCAACGGCGGATCGACCATCACCCAGCAGGTGGCCAAGCTGCTGTGCCTGGGCGTGACCTACGACAAGGCCGTCTGGGCGACCGAGAAGGACTACGAGGACGACTGCCGGCAGGGCGGGATCTGGCGCAAGATCAAGGAGGTGCCCTACGCCCTGGCGCTGGAGGCGAAGTATTCCAAGGACGAGATCCTGACGATCTACTTCAACCGGGCCTATCTGGGCGCGGGGGCGCGCGGCTTCGAGGCGGCCGCGCAACGCTATTTCGGCAAGTCGGCGAACGAGGTGACGCCGGCCGAGGCGGCGATGCTGGCGGGCCTTCTGAAGGCGCCGTCCTACTATGCGCCGACCAACAACCTGGACCGGGCGCGCGAACGGGCGAACGTCATCCTGGGCCTGATGCACGAGCAGGGCTATCTGACCGATGCCGAATATGCCGATGCGAAGGCGCATCCGGCGAAGCTGTCGAAGGCGGCGGCGGCCAAGGCGGGCGGCTACTTCGCCGACTGGGTGATGGAGACGGCGCCGGACTTCCTGTCCTCGAACACGACCGAGGACGTGGTCGTGCGCACGACCCTGGATCCGCGCATCCAGAAGGCCGCCGAGGAGGCGCTGGCGGCGGTCTTCGAGACCAAGGTCAAGGACGGGTCGAAGGCGCAGGCCGCGATCGTCGTGATGTCGGCCGACGGTGCGGTGCGCGCCATGGTGGGCGGGCGCGACACGCAGGCCGCGGGGGCCTTCAACCGTGCCACGCAGGCGCTGCGCCAGACCGGATCGACATTCAAGCCCTTCGTCTATGCGGCGGCGCTGGACATGGGCTATTCGCCCTATTCCATCGTCGAGGACGCGCCGGTCTGCATCGACGTTCCGGGTTCGTCGACCTGGTGCCCGGAGAATTACGACCCCGAGTATCGCGGCCCGATCACCCTGATCGAGGCGCTGGCCCATTCGGTGAACACCGCCACCGTGCGGGTGAGCCAGGCGGTGGGGCTGGACGCCGTGCGCCGCGTGGCCAGCGGCTTCGGCTTTGCCTCGAAGCTGGCGGACGGGCCGGCGCTGGCGCTGGGCGTCTCGGAATCGACGCTGATCGAGATGACCGGGGCCTATGCGGGAATCCTGAACGGCGGCACGGCGGTGCAGCCCTACGGCCTTGTGGAGCTGACGATCCAGGGCGAGGGCGAGCCGCTGATCGGCAAGACGGGCGGCTATGGCGAGCGGGTGATCTCGGAACAGGCGGCGCGCGAGCTGATCTACATGATGAGCCGGGTCATCGAGGAGGGCACCGGCCGCCGCGCCCGGCTGGAGGGGCACGAGGCCGCCGGCAAGACCGGCACGACGCAGGCGGCGCGCGATGCCTGGTTCATCGGCTTCACGGCCGACTACGTGACCGGCGTCTGGATGGGATACGACGACAACACGCCGCTCAAGGGCACGACGGGCGGCGGCCTGCCCGCCGAGATCTGGCACGAGGTGATGACGCGGGTCGAGGCGGGGCTTCCCGCGACCCCCCTGCCGATGATCGTGCCCGATCCCTACACGGGCGGGCCGGCCTATGCCGGCGAGACCTGGGGCGCGGGGAGCGGCTATGGCTATGGCGATGGCACGGGAATGATGCCCCTGCCCGAGGCGGCCACGGCGCCGCTGCCGGGCGCGGACGTGCCCCCCCTGCCCGGCCCGGGCGAGGAGATGATCCTGTCCGACGAGGGCCAGCCGGTCACCAAGCGGAAGAAGAAGCACCGCAACGCCATCGAGGACGTGCTGAACACGATCTTCGGCGGCGGGAACTGAGGCGGACCGGGCCGCAGGGGCGGCGCGGGGCCCGGGGCGGCGCTATCCCGCCTGCTTCAGCGCCTCGGTCAGCTTCGGGATGCTGCGCCCGGCCTGGTCGAGCATGGCGCCGACCTCGGTGCGTTCGGCGGCCAGCATGTTCACGCCCTCGATGATGAGATTGAAGAACTGGCTCTTGCCGCCCTTCTCGAAGACGTGCCAGCGCACCTCGAAGGGGGCCTCGCCCTTGAGCTTCGCGATCGTCTGGACCTCGTAGAAGCTCTTGAGCGGGCGGGCATCGACGACCTCGATCTCGCCGCCGATGAACTCGCGGAAGCGCCGGCCGTACTTGCGCGCGATGTAGCCCTGGAAGGCCTGGGTATAGGCCGCGATCTCGGCCGCCGAGGCGCTGCGCCCGGCCGGGCCCAGGGCGCTTTTCGCGATGTAGTTCACATCGGCGTAGCGCACGAGGATCTGCTCGAAATCCTTCAGCATCGCCGCCTCGGGCTTGCCCGAGTTGATGATCGCGTTGATGTCGGCGACGACCCGGCCGATCTTGCTGCGGGCCTCGTCCACGGTCATCGCCATCGCGCCATAGGGCCAGACGGCCAGGGCGACGGCCCCCGGCATCAGGGTCAGGACGGCGCGGCGGGGAACGTTACTGGGCATAGGGGTCCTCGTAGGGGTCGAACACCTCTTCCTCCTGGCCGAGTTCGTAGCGGCGGCTCTGGAGATAGAGGAGGCGGGCCTGGGCATAGCTGTCCGCGCTGCCGTAGAGAATGGATTCGTAGGTTCCGGCGAACCTCTGGCGGCTCTCGATCCGGGACGCCGACTGAAGGGCGAAGGCGCCGTAGGCCCCGGGCGTCCCGAGATACCAGTAGACCGGGTCGAGCGCCAGATCGACGATCCGGCCGGCAGCATCACGTTCCGTCGAGGGGCCGACGACCGGCAGTTCGAGATAGGCCCCCTCGGGCACGCCCCAGCGGGCGAGCGTGGCGCCGAAGTCGGTATCCTTGCGGGGGATGCCGAGCGCGGTCGCGGGGTCGAACAGGCCGGCAAGGCCGAAGGTCGAATTGATGACGAAGCGGAAGGTGTTGGTGACGGCGATTTCGGGATCGGCCTGGAGGATGCCGTTGACCACGTTGCGCGGCGCCTTGAGGTTGGAGCCCACATTGGCAAGCCCCTTCACGAAGGGGCCGGGCTCGCGCGACTCGCGCCCCGGGCCGCCGAAGACCGCGGTGTCGAGGCGCTTGTTCTCTTCGTGGACGGCGCGGTTCTGCGCCTCGTAGGGGTCGTTGATGTCGCTGCCCGCCGGCGCGGGGCTGCAGGCCGGCAGGGCGAGGGCCACGCAGAGGGCGACCGGGCGCAGGACGCGGGTTCGTTGCGGAAACGCGGTCAACGTGGACTTTACCCTTCGGCGCCATTCTTCCCCTGCGGCCCGCCGGGGCCGCGCCGCGGGCAAGGCTAGGTCCGTCCGTGGCGGGTTTCAAGGCAGTGGGTCCGGCCTGTCGCGCCGGACGGCGGAGAACCCCGGTGCGTGCCGGGGCGGCGGAGGATCCTGCGCTGAGCGGGCCGGACAATGCGGCGGAACGTCCCGGGGCGATGCGCACGGCCTTTGCCGCGGCGATCGCCTTCTCGATCCTGTCCAACCTGATGATGCTGACCAGCCCGCTCTACATGCTCCTTGTCTATGACCGGGTGCTGGCCAGCGGTTCGGTCGAGACGCTGGCGGTCCTGCTGGGGACGGCGGCCGTGGTCTTTGCGCTGACCGCGGTGCTGGACGATGCGCGCGCACGCATCTTCCTGCGCCTCGCGCTGGCCGGAGGGACCGGGCAGGACGGGCCGGCGGCGGGGGACGACAGGCGCGCGCTGGCCTCGCCCGGCTTCGTTGCGGCGCTGGACCTGCCCTTCGTGCCGCTCTTCCTTGCCGTGCTCTGGGCGCTGCATCCGCTGGTCGGCGCCGTCGGGACGGCAGGCGTGGCCGCGCTGGGGCTGATGTCCCTGGGCCATGCCCGTCGCCAGGCGGCGGCCGCGGCGCGCCTTCAGGCGGCGCAGGCAGCCGTGGCGCTTGCACGGGGCGAGGGTCTGGTGGCCTCGATCCTGACCGACGATGCCGCTGCCCCTGCGCCGGCCGGCGCCCGCGGGGCGGGGGCCGATGACGACGGCCCGCAAGCCGGCGAGATCCTGGCGGCCCGGCTGGCGCTGGCCGACGACGCCGCGCGGCAGGCGGCGCGGGGGCGCGCCATCCGGCAGGGCGCGCAGGCCGCGATCACCGCGGCGGCGGCCCTTGCGGTGATCCGCGCGGACATTTCGGTCGGCGCCATGGCCGCAGCGGCGGTCATCGCCGGGCGCACCTTCGGCCCGATCGAGCAGGCCCCGCTGCTGGCGGCGGGGATGCGCGCGGCGCTTCGGGCGCTGGCGGGGCCGCGGCAGGACCGGGGTGCTGACGGGGGCACGGGTGCGACGCCCCCCGCAGCGGGCGAAGTCGGGGCGGCCGGGGCCGGAAGGGCTGCGGCAGGGGCTGCGGCAGGGGCGACTGCGGCCGGGGCCGCGGCAACTGCGGCAGCGGCGGCAGGGGCGGCGCCGGCCGCAGCTGCGGCAACTGCGGCAACTGCGGCAGCGGCGGCAGGGGCCGCGGCAGGGGCGGCGCCGGCGGGGGCCGCCGGCGGCGGGCCGGAGATCCCGCCCGGACTGCGGGGCCTGACGGTGACGGGGCTGACCGTCGCCGCACCGGGGGCCCGCGCCGCCTGCCTGCGCGAGGTCGCGTTCCGGGCGGCCCCCGGCGAGGTCCTCGGCCTGTGCGGCCCGACGGGGGCCGGCAAGTCGGCGCTACTGCGGACGCTGGCCGGCGGCTGGCGGCCGGCCGCCGGATCGGTGCTGCTCGACGGCCTGCCCCCGGGCGCCGGAAGCACGGGATACCTGCCGCAGCGCTGGCACCCCCCGCCGGCGACGGCGGCGGCGGTGATCGGCGGCGGCCGCCCGCTGGGCGCCGCCATCGCCGCGGCCGACCTGGCCCTGGCGCACGAGGCCATCGCCGCCCTGCCGGAGGGCTATGCGACAGTGCTTGCGGGCCGCGGCGGCGCGGCCGGCCCGGGTGCACCGCTGTCCTTCGGCGAGATCCGCCGGATCGGCATCGCGCGGGCCTTCTGCGGCTGGCCGGCGCTGGTCATCCTGGACGATCCCGAGAACGGGCTGGACGAGGCGGGGATGCGCGGGCTGCATGCCTGTCTCGACCGGCTGCGGGCGGCGGGCGGAACGGCGGTGATCGCCTCGGGGCGGGCGGCGACGCTGGCGCGCTGCGACCGCGTGCTGGCGCTGCTGGCGCGCTACGGCATCCGCAGCACCTTCTTCGTGCCCGGCCTGATCATCGAACAGCGCCCGCAACTCATGGAGCGCATCCTGAAGGGCGGGCACGAGATCGCGCACCATTCCTACT
>JAOADN010000120.1 GCA_026417295.1 Paracoccaceae bacterium
AGATGTGTATAAGAGACAGCACCTATCCCGGGCACACGGCCTGCCTGGCCGCCGGCGTGGCGGTGCAGCGGATCATCGCCGCCGAGGGGCTGCTCGAGCGGGTGCGGACGCGCGGGCCGCAGTGGCGGGCCGAGCTCGGCGCGCGCTTCGCCGGCCTGCCAGAGGTGGGCGACCTGCGCGGGCGCGGCTTCTTCGTCGGGTTGGAACTGGTGCGCGACCCGGCGACGAAGGAGCCTTTCGATCCGGCGCTGAAGCTTCACGAGCGGATCCGCGCGGAAGCGCTGGACCGGGGGCTGATCTGCTATCCGATGGGCGGAAACGTCGACGGGGTGCGGGGCGACGTGGTGATCCTGGCGCCGCCCTACAACGCGACCGAGGACGATCTGGGCGAGATCGCGGAGAAGCTCGAGGCGGCGGTGCGGGCGGCGCTCGCGCAGGTCAGGTAGGGCCGGGGGCAAGGCGCGTCGACGCGCCTTGGGAAGGGCTTTCGAAAGCCCTTCCCGCGCCCCCGTCCGGCCGCGCCACGATCAGGACCTGCCCGCGCGGCAGGCGGGCCTCGCGCGCGGAAACGGCGAAGCCGGCCGCCGACGCGGCGGCCAGAACCCCGGCCAGCGGCCGGTGGTAGGGCGGCCGGGCGGCATGGGTGACCACCCCGTCGGGCTGGCGCAGCGGGCCCGGACCCTCGCCCGCGAAGACGGTGAAGAGGAATGCCGTCAGCCCGGGGAACCGCCCCCGGACCGATGCGAGGCAGCGCTCGAGCGCGCCCGGCGGCAGGTGCGTGAAGACCCCGAAGGCGATGGCGAAGTCGATTTCCGCCGGCACGCACGGAAAGGCGAAATCCGCGTCCTCGACAAGCTGGTGCGCGGGAAGGCGCGCGCGGTCCCCGAGCTCGACCTCCCGGCCATGCCGCATGAGGGCGGCCGAGGCATCCGTGCCCCAGTAGTTGCCGGGGTCGAGGAAGGGGACCGCCTTCACCCCCAGACGCAGCGCCCCGCAGCCTATGTCGAGCAGGCGGTGGCGGGGCTCCATCCCCTCGGCGCGCAGCAGGGCAAGCTGCAGCCGCCCGGTCTCGTCCCAGCGGCCGCCGACGATGTCGCGGTGGCGGCCCCCGGCGAGCGCCGCCTCGTAGAAGCCCGGCACCGCGTAGGGCGAGGCGGGAACGGGGCGGGTCACCCGCTCAGCCCCGCGCGATGGCCAGCCCCAGGTCGACGGCCAGGGCCATGTCCTGCAGGCTGATCCATTCCAGGGGGCCGTGGATCTCCTGCATCCCGGTGAAGAGGTTGGGGCAGGGCACCCCCATCTCGGTCAGGCGCGATCCGTCGGTGCCGCCGCGGATCGGCACCGAGACGGGTGCGATCCCGAGCGACCGGCAGGCGGCGCGGGCGCGTTCGACGGGCGTCATGTCCTTCTCGAGCCAGTAGCGCATGTTGCGGTACTGCGGCGTGATCTCGCAGGTCACGGTGGCGCGCGGCGCCCCGGCGCCGATCGTCGCCGCAGCGGCGCGGAGCAGTTCGCCCTTGGCGGCCAGGCCCTCGAGCTCGAAGTCGCGCAGGATGAAGCGCAGCTCGGCGCGCGCGGCGTTGCCCGACCATTCGTAGAGGTGGATGAAGCCCTCGCGCCCCTCGGTCAGTTCGGGCACCATCTCGCCCTGCGGCAGGGCGGCGACCAGCCGCGCCCCCAGCGTCAGCGCATTCACCATCCTGCCCCTGGCCCAGCCGGGATGGGCGGAGACGCCGGTGATCGTCACCACCGCCCGGTCGGCCGAGAAGCTCTCGTACTCGATCTCGCCGATTCCGGCCCCGTCGAAGGTGTAGGCGAAATCCGCGCCTAGGTCGGCGGGCAGACGCGGATCGACGCCGCGGCCCACCTCCTCGTCGGGGGTGAAGGCGATGCGCAGCGGGACATGGGCATCGCGCGGGCCCGACAGGAGGGCGCGGGCCATCGTCATGATGATGGCGATGCCGGCCTTGTCGTCGGCGCCGAGCAGCGTGGTCCCCGAGGCGGTGACGATGTCGTGCCCGACCTTGCCGGCGAGATGGGGCGAGACCTCGGGCGAAAGCGTCAGGCCGGGCGCATCGGGAAAGCCGATCGCGCCGCCGTCGTAGCCGCGGATCACCCGCGGGCGGACGCCGCGGGCGGCAAACTGGGGCGCGGTGTCCATGTGGGCGAGAAAGCCGATCGTCGGGCCCGGGCGGGTGCCCGGCACAGCGGCGAGCACGGCGCCGTAGTCGGTGACGCGCACGTCGGATGCGCCGATGCCGGCCAGTTCCCCGGCGAGCAGCCGTGCCATCTCTGTCTGGCCCGCGGTCGTCGGGGTGGCGGCCGAGGCCTCGTCGCTCTGGCTGTCGATGGCGCAGTAGCGCAGCAGGCGGTCCTCGAGTTCGGCGAGATGGGGGCTCGGCTGGGTCATCGGGGCTCTCCGCTTCTGCCGGGCCCTTCTGCGGGGCCGGGGGCGCGCTGTCAACGCGGGGCCTCAGAACACCGCGTGCGCGCCGCGGTCGATGCGGACCTCGCCGCGAACGAGACGGGCGTAGAATTCCGCAAGGGTCTCGCTGCCGGTCTCGGGCGTGGCGTCCGCAGCGTAGCGCCCGGTCGCCGGGTCGAGGACGAGCATCGATTCGGTCGCGTAGTAGCGGCCGATGCGGGCGAGTTCCGCCCTGGCTGCGAGGCGCGGCGACAGGCGGCCCGCGGCCGAGAGGCCGGCGACGACGGCGTCAAGCAGGGCGACCGGCACCTCGCGGAAGCGCGGCCTGCGCCCGAGCAGGCGGAACAGGACCTCGCCCTGCTCGCGCGGCGTGATCGCCGGGCCCGGGCCGCCGACGGGCAGGATGCGGTTCCGCCGCGCGGGGTCCTCGAGGCAGAGGGCGAGGTAGGCCGCGATGTCGCCGTCGCTGACGGGCTTGCAGGCGGTCAGGCGGCCGTCGCCGAAGACGAGGAAGGGCCGGCCGCGGCGCAGCCGGTCGAGCTGGCCCGAGAGCGACTTGAAGAAGGCGGTCGGGCGGACGATCGAGAAGTCGAGACCCGAGGCCGCGAGCTCGGCCTCGAAGGCCAGCTTGGCGTGCTGGAAGGCCAGGCGCGGCTTCTGCACGCAGATCGCCGAAAGCAGCACGAAATGGCCTGCGCCCGCCGCGGCGGTGGCGCGGAGCAGGTTGAGATTTGCGCCGTGATCGACGGCCCATGCATCCGCGGGCAGGCCGCTGCGCGAGGCAAGGCAGGAGACGACGGCGTCGAACCGCTCGCCGCGCAGGCCGTCGCGGGCCAGGGCGGCGGGGTCGGTCACCCGGACGGGCCTGAGGTCCACCCCCGCGGGCAGGTCCGCGCCCCGGCCGGGCCGGACAAGGCAGGTGACGCGGTGGCCGCGGGCAAGCAGCGCGGCCGCCGTGGCGCGGCCGATGGTGCCGGTCGCGCCGGCCAGAAGGACGCGC
>JAOADN010000121.1 GCA_026417295.1 Paracoccaceae bacterium
GTGAAACCCCCCGCGGGGCGGGACGAGCGTGCCGCACCCGGCGGCGCGGGCGTGCCGCACCCGGCGGCGCGGGCCCGGGCGGCGGAAGGCGCGGTTGCGCCCGGCCGGCGCGCCGTGTCAGGGATGGCTGGTCCTCATCCTGCGCGAGCCCCCGCCATGTCCGACGACCACCGCCTCCTGACCGATGCCGCCTTCCGCCGCGAGGGCCTCTACGGCAGCCGGGTCGAGCCCACCTTCTCGGGCGTCCTGTCCTTCATGCGCCGCCGCTACGGGCGCGACCTCACGGGGGTCGACATCGCGGTCACGGGCCTGCCCTTCGACCAGGCCGTCTCGAACCGCCCCGGCGCCCGCTTCGGGCCCGAGGCGATCCGCAAGGCCAGCGCACATCATTCCTGGGGGCCCGTCTGGCCCTGGGGTTTCGACCCATTCGACACGCTCGCCGTCGTCGATTACGGCGACTGCACGATCGACTACGGCGACGTGGCCGGCGTGCCGGCGGCGATCGAGGCGCATGTCGCCGGCATCCTGGCCGGTGGCGCGCAGACCCTCTGCCTCGGCGGGGACCACTTCACCACCTATCCGGTGCTCAGGGCCCATGCGGCGCGGCACGGGCCGCTCGCCCTCGTGCATTTCGACGCCCATCGCGACTTCGAGGCCGATGCCGGCCGCCGGATCGACCACGGCAGCATGTTCACCCGGGCCCTCGACGAGGGGCTCGTGGACCCCGCGCGCAGCATCCAGATCGGCATCCGCACGACCTTTGCCGGCGAGGGTGGCGGGGGCGTGCGGGTGATCGATGCGGAGGAGACCCACGCCCTCGGTCCCGGGCCGATCGCCGCGGCCATCCGCGCGACGGCGGGCGATGGCCCGGCCTACCTGACCTTCGACATCGACTTCCTCGATCCCTCGACCGCGCCGGGCACGGGCACGCCGGTGCCGGGCGGCATGACAAGCTTCCAGGCGCTGTCGATCCTCAGGGCGCTCCGGGGCTTCGATCCGGTCGGGATGGACGTGGTCGAGGTCTCGCCCCCCTGGGACCATGCCGAGATGACGTCGAACGCGGCGGCGATGGTGGCGCTCGAGATGCTGTGCCTCAAGGCCTGGGCGCGGGGCGCGCGCGCCGCGCCGGAGGCCGGCCGGGGCGGCGGACCGGGGGGCGGCGCGGGAGGGGGCGGGGCGGGTCCGCGCCGGCCATGAGGATCCTCGGCTTCGATTTCACCTCGCGGCCCACGCGCCGCAAGCCCGTGACCTGCGCCTGCTGCCGGCTCGAGGGCGACATTCTGGCCTTCGAGGGGATCGGGACCTTCGACGATCTTGCCGGGTTCGAGGCCGCGCTGCGCCGGCCCGGCCCCTGGGTGGCCGGATTCGACTTTCCCTTCGCCCATGCGCGGCGCTTCGTGACGGCCATGGAATGGCCCGCGGTCTGGCCGGACTATGCCGCCTTCCTGGCCGGGATGACGCGGGCGCAGTATCGCGCGGCGCTCGAGGCCTACAAGGCGCCCCGCCCGCCGGGGGACCGCGAGCACCGGCGCGCCTTCGAAGGCGGGACAGGCGCGGCCAGCCCCCAGAAGCTTTACGGCGTTCCGGTCGCGCTCATGCTCTTCGAGGGGGTCCCGCGCCTGCTTGCGGCGGGGCTCCACCTGCCGGGCCTGTGCCCGGGGGACCGCGCGCGGATCGGGGTCGAGGCCTATCCCGGCGTCGCGGCCCGGGCGCTCCTCGGGGCGCGGCGCCCCTACAAGTCGGATGGCCCCGCGGGCGACGACCCGGCCCGGGCGGCGGCGCGGCGGGCGATCCTCGTCGCGCTGGGGGGTGAGGCGGGCCGCGCCCGCTTCGGTCTCGCGATCGACGCGCCCGCAGACCTGGCCGAGGACCCTGCGGGCGATGCGCTCGATGCGCTGCTCTGTGCGGTTCAGGCGGCCTGGGCCTTCCGGCGCGGCCATACCCGGGACGGTCCGCCCGGCGCCGACCCGCTGGAGGGCTGGATCGCCGATCCCGCAGTATGCCCTTGACTTGTCGCGATCCTGGCCCCATGTGACCGCCATCCCGATGCCCCCGCCGCGTGAGCGGGGCCGGCGCGAGCCAGCGCCGAAGGCCGGGGCAGGGCCGGTGACCGGCCCGCAGATTGGTTCCCGCAGTCACGCAGGGGTTCCGCCGGCAGGACGGCCTGCGGTCATGCGGACCCTGGGTCAGCGCCTGCCGCAGCCTCTTGCCCCATGCCCCCGTCCGCCCGGACGGCCGGGCGAACCCCGTTTGCGGGTCACCCGACCCGCCAGAAAGACGAAGATGACAGATTTCAAGACCCTCGGCCTCGATCCGCGCCTGATCGCGCGTCTGGACGAGATGAGCCTCTCCGCCCCGACGCCCATCCAGGCCCGGGCCATTCCCCTGATCCTCGAGGGCCGTGACGTCATGGGCCTCGCCCAGACCGGCACCGGCAAGACGGCGGCCTTCGGCCTGCCCTTGATCCAGATGCTGACGGCGCAGCGCCAGAGGCCCGCACCGGGCACGGCCCATGCGCTGATCCTTGCGCCGACGCGCGAACTGGCCAAGCAGATCGAGGCGAACCTCGCGCTCTTCGCCCGCGGCACGCCGACGCGGATCACCGTCGTCACCGGCGGCGCCTCGCTGAATGCGCAGGCCGACCGGCTGTCCAGGGGCGTCGACATCCTCGTCGCGACGCCCGGGCGGCTCATCGACCTCATCGACCGCCGCGCCGCAAGCCTTGCCGCGGCGCGCTTCCTCGTCCTCGACGAGGCCGACCACATGCTCGACATGGGCTTCATCCATGCGCTCCGCCGGATCGCCCGCCTTCTGCCCGAGAAGCGGCAGACGCTGCTCTTCTCGGCGACGATGCCGAAGCTGATGGCCGAGGTCGCCGCAAGCTACCTGCATGATCCCGTCCGCATCGAGGTCGCCCCGGCCGGCCGGCCCGCCGAGAAGATCGAGCAGGGCGTCCATTTCGTCTCGCAGGGCGACAAGGCGAAGGTGCTGGAGGGCTACCTCGACAGGCATCGCGACGAGCGTGCGATCGTCTTCGCGCGCACCAAGCACGGCGCGGAGAAGCTGATGAAGCTGCTCGACTCCTGGGGCTTCGCCGCCGGGTCGATCCACGGCAACAAGAGCCAGGGCCAGCGCGACCGGGCGCTGGCGCAGTTCAGGGCGGGCGAGCTGCGGGTGCTGGTGGCCACGGATGTTGCGGCGCGCGGAATCGACATTCCGCTGGTCAGGCACGTCTACAACCATGACCTGCCGAACGTGCCCGAGAACTACGTCCACCGGATCGGGCGGACGGCGCGCGCGGGCGAGGCGGGGCGGGCGCTGACGCTC
>JAOADN010000122.1 GCA_026417295.1 Paracoccaceae bacterium
ACTGATGCCTGACGGCAGGGGCTGCGGTCGGCGCAGGCCGGCCGCGGCGACCTGCCGGCGGGGTTGCGGGCTTGCCCCTCGTGCACGGGTGTGCGTAGACAGGCGGGGGCGGCAGGGGGATTGCAGGGGGCGGCACGTCGTGGCCGCCCTTGCGTGCGGCCGGGGGTAGGGAAGATGCAGACGGGACGACGCGCGTTCCTGGTTTTCGGACTGGCGGCGCTTGCCGCGGGGCCGGCCCTTGCCGCGGGGCTCGAGGACGACCTCGTCGCGCAGCTGCGTGCGCAGGGCTTCACCGAGATCTCGGTCAGCCGCACATGGCTCGGCCGCGTGCGGATCCTTGCCGAGGGCCCGGATGGCTGGCGCGAGATCGTCTTCAATCCGCGCACCGGCGAGATCCTGCGCGACTACTGGGAGGCGTCGGGCGGATCCTCCGTGAAGATCCTGAGTTCGGGCGGCAGCGGCAAGTCGGGCAATGGCGGCGACGGCAAGGACGACGATGACGACGATGACGATGACGAGGATCACGATGACGACAATTCCGGCCATGGCGGCGGCAACTGATTGACCCCCAACGGCAAGTTCGGCGATAAGCCGGCAGCGCGGCGGAGCCCGATGAATTGACAGACCGCCATTTTGTCGCCCTGATCCTGGTCGTGCAGGTCGCCTGCGCCTTCTTCTTCCTGTCGGACATCTTCTTCTCGGTCGTCGGCTTCTCGGGCCGGCCCATCGCCTGGGAGATCTACGAGCTCCTGCAGATCGGCGCCGCGGTGGGCCTTGTCCTGGCCGTGGTGCTGGGCGCGATCATGCTGCGCCGGACGTTGCGGCGGCAGGCGCTGGCCGAGGAGCGGCTGCGGCGCGCCTCGGGGGCCTTCTACGACCTGCTGAACGAGCGCTTCGCCGACTGGAACCTGACGCCCGCGGAGGCCGACGTGGCGCTGTTCGCCATCAAGGGGATGAGCACGGCCGAGATCGCCGCCCTGCGCCGGACCTCGGAAGGCACGGTGAAGGCGCAGACCGCCGCGATCTACCGCAAGGCGGGCGTGGCGGGGCGTCCGCAGCTGCTGAGCCTCTTCATCGAGGACCTGATGGACGGGACGACCGTCGGCGCGCCGGCCGGCGGACCGGCCGCGGAGCCGGGGCCGGGCTAGAGCGGGCGCGACATGTGGATGTCGATGGCCGCGGTGCCCGTTCCCGCATGGTCGCCCGACGGGGCGCAGTCGCGGAAGCCGAGGCTGCGGTAGAGACCGATCGCCGCTGCCATCGGGGCGATGGTGACGAGACGGATCTCGCGGTAGCCGTCCGCGCGCGCGGCCGCGAGGGCGGCTTCCACCAGCCGGCGGCCCCGGCCCCCGCCGCGATGGGCCGGGCGGAGGAACACATGGCGGAGCCGGGCGAGGCTGCCATCGCCCGTATAGCCCGCGCAGCCGGTGGCGCGGCCTCCGATGCGCATCAGCAGAAGCCGCCCCTGCGGCGGCGCATAGATCACGCGCAGGGCAGCCGGCGAGGGCGGATAGTATGTCGAGAGGATCATTTCCGGCGGAAAGCCGAGGGGGGCGCAGAGCCGGGCATCGAGATCCGCGAGGGCGCGGACCAGGCCGAAGGCCGACCGGAAGTCGGCCCATGTCGCGGCCGGCCCGAGGACCGCGGGCGGTGCCTCAGTCCTCGGCATGGGCCCGCAGCACCTCGACGGGCACGATCTCGGCCGCGCGCAGGTGGGTAGCAGCCAGATGGACCTTCGGCGCGCAGCCTTCGTCATGGGCCTGGAGGAAGCGGCTGGCGCAGAGGCACCAGCGGTCGCCCGGCTTCAGGCCGGGGAAGCGGAATTCGGGGCGCGGCGTCGAGAGATCGTTGCCGACATATTTCGAGAAGGCGAGGAATTCGGCCGTCATCACCGCGCAGACGGTGTGGCTGCCGGCGTCCTCGGGGCAGGTGTTGCAATGGCCGTCGCGGAAGAAGCCGGTGAGCGGCGCATCCGAACAGGGCTCAAGCGGTTCGCCGAGGACATTGAGCGAGGGATCGGGGCGCGGGCGGGGCATCGTCGGCCTCAGGGACGTTCAGGGGATCAGGGTCAGAAGGATGAAGACGGCGAAGATGACGAGGTGGACAGCGCCCTGAAGGACGGTGGTGCGCCCGGTCGCCAGCGTCTGGGTGGCGACGAGGAGCGTCATCAGCAGGAGCACCATCTTTTCCGGCGTCAGGCCCAGCGTGAGGTCGAGCCCGAGCCACAGCGTCACGGCCGCGACAACCGGGATCGTCAGGCCGATCGAGGCGATGGCCGAGCCGATGGCGAGATTGATGGCGCCCTGAAGGCGGTTGCCGAGGGCGGCGCGGGTGGCGGCCAGCCCCTCGGGCAGGAGCACGACGGCGGCGATCGCCACGCCCACGACGGCATGGGGCAGACCGGCGGCGCGGACCGCATCGTCGAGCGGCTGGGACAGGACCTTGGCCAGAAGGACGACCGCCGAGAGGGCGACGAAAAGGAGGAACAGGCTGGCCAGGGCGACGGCCGTGGAGGGCGGCCCGTGTTCGGGCGCCGGCTCGTCGGCGATCGGCGGATCGAGGAAGTAGTCGCGGTGACGCACCGTCTGGACGAAGACGAAGACCGCGTAGAGGACGAGGAAGACCGTCGCGATCCCGGCGAGCTGGAGGGGCGCATAGGTGGGTTCGCGGGTCGATGTGGTGAAGTTGGGCAGCACCAGCGCGAAGATCGCGAGCACGCTGAGGACGGCCAGCGGCGCCTGGGCGCCATCGACGCGGAACACCTGTTCGCGGTGGCGCAGCGCCCCGGCGACGAGGCAGACCCCGACGATGCCGTTGAGCACGATCATCACGGCGGCGGACACGGTATCGCGTGCCACCGCCTCGGAACCGGGCGCGCGGGTGAGCAGGATCGAGACGATCAGCGCGACCTCGATGACGGTGACGGCGACGGCCAGCAGGATGGAGCCGAAGGGTTCGCCGAGCTTGAGGGCCAGCACCTCGGCGTGGTGCACGGCGGCGAAGACCGACCCGCCGAGGAGGAGGGCCGAGGCGCCGAGGACCCAGGCATCCTCGGCCGACAGGACATGCGCCATCTTGAGGCCGACGACGGCAGCTGCCGCAAGGGGCACGACGATGGCCCAGAGGGGCGTTCGTTCATGGGGGACGGTGGCCATCTGCGCGGTTCCGGCGGGGTCGGAAGCGACGGTGGTGAGCCGCCCCGGCGAAGTCAAGCGCCGCCGAGCCGGCGGGCGAGACGCCGGATGGCACCGGGGGGCCGTGCCGGCGCCGGGGCCGCCGGCGCGGCCTCGGGTCCTGCCTCGGGTGCGGCGGCCGCGGC
>JAOADN010000123.1 GCA_026417295.1 Paracoccaceae bacterium
GTTGCGCACGGGGCCGGCTGCGGCCGGCATCGCCGTCCCTGCGCCGGGGTCGGCCCTGCGCACGCCCGCCAGCAGCCGGTCCACATGGGCCGCCAGATCCGACAGGTAGGGTTCGTGCAGAAGGTCGAAGTGCCCGCAGTCCATGTCGATCACGTCGACCCTGCCGGTCACGCCCTCCCAGCCGGCGGTCCCGCTGTCGTCGACGACCTCCATCCATTCGGCAAGCTCTGTGGCATGGATCAGCGTGATCGGCCCGTCATAGCGGCTCGGCACATAGGTCTGGAAGGCCCTGCGCCCATGCGCCGCGGCGACGGTCAGGCGGTGCTGGAACTCGGACTGCGGAAGGTAGCGGCCGATCAGGGGCTCAATGCGCACCTGGACGCGGAACTTCAGGTAGTCGAAGCGCGCCTTCGGCCGCAGCTGGCGCAGGGTGCGCAGGTGCCGCCCGATCCGCGCCCACCGCGTCTCGGTCTTCACCGCTCCCGGCACATAGGCATCGATCACGCAGACCAGATCGACGGGCAGGCCGCGCCGTGACAGCTCGGCCGCGACCTCGACGGCCAGGTTGCCGCCGTAGGAATAGCCGATCACCGCATAGGGCCCGTCGGGCTGGACCTGGCGCATGCGGTCGACGATTGCCGCGGCGGTGCCCTGCATCGACTGCAGGACCGAGAGGTCGCCGTCGAAATCGTGCACCTCGACGGCATAGATCGCGCGATCCCCGTGCAGCTTGGCGGCCAGGGGTTCGTATTGCAGCGACACGCCGCCGAGACCGGGCATGCAGAACAGCGCCCCTTCCGTCCGGCCGGGGCGGATGCGGACGATGCCGCCGGGCAGGGTGCTGGCCAGCTTCCCGCCCATCGCCTGGGCGATGCGCCGGATCGTGCGCCCCTCCATCACGGCCCGCACCGGGACGTGAATGCCGAACCGCTTCTCCACCCGCGCCAGCATGTCGAGCGCCAGCAGCGAATGGCCGCCGAGTTCGAAGAAATCGTCCTCGACGCTCACCTTCTCCAGCCCCAGGAGTTCCTGCCAGATCCTGGCGAGTCCCTCCTCGGTCTCGCCCTCGGGGGCGACATGGGCATTGACCGTGACGAGGGCGTCCGACGCGCTGGGCGGGGGCAGGGCGCGGCGGTCGATCTTGGCATTGGGCGTCAGGGGCAGGGCGTCGATCAGCACGAAGGCCGAGGGCACCATGTAGTCGGGCAGCCCGCGCTGGAGCTCGGCCCGCACCGCGGCTGCCAGTCCCTCGGTCGCGCCCTTCGGGACCATGTAGGCGACGATCCTCTGGTCGCCCGGATTGTCCTCGCGGACGATGACGACGCTTGCCGCGATGCCGGGCACGCGCATGATCGCGGCCTCGATCTCGCCAAGCTCGATGCGGTAGCCGCGCACCTTGGTCTGGAAGTCGAGCCGCCCGAGATGTTCGAGCGTGCCATCCTCGCGCCAGCGCGCGCTGTCGCCCGTGCGGTAGAGGCGCCGGCCGCTGCCGGGATGGAACGGATCGTCGATGAAGCGCTCGGCCGTCAGGTCGGGGCGCTTCCAGTAGCCCGAGGTCACGCCGTCGCCGCCGATGCAGAGTTCGCCCGCCACCCCGACGGGGCAGGGCAGCAGGCTGTCGTTCAGCACATAGACCTGCGTGTTGGCGATGGGCCGCCCGATCGTGATTCCCGCCGCCGGATCGGTCACCCTGGCGCAGGTCGACCAGACGGTGGTCTCGGTCGGCCCGTACATGTTCATCAGCACGCCGGGGATCAGCGCCTCGGCGATCTCGCGCGGCAGCGCCTCGCCGCCGGCCAGCGCCCGGAACGGCCGCGGGGCCTGCCAGCCGGTGCCGAGCAGCAGCCGCCAGGTCACCGGCGTCGCCTGCATGACCGTCGCGCCGTGCCGGCGGATGAGCCCGGCAAGCGCCTGTCCGTCGGCCGCATCCTCGCGCGCGGCCACGGCGACCGTGGCCCCGACGGTCAGCGGCAGCAGAAGCTCGAGGACCGAGATGTCGAAGGACAGCGTGGTGACCGCCAGAAGCACGTCATCCGCCCCGATCCCCGGCTCGCGCGCCATGCTGGACAGCATGTTGACGACGGCACGGTGCGGCACGACCACGCCCTTCGGCTTGCCGGTCGAACCGGAGGTGTAGATGACATAGGCCGGGTCGAGCGGTCCGGCATCCCGCGCCGGATCGGGCGGAAGGGCGGTGCCGGGCCGGGCGTCGATCCCGGCGCGGTCGGCGTCCCACAGAAGCAGGCGCCCGTCCGGCAGGGCGAAGGGCGCAGCCAGCGCCCCGGTCGTGATCAGGAGCTTCAGCTCCGCATCCTCGGCCATGAAGCGCAGCCGTTCGGCCGGGAAGGCCGGGTCGAGCGGCACATAGGCCGCGCCCGCCTTCATCACGCCCAGCATCAGCGCGGGCAGTTCGACGCCGCGCTCGACCGACAGGCCGACGAAGTCGCCGCGGCCGATGCCGCGCGCGCGCAGCTCATGGGCCAGGCGGTTCGACAGGGCCTCGAGTTCGCCGTAGCCCAGCGCTGCATCGCCGCACCTGACGGCCGTGCGTTCAGGCGTGGCCGCCGCCTGCGCCGCGATCAGGTCGGGCACGCGGGCATCGCGCGGGTAGTCGCGGGCGGTGTCGTTCCAGGCCTCGACCAGTTTCTCGCGCTCGGCCGCGCCAAGGACGTTGAGCTCGCTCAGCGGACGGTCGGGCGCGGCCTCGAGTGCGGTCACGATCTCGGTCAGGGCCTGCGTCATGTAGCCGCAGACCTGTGCCGGATCGATCGGCGACTGGACCTGCGCGACCAGCCTGAGCCCGTCGCCGAAGTCGTCCACCGACAGGGTCAGCGGATAGTTGGTGCGCTCGACGAAGGTGATGAATTCGCGTCCCGGAATGTTCGTCGAGAACCAGTCGGAATCGGTCACGCCGACCTGGGTGACGACCGTGTCGGAGTGCGGCCTGCCGGCGATCTGGGCGAATTCCACCCGCCCCTCGCCGCGCGTCGGTCGCCGGTAGTTGAGGATCGAGTTGAAGACGGGCACCGTCGGCGGAACCGAACTGCACCGCTGGACAAGGCTCAGCGGCGCATGTTCGTGGCGCATCACCCGGGCAAGCAGGGTCTGGGTATTGCGGATCGCATCCTTCACCGGCGCACGCCCGAGGGGGATGCGGATGGGCAGCGTGTTGATGCAGGGCCCGAGCGTGCGGTCCGCGCCTTCCCCCGCATGCATGCGGCCGAGCAGCAC
>JAOADN010000124.1 GCA_026417295.1 Paracoccaceae bacterium
GGATGGTCTGGACGGTCTTCGTGGTGCGCATCTGCGGGCTCCCCGGGGGTCAGGTTCGGCCCACCCCTTAGGCAAGCGCGCCCGCTTTCGCAACGGCTGATAGCGGAAACGCCGGGGCAGGGCACCGGGCAAGACCGTTCGAACGGTCTTGCCGGAAGGCCCTTCGAAGGGCCTTCCCCCGGCCTCCCGCTAGCCCTGCGCCATCAGCGCCTTCACCCCGGGCAGCTCCTTGCCCTCCATCCATTCGAGGAACGCCCCCCCCGCCGTCGAGACGAAGGTGAAGTCTCCCGCCACCCCCGCCCGGTTCCGCGCCGCCACCGTGTCGCCGCCCCCCGCCACGGAGACGAGCCGCCCCTCCCGCGTCAGCCGCGCCACCGCCTTCGCCGCCGCCATCGTCGCCCGGTCGAAGGGCGGGGTCTCGAAGGCGCCGAGCGGACCGTTCCAGATCACCGTCCGCGCCGTGGCGAACAGCGCCTCGAGTGCTGCGACCGTCGCCGGCCCGGCATCGAGGATCATCGCGTCGGGCGGGCAGGCATCGGCCGCCACCGTCCGGCTCGCGACGCCGGGCGCCAGCGCCTCCGCCACCACGACGTCCTGCGGCAGGTGGATGCTGCACCCCGCCGCCGCGGCCCGTTCGAGGATCGCGCGCGCCGTCCCCGCCATCTCGTGCTCGGCCAGGCTCCGTCCCACCTCCAGCCCCCTGGCCGCCAGGAAGGTGTTTGCCATGCCGCCGCCGATGACCAGGTGGTCGACCCTGCCGACCAGGTTGCCCAGGAGGTCGAGCTTGGTCGAGACCTTCGCCCCCCCGACGATGGCCACCAGCGGCCGCTCGGGATGGCCGAGCGCCGCCTCCAGCGCCCTGAGCTCGGCCTCCATCTGCCGCCCCGCGGCGGCCGGCAGCAGCCGCGCGATCCCCTCGGTCGAGGCATGGGCCCGGTGCGAGGCCGAGAAGGCGTCGTTCACGTAGACCTGCCCCAGCGCCGCCAGGGCCGCCGCCATGGCCGGGTCGTTCGCCTCCTCGCCCGCATGAAAGCGCGTGTTCTCCAGAAGCAGCACGTCGCCCGGCTGCATCGCCGCCACCGCCTTCTTGGCCGGCGCGCCCACGCAGTCCTCGGCGAAGGCCACCTTCCGCCCCAGCGCCGCCTCCAGCGCCGGCAGCGTGACGGCCAGCGACATCGCCGGGTCCGGCCGGCCCTTCGGGCGCCCGAAATGCGCCAGCAGCACGGGCCGGCCGCCCTTCTTGAGGATGTCCTGCACCGTCGGCACGATCCGGTCGATGCGCGTCGTGTCGGTCACCACGCCCGCCTCGACCGGCACGTTGATGTCCACCCGGACCAGCACCGTCCTGCCGTCCATGTCGATGTCGTCGATCGTCTTCCAGCCCATGCGCGCCTTCCTTCCGCTCTGCGGCGGCCGCGGCGGGGCGCGGGCCGGCCTTGCCGTTCTTGCCGGCAAGTTCGCGTGAACGTCAACCGATGGCGCGCCGCCCGGGCCGCCTTTGCCCTTTTCTCCCGCGACCTGCGGAAGTAGGGTCCGCGCCGCAGAGGGCGCAGAAGGGCGGAAGCATGGCCGAGTACAGGGATCCCGAGAATACCGTCATCATCGAGCTGAAGGACGGCCCGGTCGTCATCGAGCTCATGCCCGACATCGCCCCGAAACATGTCGAGCGCATGAAGGTCCTCGCCCGCGCCGGGGCCTATGACGGCGTCGCCTTCCACCGTGTCATCGACGGCTTCATGGCCCAGACCGGCGATGTCGAGCACGCCAACATGGACAGCCCCGCCTACAACCCCCGCCGCGCCGGGACCGGCGGGTCCGACCTGCCCGACCTTCCGGCCGAGTTCAGCCGCATCCCGCACGACCGCGGCACCCTGGGCGCGGCGCGCTCGTCGAACCCCAACAGCGCCAACAGCCAGTTCTTCATCAACTTCAGCGACAACCACTTCCTCAACGGCCAGTACACCGTCTACGGCCGGGTGATCTCCGGCATGGCCCATGTCGACAGGATCGCCCGCGGTGAACCCCCTGCCTCGCCCGACCGGATGATTTCGGTCAGGGTCGCGGCGGATGTCTGACACGAGCGTCTTCATGAACAGCATCCTTGCCGGCGCGCTGGCCATCGGCGCGGCCGCCTTCCTCTACACGCAGTCCTCCTCCTCGACCGGATCGGACGAGGACGGCCCGGGCCCCAATCTCGAGATCACCGTAGCCGGCCAGGCCCAGGGCCGGATCGTCATCGACCTCGACAAGGAGCACGCGCCGAATCACGTCGCCCAGATCGTCCGCCTCGCCCAGCAGGGCGAGTACGACAACGTGGTCTTCCACCGGGTGATCGACGGCTTCATGGCCCAGACGGGGGATGTCCGTTACGGCAAGGCCGGGGGCGACCTGTCCCTGGCCGGCACCGGCGGGTCCGAGCTGCCGGACATCCCGGCCGAGTTCTCCGACGTGCCGTTCCGGCGCGGCACCGTTGGCATGGCGCGCGCCAACGATCCCGACAGCGCCAACAGCCAGTTCTTCATCATGTTCGCCCCCGGCGACTTCCTGAACGGCAAGTACACGGTCGTCGGCCATGTCATCGAGGGGATGGATGTCGTCGACCGGATCAAGCGGGGCGACCCCGACCTCAACGGCGCCATCAAGGACGGCAAGCCCGACGTCATGACGCGGGTCGTGGTCCGCGAATAGGCCCGGCGCCCGCGCGCTCCCGCGCCGTGGGCACCGTGGTGGTTCGCGAGGAGAAGCTGCGCTGG
>JAOADN010000125.1 GCA_026417295.1 Paracoccaceae bacterium
CCGGCGAATGGATGGTCGTCGAGGCCGACGAATCGGACGGCAGCTTCAACAAGCTGCCCGCGACCATCGCAATCGTCACCAACATCGACCCCGAGCACATGGAGCACTGGGGCACGATCGAGGCGCTGCGGAAGGGCTTCCACGACTTCGTGACCAATGTCCCCTTCTACGGCCTCGCCGTCTGCTGCACCGATCACCCCGAGGTCCAGGCCCTGGTCGGCCGCGTCACCGACCGCCGCGTCGTCACCTTCGGCTTCAATGCCCAGGCTGACGTGCGGGCGGTGAACCTGCGCTACGAGAAGGGCGTCGCGCGTTTCGATGTCCTGCTCCAGGGCGAGGGGAAGGGCGCCGCCATCCGCGGCTGCAGCCTGCCCATGCCGGGCGACCACAACGTCTCGAACGCGCTGGCGGCGATCGCCGTCGCCCGCCATCTCGGCATGAAGAAGGACGAGATCCGCGCCGCGCTGGCCGCATTCGGCGGGGTCAACCGGCGCTTCACCCGCGTCGGCGAGGTGCTGGGCGGCGTCACCGTCATCGACGATTACGGCCACCACCCGGTAGAGATCGCGGCCGTCCTGCGTGCGGCACGTCAGGCGGTGGCCGACCGGCCCGGCGCGCGCGTCATCGCCGTGCACCAGCCGCACCGCTATACCCGCCTGTCCAGCCTGTTCGAGGACTTCTGCACCTGCTTCAACGAGGCCGACGTGGTGGGCATCGCCGATGTCTATTCCGCGGGCGAGGATCCGATCCCCGGCGCCACGCGCGACGACCTGGTGGCCGGCCTCGTCGCCCACGGCCACCGCCATGCCGAGGCCGTGGCGGGCGAAGAGGATCTGGCGCGGCTGGTCCGGGCCGAGGCGCGGCCGGGCGACATCGTCGTCTGCCTCGGCGCAGGCTCGATCAGCGCCTGGGCGAACGCGCTGCCCGCCCGGCTTGCCGACGTGAAGGCGGCATGAGCGCGCCCCTGCTTGCCGCCTGCCTGTGGGTGCTGGCCGCGACGGTCACCGCCATGCTGCCCTACCGCCGGCAGTTCCCGCCCGGCATCGTGCTGCTGCTGACGGCGCCGCTCATCCTCGTCTGGATCGGCGTGCAGCACGGCGCGCTCTGGGCCCTGATCGGGCTGGCGGGCTTCGTCAGCATGTTCCGCCGGCCGTTCTGGTATCTCGGGCGCCGGGCGCTGGGCCTGCCTGCGGCTCGGCCCGGCGAAAGGGACGGACGATGAGCCTTTCGCTGCTCGCCGCCTGTCTGTGGGCGCTGGCCGCGACGGTGGTCGCCATGCTGCCCTCGCGCGACCATCACTGGCGGGCGGCCTATGTCCTGATCGCCTGCGGCATCCCGATCCTCGGCTGGGTGACCTTCGAGAACGGCCCCTGGATCGGCCTTTTGGTCTTTGCCGCGGGGGCCTCGATCCTGCGCTGGCCGCTGATCTTCCTGTGGCGCTGGCTGCGCCGGGCCGGCGGGCCGAAGGAACCGGCCGAATAGTGCCGGGTCCGGCGCGGCGGCGCCTTGACGCGGCGCCCGGAAGGGCGAGGCTGGTCCCGAAAGGCGGGAGGCAGGATGATGAGGGAGAATCGGCTCGGCCAGTCGGGCCTGCGCGTGTCGGAACTCTGCGTCGGCTGCATGTCCTTCGGCGAGCCGGGGCGCGGCGGCCATCCCTGGACCCTGCCCGAGGCCGAGAGCCGCGTCCTCATCCGCGCCGCATGGGAGGCGGGGATCACCTTCTTCGACACCGCCAACATCTATTCCGACGGGTCCTCGGAAGAGATCCTCGGCAACGTGCTGTGGGATCTCGCCCCGCGCGACGGGATCGTGCTGGCGACCAAGGTCTGGGGCGATCCGCGGCCTGAACGGCAGGGCCTGTCGCGGCGGCTGATCTTCCAGCAGATCGACGCCTCGCTGCGCCGGCTGCGCACCGATCACGTCGATCTCTACCAGATCCACCGCTGGGATCCCGCAACCCCGATCGCCGAGACGATGGAGGCGCTGCACGACGTGGTGAAGGCGGGCAAGGCGCGCTACATCGGCGCCTCGTCGATGTATGCCTGGCAGTTCGCCAAGGCGCAGGAAGTGGCGCGCGCCAACGGCTGGACCACCTTCGTCTCGATGCAGAACCAGCTCAACCTGATCTACCGCGAGGAAGAGCGCGAGATGATCCCGCTCTGCCTCGACCAGGGGGTCGGGCTGATCCCCTGGTCGCCGGTGGCGCGCGGGCGGCTGGCCCGACCGCCGGGCACGGCGACGCCCCGCGCCGGCACCGACGCCTACCAGCGCCTGCTCTACGAACGGACCGAGGCGGCCGACCTTGCGGTGATCCGCGCGGTCGAGTCGGTCGCCGCCGGGATCGGCCGGCCGATGGCCCAGGTGGCGCTGGCCTGGGTGCGCCAGAAGCCGGGCGTCGCCGCGCCGATCGTCGGCTTCACGCGGCTTGCCCAGCTGAACGAGATCCTGGCCGGCCTCGATCTCGTGCTCGATGCCGACCAGATCGCGCGGCTCGAGGCGCCCTACATCCCCCACGCGGTCGTCGGGCACTAGGCCCCGGCGCGGCCGCCGCAGGGTTCGGGGCAGGGGGCGCGGCGGGGGGTGCGACGG
>JAOADN010000126.1 GCA_026417295.1 Paracoccaceae bacterium
TTGCCATGCTGTCTGGTCTTAATCCCTTCTTCATCAGGTCGAGTCTTCAAACACCATATCAGAGCGCACCCGCCGCGCAGCGCGAGGTCTTAATCCCTTCTTCATCAGGTCGAGTCTTCAAACTGCGCAAGAAGGGGAGGTGACAATGCCCGTCAGGGTCTTAATCCCTTCTTCATCAGGTCGAGTCTTCAAACTGGGTGGAACCGCACTATTACCCTGGTTTTCAGTCTTAATCCCTTCTTCATCAGGTCGAGTCTTCAAACTGCGCGGGCAGAAATGAACCTGCGACCGTATCAGGAGTCTTAATCCCTTCTTCATCAGGTCGAGTCTTCAAACCCGCATGGAGGTCGAGAAATGAGCCTCAACGCGTCTTAATCCCTTCTTCATCAGGTCGAGTCTTCAAACTCAGCAACGAGCTTGCCATGCACATCGAGTCGTCTTAATCCCTTCTTCATCAGGTCGAGTCTTCAAACGGCCGCAGAGGCCATCCGCCGCGCCATTGAGGTCTTAATCCCTTCTTCATCAGGTCGAGTCTTCAAACGTGCTGCTGTGCTAGCCTCAAACCCCACAGGCAAGTCTTAATCCCTTCTTCATCAGGTCGAGTCTTCAAACCCCCTTCACCGTCTCGCTCGAGACCGCCGAGGGTCTTAATCCCTTCTTCATCAGGTCGAGTCTTCAAACCGACCTCGACGATTGGTGCGCCTGGGCCTACTGTCTTAATCCCTTCTTCATCAGGTCGAGTCTTCAAACGGCAACTACCGTGTGTGGCGATGAGCAACAACAGTCTTAATCCCTTCTTCATCAGGTCGAGTCTTCAAACGATACTCAACGTATTACATGACTGGCTCGTGCGTCTTAATCCCTTCTTCATCAGGTCGAGTCTTCAAACTGCGCACTGTAGCGCTACAACCGGATGAACAGGTCTTAATCCCTTCTTCATCAGGTCGAGTCTTCAAACAGGAGATCGTGCAGAAACATCTGAATGATGCAGTCTTAATCCCTTCTTCATCAGGTCGAGTCTTCAAACTGCCGTATGAACTTGCCATCCGCGCCCTGGATACCGGTCTTAATCCCTTCTTCATCAGGTCGAGTCTTCAAACCAGCAGGCCCAGGCCTGCAGTCTGCTTGGCTTTTTGGTCTTAATCCCTTCTTCATCAGGTCGAGTCTTCAAACGAAGGAGGGAGCATGATGAAGAAGAGGACGACGTCTTAATCCCTTCTTCATCAGGTCGAGTCTTCAAACGACTATTACTTATAAATCAATGACTTAAGTCAGTCTTAATCCCTTCTTCATCAGGTCGAGTCTTCAAACGCGACGGAGGGTACGCAACCGACAAGGTTACGGCGTCTTAATCCCTTCTTCATCAGGTCGAGTCTTCAAACACGACGTGCAGGCGGCGTTCTACCAAGACGGGCGTCTTAATCCCTTCTTCATCAGGTCGAGTCTTCAAACCGTTCAGTTCCGAAGAATTGCTCCGAGTATCGGGTCTTAATCCCTTCTTCATCAGGTCGAGTCTTCAAACACCCGTCACGGTCGATCAACGCAACCCCGAGATCGTCTTAATCCCTTCTTCATCAGGTCGAGTCTTCAAACATCCAAAACCGGCGCAACCTACTATGCATTCGTGTCTTAATCCCTTCTTCATCAGGTCGAGTCTTCAAACGCTCCTGACGTTTAGCTCAGATGAGTTGCTCGTCTTAATCCCTTCTTCATCAGGTCGAGTCTTCAAACCTTACCTCAGTTACAATTGCCCATTGTAACGTCGTCTTAATCCCTTCTTCATCAGGTCGAGTCTTCAAACCCCTGCCACGAAGGTGTGAATAAACAGGCGGCGTCTTAATCCCTTCTTCATCAGGTCGAGTCTTCAAACCCGACTGGATCGCCGAATTCGACGGCGAAACGTCTTAATCCCTTCTTCATCAGGTCGAGTCTTCAAACTTTTGACTATTACTGAAAAATCAATGGTTTAGTCTTAATCCCTTCTTCATCAGGTCGAGTCTTCAAACATCGAAGAACTCCAGCGAATCGGGGTGGAACCCCTGTCTTAATCCCTTCTTCATCAGGTCGAGTCTTCAAACCCAGGGGAAATGAGAAGACCCCGAATAGTCTTTGTCTTAATCCCTTCTTCATCAGGTCGAGTCTTCAAACATAAACGCAAATGTCGTATATGAATACATTGACAAAGTCTTAATCCCTTCTTCATCAGGTCGAGTCTTCAAACTCTGTACTGCGACGAATTCGGGAGAATCCCGCGTCTTAATCCCTTCTTCATCAGGTCGAGTCTTCAAACGGGGAAATGAGAAAGCCCGATATAGCTTTTCAGTCTTAATCCCTTCTTCATCAGGTCGAGTCTTCAAACCGCAAGCCCGAAATAACTCTTGTGAATCAATGGGTTATAAGGGCGGTTAGCAAGCATGTGGGGCCTCCAAAAGTTATC
>JAOADN010000127.1 GCA_026417295.1 Paracoccaceae bacterium
GGGGGGGCCGCCCCGGACGGGTCAGCGGTGGAAGCGGTGCTCGGGATCGTCGGTGAAGATCGACTTCCGGTGCGTGCCGCCCGGCACGAAGATCGCCCCGATGACGACGGTCATCACCGCCACCACGATCGCGTACCACAGGCCCGAGTAGATGTTGCCCGACTGCGCCGAGATGGCGAAGGCGGTGGCGGGCAGGAGGCCGCCGAACCAGCCGTTGCCGATGTGGTAGGGCAGCGACAGGCCCGAATAGCGGATGCGGGTCGGGAAGAGCTCGACCAGCATGGCCGCGATCGGCCCGTAGACCATCGTCACCAGCAGGATCAGGTAGGTGAGGATGAGGACGATCTTCATCTTCTGGGCAGTGAAGATGTCGAGGACGTGCTGCGCCTTGGCGACCGTCTCGTTCTTCTCGGGCACGAGCGGATAGCCCGCTTCGGTCAGCGCCGCGTTGACCGCCTTCTCGAAGGCCGCCTTGACGCCGCTTTCCCTGGCCACCAGTGCGGCGGCCTCGTCGTAGCGGGCCAGCACGTCGGCCGGCACCCCGGCGCGCACGGCGTCAAGCGCCGTCTGCGCCGCCGCGACGGCGGCATTCGCCTCCTCGAGCCTGGCCTTCGCCGCCGCCTTGGCCGCATCGTCGGTTCCGGCTTCGGCCTTCCTGGCCGCCGTCTCGGCACTGCCGGCCGCCGCCTTGGCGGTGGCGAGCGCCTTCTCGGCATCGCCCAGCGCGGTCACGAGCGCGGGATCCATGCCCTTCCTGACCTCCTCGAAGGCCGCCTTGGCCTCGGCGATCGACTTGGCGTTCTGCGCGCCGTCGTAGCCCTGGATCTCGGTCTCGCCAATCCGCACGCTGGCGATGGTGCCGGCGGGCGCGCTGACGGTGGTCGAGTTGACCGAGCTGCGGGAAAGCTGGGCCTTCACGATGTCGCAGGAGTTGGTGAACTTCGCCGTGCCGACCGGGTTGAACTGGAACGAGCAGTCCGCGGGGTCGGCCGTCACCACGACGGCGGTGCGGTGGGCGGCGGCAAGTGCGGGGTTCGCCGTCGCGTTCAGCATCTTGAAGACCGGGAAATAGGTCAGCGCGGCCAGCGCGCAGCCCGCCAGGATGATCGGCTTGCGGCCGATGCGGTCGGACAGCGCGCCGAAGACGATGAAGAACGCGGTGCCGAGGATCAGCGACCACATGACGAAGACGTTGGCCGAGAAGCTGTCCACCTTCGAGATGTTCTGCAGGAAGAAGAGCGCGTAGAACTGGCCCGAATACCAGACCACCGCCTGCCCGGCGGTCAGGCCGAGCAGCGCGATGAGCGCGATGCGGGCGTTGATCCAGCCCCAGATCACCGCGATCGCCGCGAAGGCGATGCCGATCAGCGCCGCCGTCGTGCCGTTCAGCATGCCGGTCGCGTAGGCCAGCACGAAGAGGACCGGCGCGACGAGCAGGACGAGGGCGTTGCGCGGCGGGCCGAAGGCCTCGCTGAGCGGGGCCTTGGAGGCCGTCCCCTCTTCCTTGATCTTGCGGAAGGCCGGGCTCTCCTGCATCTGGAGGCGGATGTAGAGCGAGATCAGCAGCAGGATGATCGAGCCGAGGAAGGGGATCCGCCAGCCCCAGGCGTTGAAGGCCTTCATCATCTGCGGCGTCCCGTCGGCATTCATCACCGCCGCGCCGGCGGCATCGAGCACGGGCTGTTCGGGGAAGCGCCCGTTGACGTAGCCCTGCACCGAGATGATGACGACGAGCGACAGCAGCAGGCCGAGCGTCGCCGTCGTCTGGATGAAGCTGGTATAGTAGCCGCGCCGGTTGATCGGGGCGTGTTCGGCCACGTAGACGGCCGCGCCGCCGTATTCGCCGCCGAGCGCGAGGCCCTGCAGCATGCGCAGCGCGATCAGGATGACCGGCGCCGCGATCCCCCAGGAATAGTAGCTGGGCAGAAGGCCGACGAGGAAGGTCGACAGGCCCATGATCGTGATCGTCATCAGGAACGTGTACTTGCGCCCGATGAGGTCGCCGAGCGAGCCGAAGACCAGCGCGCCGAAGGGCCTGACGATGAAGCCCGCCGCGAAGGCGAGCAGCGCGAAGACGTTGCGCGTGGCTTCCGGGAAGGGCGTGAAGAACTGCGCGCCGATGATCGCGGCGAGCGAGCCGTAGAGATAGAAGTCGTACCATTCGAAGATGGTCCCCGCCGACGAGGCGATGATCACCTTCCTTTCCTCGCGCGTCATCGGACGCGCCCTGTTCACATCCAGGTCCAGGTCGGTCGTTGTCATGCGGTCTCCTCCGTCCCTACCGCGAGCCGCCCCGTTCCGGGCGGCAATGTGCTTGTCTTCAGGCGTTCTCGTCCGGCCCCCTCCCGGGACCGGCGGCTGTCTCTTATACACATCT
>JAOADN010000128.1 GCA_026417295.1 Paracoccaceae bacterium
GTCCCAGCCCTTGGGGCCCACGGTCTGGACCACCGTGGCCTCCACCCGCCCCGCCGCCGCGCCCAGCGCCTCGACGGCCCGGCGCGTGCCGGGGATCGCCGGATCGCCGTCCCCCTCCTGAAGGATCCTGCCGTCGCGGACCACGTTGTCCAGGACGATCACCGTGCCCGGCCGTGCCAGGCGCAGCGCCCAGTCCACATAGACCGGGTTCGAGGGCTTGTCGGCGTCGATGAAGACCAGATCGAAGGGCGCCAGCGCCACCAGGCCCGGCAGGGTCTCCGCCGCCCGCCCCTCGCGCAGCTCGACCAGATGCGCCAGCCCGGCCCGCGCCAGGTTCGCCCGCGCCGTCGCCGCATGATGCGGATCGGCCTCCAGCGTGACCAGCCGCCCGCCCGCCGGCAGGGCCCGCGCCATCCAGGCCGTGCTGTAGCCGCCCAGGGTGCCGATCTCCAGCACGCGGCGGGCCCCGGACATCCGCACGATCAGCGCCAGCAGCCGGCCCTGCGCGGGCGTGACGTCGATCGCCGGCAGGCCCGCCGCCCTGTTGGCCCGTCCGATCGCCTCCATCACCGGATCCCCGCCGATGAGCCGCGACCCGAACCATTCCTCGACCCGCGTCCAGTCCGCCTCGCCCACCGCCGCCCCCCTCACTGCCCGCGCCCGCCCCTTCGCCACCGGGGCCCGCCTTGCGCGGCCCCGGCCCTTCGCATAAGACACCGGCGGCCTTGCGGGGCGCAAGCGAACGGCGACGGGCAGGAACGGGCGATGCCGCTTCTCGTGATGAAATTCGGCGGCACCTCGGTGGCCGATCTCGGGCGCATCCGCAACGCGGCCGAGAAGGTGAAGCGCGAGGTCGAGCGCGGCTACGACGTCATCGTCATCGTCTCGGCGATGTCGGGCAAGACCAACGAGCTTGTCGCCTGGGTCGAACAGACCTCGCCCCTCTACGACGCGCGCGAATACGATGCCGTCGTCTCCTCGGGCGAGAACGTGACCGCCGGCCTGATGGCCCTGACGCTGCAGGAGATGGACGTGCCCGCCCGGTCCTGGCAGGGCTGGCAGGTGCCGATCAACACCACCTCGGCCCATGCCAGCGCCCGCTTCGTGTCGATCCCGCGCGACAACATCGAGGCCAAGTTCCGCGAGGGCTTCCGCGTCGCCGTGGTCGCCGGCTTCCAGGGCCTGTCGCCCGAGGGGCGCATCACCCCCCTCGGCCGCGGCGGCTCGGACACGACCGCCGTCGCCTTCGCGGCCGCCTTCGGGGCCGAACGCTGCGACATCTACACCGATGTCGACGGGGTCTACACGACCGACCCGCGCATCGCCAAGAAGGCGCGCAAGCTCGACCGCATCGCCTTCGAGGAGATGCTGGAACTCGCCTCGCTCGGCGCCAAGGTGCTGCAGACCCGTTCGGTCGAGCTGGCGATGCGCTACAAGGTGCGCCTGCGCGTGCTGTCCTCGTTCGAGGACTCGGATGAGAATTCAGGAACGCTCGTCTGCGACGAGGAGGACATCATGGAATCGAAGGTCGTCTCTGGCGTCGCCCATTCGCGCGACGAGGCGAAGATGACTCTGCTCAAGGTGGCCGACCGGCCGGGAATCGCCGCCGCGATCTTCGGCCCGCTCGCCGATGCCGGCGTCAACGTCGACATGATCATCCAGAACATTTCCGAGGCGGGGTTCACCGACATGACCTTCTCCTGCCCGACGAACCAGGTGAAGCGGGCCGAGAAGGCCATCGCCGACGCCCGCGCGGCCGGCGCCTTCGCCTTCGGCGAACTCGTCGTGGACGACGACGTGGCCAAGGTCTCGGTCGTGGGCATAGGCATGCGCAGCCATGCCGGCGTCGCCGCCACGATGTTCCGGGCGCTGGCGCGCGAGAACATCAACATCAAGGTCATCACCACATCCGAGATCAAGATCTCGGTGCTGATCGACCGCAAGTACATGGAACTCGCCGTCCAGGCCCTGCACGACGCCTTCGAACTCGACAAGGCCGCCTGAACCGGGGCCGCCTGAAGGGCACAGCCCCTGCGGCAGGCGCGGGAACCGCGGCCGCGCGGCCGCGGCGCCCCCCGGCCCCGGCGGCGGCCCGCCTGCCCGGCGGCGCGCCCGTCCCCCTCCCCCGCAGGCCCCGACGGCGGCACAACCCCTGCGGCAGGCGCGGGAACCGCGGCCGCGCGGCCGCGGCACCCCCGCCCCCGGCCTATTTCCCGAACAGGTCGCCCGTCCCGGCCCCCCCCGGCGCCGGCAGGCCCAGATGCGCCCAGGCCCTGGCGGCCAGCATGCGGCCGCGCGGGGTGCGCTGGATCAGCCCCTGCTGCAGCAGGAAGGGCTCGATCACCTCCTCGATG
>JAOADN010000012.1 GCA_026417295.1 Paracoccaceae bacterium
GTGTATAAGAGACAGATCCAGCCCTTGTCCACTTGGGCCACAGCGATATCGGTGATGTCTGCGGGGGTGGCAGCCAAGCCTTCGGTAAGGGCAAAGCCCCGCGCGAAATCGGCAAGGTCGGCCGGGGTCGCCATCATCACGGCGTAGGCAAGGCCGTTGAATTCCAGCGCCACAGGCACTTCGGGCACCCACTGGCGCGAGACAGGAAGGATGGACCCGTCCCGCCCGTGTTGGACCGCCTGGGCCATGAGCCGAGGCCGCTTCAGACGGCAGCCGTCTCGGTTTTCAGCTTCTCGATCGCCGCGCGGGCGATGGGGGAGAGCTGCGCGGGATCCTCGGCAAAGATCGCTGCCTTCATGCGCGGATCCCAGAATTTCCGGATGTGTTCTGCCGTGTCCGCTATTGCCGCCGTCTCGCCACGGCTGGCAAGATTGGCGGCAATCTGGTTGGCCATGCGGATGAGCTTGGCGTTATCCATTATTCCGCAGGCTCCATGGCAGCAATGCGGCGGGCCATGGCGGTAAGGTCGGCATACTCTTCCTGCCATTCGGAAGGCCCGTTACTGGGTGTCACCTGCACTGCGGTAACCTTGTATTCCGGGCAATTGGTGGCCCAGTCTGAATTATCGGTTGTCACGACGTTGGCCTGGGTGGCCGGGTGGTGGAAGGTGGTATAGACCACACCCGGCGCCACGCGATCGGTGACCAGCACGCGCAATGTGGTTTCGCCCGCGCGGCTGGACAGGCGGGCAAAGTCGCCCGTCTTGAGGCCGCGGTTTTCCGCGTCGATGGGGTGTATTTCCAGCACGTCCTCCTTGTGCCACACGCTGTTGGCCGTGCGGCGTGTCTGCGCGCCGACATTGTACTGCGACAGAACGCGGCCGGTCGTCAGCAGCAGCGGGAAGCGCGGACCGGTGCGTTCGTCGGTGGGCACATAGTCGGTGATGATGAACTTGCCCTTGCCGCGCACGAAACCGTCCACATGCATGATGGGCGAGCCCTTGGGAGCCTTGTCGTTGACAGGCCATTGCAGCGGCTCTCCGCTGATTACGCGTTCCCAGCTCACCCCGGCAAAGGTTGGGGTGAGGCGGGCGATTTCGGCCAGAATCTCGCTGGCGTGGGTGTAGTTCCAGTTGCAGCCGATGGCATTGGCCAGCAGCTGTGTCCCCTGCCAGTCCTCGTAGCCGTTGGCCGGCTCCATGACCTTGCGCACCGGCTGGATGCGGCGTTCGGCATTGGTGAAGGTGCCGTCCTTCTCAAGGAAAGTGGAGCCGGGCAGGAAGACGTGGGCATAGCTGGCCGTCTCGTTGAGAAACAGGTCGTGCACGATCACGCATTCCATCGCGGCAAGGCCAGCAGCGACATGATGCGTATCCGGATCCGATTGCAGGATGTCCTCGCCCTGGATGTAGATGCCCTTGAACGTGCCCTCGACGGCGGCGTCGAGCATGTTGGGGATGCGCAGGCCCGGTTCGTCGGAGATCTTCACGCCCCAGAGCGATTCGTAGATGGCGCGGGCCGCATCGTCCGAGACGTGGCGGTAGCCCGGCAGTTCGTGCGGGAAGGACCCCATGTCGCAGGAGCCCTGCACGTTGTTCTGACCGCGCAGCGGGTTCACCCCCACGCCGGGCCGGCCGATGTTGCCGGTGAGCATCGCGAGGTTGGCGATCGCCATGACGGTGGTGGAGCCCTGCGAATGTTCGGTCACCCCGAGGCCGTAGTAGATGGCCCCGTTGCCGCCCGTGGCGAAGAGCCGCGCCGCCGCCCGAAGCTCGGCCGCGGGCACGCCGGTGAGCATCTCGGTCGCCTCGGGCGAGTGGCGCGCGTCCGCGACGAAGGCGGCGTAGTCCTGGAACTCGTCCCAGTCGCAGCGGGTGCGGATGAAATCCTCGTCGTGAAGCCCCTCGGTCACGATGACATGGGCAAGCGCGGTGAGGACGGCGACGTTGGTGCCGGGGCGCAGCGGCAGGTGATGGGCCGCCGCGACATGGGGCGTGCGCACGAGGTCGATCCGGCGCGGATCGACGACGATGAGCTTCGCCCCCTGGCGCAGGCGCTTCTTGAGGCGCGAGGCGAAGACGGGGTGCCCCTCGGTCGGGTTGGCGCCGATCACCATGACGACATCGCTGTGTTCGACGCTGTCGAAATCCTGCGTGCCGGCCGAGGTGCCGAAGGTGTTCCTGAGCCCGTAGCCGGTGGGCGAGTGGCAGACCCGCGCGCAGGTGTCGGTGTTGTTGTTGCCGAAGACGGCGCGGGCGAGCTTCTGCACGAGGTAGGTTTCCTCGTTCGTGCAGCGGCTGGAGGTGATGACGCCGATCGAGTCCCTGCCGTGGCGGGCCTGGATGGCGCGCAGCCGCTTCGCGGCGAAGGCGATGGCCTCGTCCCAGGAAACCTCGGTCCAGGGATCGGCGATCGTCTCGCGGATCATCGGCTTGAGGATGCGGTCCTGATGCTGGGCATAGCCCCAGGCGAAGCGGCCCTTGACGCAGGAATGGCCGCGGTTGGCCTTGCCGTGGCGGTAGGGGACCATGCGCACCAGCTCGTCGCCGCGGAGCTCGGCCTTGAACGAACAGCCCACCCCGCAATAGGCGCAGGTGGTGACGACGGACCGGTCGGGGGTGCCGATCTCGATCAGCGACTTTTCCGAAAGCGTCGCGGTCGGGCAGGCCTGCACGCAGGCCCCGCAGGAGACGCATTCGCTGTCGAAGAAGGATTCGTGCATGCCGGGCGAGACGCGGCTGTCGAAGCCGCGGCCCTCGATCGTGAGGGCAAAGGTGCCCTGCACCTCCTCGCAGGCGCGCACGCAGCGCGAGCAGACGATGCATTTCGACGGGTCGTAGGTGAAGTAGGGGTTGGAATCGTCCTTCGGCATCCACTGGGGATTGGCCTCGCCGTTCGTGCGGGGCCGGAAGTGGGTGTCCCTGGCCTGGTAGCGGACGTCGCGCAGGCCGACGGCGCCGGCCATGTCCTGCAGCTCGCAGTCGCCGTTGGCCGCGCAGGTCAGGCAGTCGAGCGGATGGTCGGAGATGTAGAGCTCCATCACGCCCTTGCGGAGCTGCTTCAGCCGGGGCGTCTGGGTGTGGACGACCATGCCGGGGGCGACGGGCGTGGTGCAGGAGGCCGGCGTGCCGGGGCGGCCCTCGATCTCGACGAGGCAGAGCCGGCAGGAGCCGAAGGCATCGACGCTGTCGGTGGCGCAGAGCCTGGGCACGGCGATGCCGGCCTCGAAGGCCGCGCGCATGACCGAGGTGCCGGCCGGGACGGTGACGGGGAAGCCGTCGACGGTGAGCGTCACGACTTCCCTGGCGCGCGAGGCCGGGGTGCCGAAATCCTTGTCGGGGATGATGAAGTCCTTCATGTCAGCTCCCCTTCTTCGACAGGGCATGGGCCACAAGCGCGTTCGCGTGGCCGTGGCCGAGGTTGTGGCTTTCCTTGAGCCAGGAGACGATCTCCATGTGCTTCTTCCCGGTCTGCCCGGCGATCAGGTCCAGCCAGTGCCGGACGGGCCGGCCATAGGTCCTTTCGATGGACGGGAAGTAGGAGGCCGGACCCTTCACCTTGTCGCTCATTCCGCCGCCTCCCTTGCCCGCGCGAAATCGTCGGGGAAATGGGTGAGCGCGCTCATCACCGGATAGGGCGTGAAGCCGCCGAGGGCGCAGAGCGAGCCGAGCTTCATCGTGTTGCACAGGTCGGTCAGGATCGGGATGGCGGCGGCGTCGCCCGCGGCGATGCGGTCCACGGTTTCCACGCCGCGGACGGCGCCGATGCGGCAGGGCGTGCACTTGCCGCAGGATTCGATCGCGCAGAACTCGAGCGCGAAGCGGGCCTGAGCCAGCATGTCGGCCGTGTCGTCGAAGACGACGATGCCGGCATGGCCGACAAGCCCGTCCTTCGCGGCATATTCCTCGTAGCCGAAGGGCGTGTCGAAGAGCGCGCGCGGGAAGTAGGCGCCGAGGGGGCCGCCCACCTGCACCGCCTTGACCGGGCGCCCCGAAGCGGTGCCGCCGGCGATCTCGTCGACGATCTGGCCGAGGGTGAGCCCGAAGGCCACCTCGTAGAGGCCGCCGCGCCTGACGTTGCCGGCGATCTGAAGGGGGATCGTGCCGCGCGACCGGCCAAGGCCGAAGTCCCTGTAGAAGGCCGCGCCCTTCTCGAGGATCACCGGGACGGTGGCCAGGGAGATGACGTTGTTGACGACCGTCGGGCGCCCCATGAAGCCCTGCAGCGCCGGCAGCGGCGGCTTGGCCCGCACCACCGGCCGCAGGCCTTCGATCGAGTTCAACAGCGAGGTCTCCTCGCCGCAGACATAGGCGCCCGCGCCCACCCGGATCTCGATGTCGAAGGCATGGGCCGAGCCCAGGACCGAAGGCCCGAGGATGCCCTCCGCCCGCGCCAGCGCGACCGCCCCCTCCATCACGCGGATCGCGTCGGGATATTCCGAGCGGATGTAGACGAAGCCCTGCGTCGCACCGGTGGCGAGGCCCGCGATCACCATGCCCTCGACGAGGGTCAGGGGGTCGCCCTCCATCAGCATCCGGTCGGCGAAGGTGCCGCTGTCGCCCTCGTCGGCGTTGCAGACGATGTATTTCCGCGCGCCCGGCGCCTCGGCCACGGTCTTCCACTTGATGCCGGTCGGGAAGCCCGCGCCGCCGCGCCCGCGCAGGCCGCTTTCGGTGATTTCGGCGACGATCTCGGGCGCCGTCATGGAGAGAGCGCGGCGGAGCCCGGCCAGGCCGCCATGCGCCTGATAGTCGGCCGGCGACAGCGGGTCGATCACGCCGACGCGGGCGAAGGTCAGCCGCGTCTGGCCCTTCATCCAGGGCAGTTCCTCGGTCAGGCCCAGCGCCTTGTCCGAGGTGCCGGCAAGGATCGCGGGCACGTCGGCCGGCGTCACCGGGCCGTAGGCGACACGGCCCTGGGGCGTTTCCACCTCGAGCAGCGGCTCGAGCCAGACCATCCCGCGCGAGCCGGTGCGGACGAGTTCGATGTCATCGCCCCGGCGTTCGGCCAGTTGCCGGATCTCCTCGGCCACGGCCTCCGATCCCAGCGCCTTGGCCGCCGCGTCCTGGGAGAGAAAGAGCCTCATGCCCCCCACTCCTTCAGGATGGCCTCGAGCCTGGCCGCGTCGAAGCGGCCGACGACCTCGCCATCGACAAGCGCCGCCGGGCCGCAGGCGCAGAGGCCGAGGCAGAACACGGGTTCGAGCGTCACGCCCGAGCCGGAGGTGCCGTGCCAGTCCACCCCGAGCCGGTCGCGGACCGCGGCCGCCACCGCGTCGCCGCCCGTGGCCTGGCAGGCCTCGGCCCGGCAGAGCCTGATCATGTGCCGGCCGGCCGGTTCGGACCGGAAGTCGTGATAGAAGGTGACGACGCCATGCACCTCGGCCCGGCTGAGGTTCAGCGCCTCGGCGATCACCGGCAGCGCATCGCGCGGGACATGGCCGAAGGCAGCCTGCACGGCATGGAGGATGGGCAGGAGCGGACCCTCCATCCCTTCGTGTCGGGCGACGATCTCGCCCACGCGCGTTTCGACGGGTGAGGCCATGACCCTGTCCATACCGGAATGCCGTTGCATGCGGTATGCGCCCGGTCGATACGCAATTCAATATCGGATTGCCGTTATTCGATAAGCGCCGACTATCAAACCTGTGCGATGCGGCGGGCCTCGGCCAGGAGAGCCGACAGGAGCGGCGTATGGGGTTCGCGCCAGGCGGCGATCAGCCCGACCATGTGCTTGGCCCCGGTATCGGCGATGGGCACGGCGGCGAGGCCCGAGCCGGACCCGAACATCCCGGCCAGCGTCATCGGCACGACCGAGGCCCATCTGCCGGTGGCGACATGGGCGACGAGCGCGATCGTCGAATTCGATTCGACCCGCGGGGCGGGCGAGACGCCGACCGAGGCGAGATGCTGGTTGATGATGCGGCGGTTCTGCATGTTGCCGGTCAGCAGGCAGAGCGGCAGGGCGGCGACCTCTTCCCAGGTCACCTCGCGCTGGCCGGCAAGCGGCGAGGCGGCCGCCACCAGAAGCTCGTAGCGTTCGACATGCAGGGGCACCTTCTCGACCCGGCCCAGAGGCTCGTTCTCGAGATAGGTAACGCCGGCGTCGATCGTGAGGTTCTCGATGGCGTCGAGGATCTCGTAGCTGGTCATCGACAGGATGGTGACGCGGACGTTCGGGTTGCGCGTCAGGAAGGGCTCGGTGAGGCGGGCCACCATCGGCAGGGCCGTCGGGATGACGCCGATCCGGAGATTGCCCGAGACGCCGGATTTCACCGCCCGCATCTCCTCGCGCAGGGTGCGGACATCGCCGACGATGCGGCGCGCCCAGTCGAGCACGCGCTGCCCCTCGGGCGTGAGCCCCTGGAAGCGCGACCCGCGGAACACGAGCTGGACGCCGAGCTGGTCCTCGAGCTGGCGGATGCCGGCGGAGAGCGAGGGCTGGGTGATGCCGAGGCTTTCCGCGGCCTTGCCGAAATGGCGCTCGGTGGCCAGGGCGATGAACATCTCGAGCCTGTCGATCATGGGCAGAGCCTAGTGGCCGCGGCGGGTTCATGGAAGCGTGCCTTGCCGGGGCGGCCCGCGGAGACTAGACCGGGAACATGCGCCATCTCATCCCGTTCATCCGCAGGCCCGCCGTCGTGCCGCTGATCCGGCTGCAGGGCATGATCGCCCAGTCGGGCCGCCTTGGCGGGGTGCTGAACGATGCCGGAATCGGGCCGGTGATCGACCGCGCCTTCGGCAGGGGGCGGCCGGCGGCCGTGGCGCTGGTGGTCAACTCGCCCGGGGGCTCGCCCGCCCAGTCCTCGCTGATCGCCGCCAGGGTGCGGCGGCTGGCGGCAGAGAAGGGGCTGCGCGTGCATGCCTTCGTCGAGGACGTGGCGGCCTCGGGCGGCTACTGGCTGGCCTGCGCGGCCGACGACATCTGGCTGGACGAGACCTCGGTGGTGGGGTCGGTGGGCGTGATCTCGGCCGGTTTCGGCTTTCACGACCTGATCGCGCGCCACGGGGTGGAGCGGCGGGTGCACACGGCGGGGGCGTCGAAGGGCCAGCTCGACCCGTTCCGCCCCGAGCAGCCCGAGGACGTGGCGCGCCTCGAGGCGCTGCTTGCCCAGCTGCACGAGACCTTCAAGGCGCAGGTGACCGCGCGGCGCGGGGCGCGGCTGGCGCAGGGGACGGACCTCTTCACCGGCGAGGTCTGGATCGGACGGAAGGCGGTGGAGCTGGGGCTGGCCGACGGGATCGCCCATGCGGTGCCGAAGCTGAAGGAGCTTTACGGCGACGGGGTGAAGATCGTACCGATGGGGCCGAAGAAGGGTCTGTTCCGCAGGTTCGGCTCTGAAATCGTCGAAGGATCGCTGGCTGCGGTCGAGGAGCGGGCCCTGTGGGCGCGCTATGGCCTCTGACATGCTGGCGAAGCTGGCCTTCACCCTGGTTGCGGTTCTCGTCGTGCTGGCGGGCCTGGCGCGGCTTGGCCGGGGGGCGGCGGCGCCGGGCCGGGCGCGCCGGACCGGGACGGTGGCGCGCTGCGCCGATTGCGGGCGGCCGGTCATCGGCACCACGCCCTGCCCCTGCCAGCGGGACGGGTCGTGAAGCGCGCGCTGGTGACAGGGGCGGCGCGGCGGCTGGGCCGAGCCATGGCGCTGCACCTGGCGGCGCGGGGCCACGACGTCGCCGTCCATTTCGCCGCCTCGGCGGCCGAGGCCGAGGCCGTCTGCGCCGAGATCCGGGCGATGGGCCGCCGGGCCGCGGCCCTGCAGGCCGACCTGCTGCGCGAGGCCGACTGCGCGGCGCTGGTCGGGCGCGCGGCGGCGGCGCTGGGTGGGCAGCTGACGGTCCTGGTCAACAACGCCTCGATCTTCGAGCACGACACGCTGGCCAGCGCCACGCGCGAGAGCTGGGACCGGCACATCGGATCGAACCTGCGCGCGCCCTTCGTGCTGACCCAGGCCTTCGCGGCCCAGGCGCCGCCGGCCGACCGCAGCGGGCCCGAACCGGTGGCCGCGGGGCTGGTCGTCAACATGATCGACCAGCGCGTCCTGAAGCCGACGCCGGAATTCATGACCTACACGATCGCCAAGATGGCGCTGTGGGCCTTCACGCGGACGGCGGCGCAGGCGCTGGCGCCCGACATCCGCGTCAACGCGATCGGGCCGGGGCCGACCCTGCGCGCCGCGCGGCAGGGCGAGGAGCACTTTGCCCGGCAGCGCCGCGCGACCGTCCTTGAACGGGGGGCGGACGAGGCCGACATCACCGCCGCGCTGGGCTATTTCCTGGAGGCGAAGGCGGTGACGGGGCAGCTTATCTGCGTGGACGGGGGGCAGCACCTGGCCTGGCGGACGGCGGACGTGCTGGGCCCCGAATAGGCCCTGCGGAAGGGCCGCGGACGGGGCCCGCAGCGGCCCTCGGGCGCAGGGCGGACTTGACTTGTCCACGCGGCGGATCCACGTCACGAAGCCGTTACGATTCTCTTAATGTATTCAGGGATTTGCCGGGAGGTCAAATTTTTCGTCAACGATTTCATGGGGTTGCAATGATGCCTAAAAAACGGGCAGATCGGGGAAGCGTGCCGGAATCCAAGGGAATTTCCGGCTGCCGGAATCTTTTCAGCAGAGTTGTCCACAGATTCCGTGGACAGGATTCCGCTTGCATCCGCGGCGCCGGGATTGCAGCCAGTGAGCAGAATCACCGGACCTGACGGGGCAGGCGCGGAACCGATGCCGGAGGCGGGAAGCGATGGCGGGCAGGGCCTGCGGGGCCATGCGCTGATCCAGGCGCAGCTGCGGCTTCTGGACGCCTCGCCCGGCGTCTACAGGATGCTGAACGCGCAGCACGAGGTGCTTTACGTCGGCAAGGCGCGCAACCTGAAGGCACGGGTGGCGAACTATGCGCGCCCCTCGGGCCATTCGCCGCGGATCGCGCGGATGATCGCCGAGACGGCGTCGATGATGTTCCTGACGACGCGGACCGAGACCGAGGCGCTGCTTCTGGAGCAGAACCTCATCAAGCAGCTGAGGCCGCGCTACAACGTGCTGCTGCGCGACGACAAGTCCTTTCCGAACATCCTGGTCAGCCGCGAGCATCCCTTTCCGCAGATCAAGAAGCACCGCGGCGCGAAGAAGGAGAAGGGCGACTATTACGGCCCCTTCGCCAGCGCGGGGGCGGTGAACCGCACGCTCAACCAGCTGCAGAAGGTGTTCCTGCTCAGGAACTGCTCGGATGCGATGTTCGAGAGCCGCACGCGGCCCTGCCTGCTGTACCAGATCCGGCGGTGCAGCGCGCCCTGCGTCGGGCTGATCGGCGAGGCGGAGTACGGCCGGCTGGTCGCCGATGCGAAGCGTTTCCTCGAGGGGCGATCGACCGACGTGCAGGCGCGGCTGGCGTCCGAGATGAATGCGGCCTCGGCGGCCATGGAATTCGAACGGGCGGCAGCCCTGCGCGACAGGATCCGCGCGCTGACCGCGGTTCAGGCCGGGCAGGGCATCAACCCGCGCGGCGTGAGCGAGGCCGACGTGATCGCCCTGCACATGGAGGGCGGCCAGGCCTGCGTGCAGGTCTTCTTCATCCGCGCGAACCAGAGCTGGGGCAACCGCGACTTCTATCCGCGCACCGGATCGGGCGCGGAGGAGGCCGAGGTCCTGGAGGCCTTCCTCGGCCAGTTCTACGACGACCGCGAGCCGCCGCGCCTGATCCTTCTGTCGCATCCGATCGAGGATGCCGACCTGATGACCGGGCTTCTGAGCGCCCGCGCCGGCCGCAGGGTCGAGATCGCGGTGCCCCGGCGCGGCGAGAAGGCGGAGCTGGTGGAGAATGCCGCCCGCAATGCCCGCGAGGCCCTTGCCCGGCGGATGAGCGAGGGCGCCGCCCAGTCGCGGCTTCTGGAGGCGCTGGCCGAGGCCTTCGACCTGGAGGCGCCGCCGCGGCGGATCGAGGTTTACGACAACTCGCACATCCAGGGGACGGACGCGGTGGGCGGCATGATCGTGGCCGGCCCGGAGGGGTTCGAGAAGGGCCAGTACCGCAAGTTCAACATCCGCGGCACCGACCTGACGCCCGGCGACGACTTCGGCATGATGAAGGAGGTGCTGACAAGGCGCTTCGAGCGGCTGCTGAAGGAGGACCCGGACCGCGAGGGCGGCGGCTGGCCCGACCTGCTGCTGATCGACGGCGGGGCGGGGCAGGTGGCGGCCGTGGCCGGGGTGATGGAGCGCCTGGGCGTAAGCGACATTCCCGTCATCGGCGTGGCCAAGGGCGTGGACCGCGACCATGGCAAGGAGGAATTCCACCGCCCCGGCCGGCGGCCCCTTGCCCTGCCGCGCAACGCGCCCGTCCTGTACTTCATCCAGCGCCTGCGGGACGAGGCGCATCGCTGGGCCATCGGCGCGCACCGGGCACGGCGCGCGAAGGCCGTGGGGGCGACGCCGCTGGACGAGGTGCCGGGCATCGGTGCGGCCCGCAAGCGCGCGCTGCTGGCGCATTTCGGATCGGCCAAGGCGGTGGCGCGGGCCGGCATCGAGGACCTGAAGGCCGTGGAGGGGATCAGCGCCGCGACCGCGCAGCGCATCCACGACTTCTTCCACGCCGGCGGCTGAGAGGGCCGGCGGGCCGCGCCTAGGACGGGGAGAGGGGCACTTCCTCGCCGGGGACGACGGTCGTCTCGATGGCCGCGAGGGTCTGGCCGAGGAAGGCCGCCTCGAACCCCTTCAGGCGCTTGTAGATCGAGATGAGCTCGATGATCGTCGTCCACGAGTTGACGAGATACTGGAACGAGCCCGAGACCTGGTTGAAGGCGGTCAGGATCTGCTGCAGCGCCCCGAAGGTGATCTTCCCGGCGGCGATCGTCGGGGTCAGGATCAGGTAGCCGAAGATGTTGTCGGCCTGGAAGTAGAAGCTGCGGAAGGCATTGAAGTAGGCGTAGTGCATGTACATGCGGAAGTAGTTCGTGCGCACCGCCCCGAAGAGTTCCCGCAGGGTCATCGGATCGGCGCGGGCGGCGTCGTCCTCGCCGTAGACGAGTTCCTTGCGGTAGGCGGCCTCGACCCGCTGGTTGCGGAAGTTGAGGCCCGGCAGCCTCACCCCGACCACGGCGAGCAGGACCGTGCCGAAGACCGACCAGAAGAGCGCGGCCCAGACGAGCGAGTTGGGGATCGCCCCGACGATCGGCAGTTCGGCGACGTTGTCGGACAGCGCAGCGAGGATCGGCAGGAAGGCGAAGAGCGTCATCACGGAATCGATGAAGGCGGCGCCGAGGCTCTGCATGATGTCGGCGAAGCGCATCGTGTCCTCCTGCACCCGCTGGGAGGCGCCCTCGATGCGGCGGGCGCGGGGCCATTCGCGCGTGTAGTAGTCGTTCATCGCGGTCCGCCAGCGGAAGACGTAGTGGCTGATGAAGAAGTTCGACGCGACGAAGAAGGCGACGGCGACGAAGGCGATCGAGGCGAAGGTCCAGATCAGGTGGTAGATCTCGGCCGCGGTGACGGAGCCGGGCGTGCCGAGCGCCTTCTGCACGAGATCGAAGAAGGGCCCGCGCCAGTTGTTCAGCGACACCGCGACCTGGACGCCGAAATAGGAGGAGAAGAGGATCAGCCCGGTGCCGGGGATCGCCCACCACTGCCAGGGATGCGGCGAGAAGCGGAACCAGAACAGGGTGAAGGCGGCAAGGAAGGCGGCGCACCAGGCGTAGAAGAACAGGAAGTCGGGCGTGACGAAGTAGCGCAGGCCGAGGACGGGTTCGGCATCCTCGGCCGGGAAGGTCACGCCGAACCAGCCGCCCACGCTCTCTCCCGCCGAATACCAGAGCGCGACGCCGATGGCCGTCCAGACGAGGGCCGAAAGGAAGAACAGGGGCGGTCGGGGGAAGAAGGACCTGAACATCGTGGCGTCACCCTCGTCAGCGCATCGCGTGCGGCGTGCTAGCCGTGACGGGACCGCCGCCGCAACCTCTGGCGCGAGGTGTGACAGCTTCGTGACGCGCCGTGAAGGGGCAACGTGGCGCCGCCGGCGGGCGGGCGGTGGCGGGCGGTCCCTTCCCCCGGTCGGCCCCCCCGTGTAAGTCTTCGCCCATGCGCTGGACGATCCCAAACACGCTGACGGTCCTGAGGCTACTGGCGGCCCCGGGCGTGCCGGTCATGTTCCTCTACTTCAACCGGCCCTGGGCGGACTGGCTGGCCCTGACCCTGTTCGTCGGCGCGGCGATCACCGACTACTTCGACGGCTATCTCGCGCGGCTGTGGAAGCAGGAATCGAGCTTCGGCCGGATGCTCGACCCGATCGCCGACAAGGCGATGGTCGTCATCGCGATCATGGTCCTGACCGGCTATTCGGGGATGAACCCCTGGCTCATCCTGCCGGCCACGGTGATCCTGTTCCGCGAGGTCTTCGTCTCGGGCCTGCGCGAGTTCCTGGGGGCGCGGGCCGGGACGCTGAAGGTCACGCGCCTTGCCAAGTGGAAGACGACGGCGCAGATGGTGGCGATCGGCGTGCTGTTCCTGGGGACGGGGTTCGAGTACCTCAACGGCGTCGCCATGCAGGGGATGACGCCCGAGCAGTATTCGGAAGCCGTGGCGCAGGGCCTGGCGGACCCGGTGCGGTCCTGCGGCAAGCGCGACTGCGCGTCGGTGGCCAACGACGTGGGGCTTGTGCTGATCTGGATCGCGGCGGTCCTGACGGCGATCACCGGCTGGGACTACTTCGTGCGGTCCCTGCCCTTCCTGAAGGAGAAGGCATGACGCTGGATGTGCTCTACTTCGCCTGGCTGCGCGAGCGCATCGGCCTGCCGCGGGAGCGAATCGAGACGCAGGCGGCGACGGTGGCCGAGCTTGTCGAGGAGCTGCGCGCGCGCGAGGAGCGCTATGCCGCGGCCTTCGCCGACCTGCGCGCGGTGCGCGTCGCGCTGGACCAGCGGCTGACGGGGTTCGACGCCCCGCTGGCCGGGGTGCGCGAGGCGGCCTTCTTTCCGCCGATGACGGGGGGCTGATGCGCATCGTCGTGCAGGAGGCGGCCTTCGACCTGGGGGCGGAGACGGCGGCCTTCGCGGCCGGCGCGGCGGGCGCCGGGGCGGTCGTCACCTTCGCCGGCCTGGTGCGCGGCGAGGGCGGGCTGACGGCGATGGAGATCGAGCACTATCCGGGCATGACGGAGGCCGCCATCGCCGACCATGCGGCCGCCGCCGCGGCCCGCTTCGCGCTGACCGACGCGATGGTGATCCACCGGTTCGGGCGGCTGGCGCCGGGCGAGCCGATCATGATGGTGGCCACGGCCGCACCGCACCGGCAGGATGCCTTTGCCGCCGCCGAGTTCCTGATGGACTGGCTGAAATCGCGTGCGCCCTTCTGGAAGAAGGAGTTCCGGGACGGCTCTGGTGCCTGGGTCGCCGCGCGCGACAGCGACGAGGACGCCCTGAAGCGCTGGTGAGGCCTCAGGCCTGGCGTTCGTTCAGCTTTTCGATGTAGTCGCGCAGTTCGGCGGCCTCCTGGCGCGCATCCCGCAGTCCGTCCATCGCCGCCCTGAGTTCGGCATCGGCCTCGCGCAGGCGGTTGGTCAGCTCGCTCTCGCGCTGCTCGTACCAGGATATGGCCTGGTCGCGCGTCTCCTCTGCCTCGTGCAGGGCCTGGGCCATCTGGTCGAGTTCGTTCATGTCGGACTGGGTGACGCGGGTGAGCCGGTGCAGCAGCCATGACGCGAACCAGCCCATAAGGAAGGCGACGAAGAGGATGACGGCGGTCGCGATGACGAATTCGGTTCTGTTCATGGTCTGACCCGGACCGGCGCCAGAGGGGCTGGCCTGGACAGAGGCCTAGCAGGACAGGCGCGCCACGGAAAGGCGGAGCCTTTCATCCGCCGTCCTTCGCCGGGCGTGGCCGCGGACGGATCGTTCCATCGTCGGGCGCGCGGACCTCGACGGCGGCCGCGGCCGCTGCGGCGGCGTCGGCGGAACCCGGCGCCGGATCGGCCGGGCGCAGGAGCCTGAACTCGATGCGGCGGTTCATCTCGCGCCCGGCCTCGGTGGCGTTGTCGCCGATGGGCACCGTCTCGCCGTAGCCGCGCGGCTCGAGGTTGCCGGTCAGCACGCGGCGGTCGCTGATCGCGGTGATCACCGCCTGCGCGCGGTCGCGGCTGAGCTGTTCGTTCATCTCGTCGCGGCCCTGGGAATCTGTGTGGCCGCCGACCTCCATCGGCACGTCGGAACATTCCTTCATCTGCTGGGCGAGCCTGTCGATCGTGTCCTTCGCCTCGGGGGCGATGGTCGCCGAGCCCGGCTCGAAGGCGATCTTGCGTTCGGCGAGGATGGCGTTCAGCGCATTCACGCATTCCTCGGGCGTGGGCAGGCTGGCCAGGGGATCGAGCGCCTCGTCGTAGCTGACGGAAATGGCGAAGCGGCCGGTTCCGCCGAGCTTGTCCGTGAGGATGCGGGTGACGGTCGCCCGCGCATCCTTCGAGCCGCTCACCCCCTCGATCCGCACCAGATCGGCGGTGACGACGACGGAGCCGCTGTTCAGCTCTCCCAGCGCCTCGATCCCGGTCAGCACGCGCAGGGGCCAGCCCTCGGGCAGGCCGGCATCGACGCGCATCGCGGGGAAGACGGCATCCTTGCCGAAGCGGGCCCGCGCGAAGCTGGTCACCGCGTCGCGCAGCCTTTCGTCGGTGATCCGCCCCTTGAGCTGCACGTTGCCGTCCGCGCCCAGCACGGCCGAGAATTCGGGCACGGCCTGGCCGCCCCCCGGATCCTCGGCGCGCGCCTCGCGCACGGCCTTGAGCGAGAAGACCTCGGGCAGGTTCGATTCCAGCGTGCCGACGGCGGTGTCGAACCTTGCCGCATCGACATCGTCGGGCACGACCAGCGACACGTCGCCGTCGGTGAAGGTGACGGTGCCCTGCCCGATCCCGGCGAGCGCCGAAAGCGCCATCGTCACCGCATCCGCCCAGGCGGGGCTGGGAACGCCGAGGCCGATCGTGCAGGGGACGGGGTCCTGCGCGCCGGCCGCCCTGGCGGCGGCGACGATGCGGTCGCGCGCGGCCTCGGTATCGGCCGAGCAGGCATCGAAGCGGGCGCCCTGGGCGTCGATCTGGAAGCGCAGGGTGAAGGGCGCGATGACGGGCCGCGGGGCCGAGATGTCGGTGACAAGGCGCACGTTCGCCCCGACCTTGCGGTTGAGTTCCGATTCGAGCCGGGCCTTCGCCGCCGGCGAATCGGCGATCGCCCTGATCGAGACCTGCCCCGGCGTCACCGAGATCTTGGACCGCGGCAGGCTGCGCAGCGAGGCCAGCGCGAAGCTCAGCGCCTCGGTGAAGCCGGGCGGCGGATCGTAGGCCGCGGTGCCCAGAAGGTCTGTCACGGACCCCGAAGGCGCGATGTCGGACAGGCTGTCCACGAGGGCGGCACGGTCGGTGCGTTCCGGGACAAGACCGATCAGGGTGATGCCGCCGTCGTTGCGCAGGATCTCGACCGCGAAGGCAGGGCCGGTATCGGCGGTGCCGGCCGCGACCTCCATCGCGTCGACGACCCTGGCCCCGTCCACCACCTGCCCGGCCACCGAGATCGCGCGGAAGCGCAGCGGTTCGGTCGGCGCCTCGCCGGAGAGGATGACCTGGAGTCCGTCGGCCCGGACCTCGGCCCAGCCGAGCCCGGCCTCGGCCAGCGCGCTGCGCACGGCCGTGGCGGAGCGCGATTCGACGACGATCGCGGCCCAGGTCGCCCCGAGGAAGCACAGCAGCGCCGCCAGCGCGAAGGCCAGCGCCATGATCAGGTTGCGGGACGGCTGCATCGGGCGGAGGGGCCTTTCGGTCGCGCGGCGTGCGCCTGATTAGGCAGGCCGCGCACGGGGATCAATCAGGCAAGGCCGGCTGCGGCAAGAAACAGCGCAACGATCAGGCCGGCGTCGCGGTTCGAGCGGAAGACCCGCAGGCAGGAATCGGGATCGTCGATGTCGAGCCGGCGCATCTGCCACAGCAGGTGCCAGCCGAAGGCCCAGGGCGCCGCCATGGCAATGGCGATGCGCAGGGGCGGAGCCGCGGGCAGGAGCGCGACGAGGATCGAGGCCGACATCAGCAGGACGCCGGCGACGAGGAAGACGGCAAGCCAGCGCCCGGTCGCCGCCCCGAAGAGCCGGGCCGTGGACCTGACGCCGATCAGCACGTCGTCCTCGCGGTCCTGGTGGGCATAGATCGTGTCGTAGAAGAGCGTCCAGGCGATGCCGGCGAGGTAGAGCAGAAGGGCGGCAAGGCCGGGCCGGCCGGAATGGGCGGCATGGGCGAGCAGCACGCCCCAGTTGAAGGCGAGGCCGAGGAAGAGCTGCGGCCACCAGGTGAAGCGCTTGGCGAAGGGGTAGATGGCGACGAGCCCGAGCGACAGGACGCCCAGAAGGATCGCTGCGGCGTTGAAGGTGAACAGGATGACGGCGGCCAGCGCCATCTGGGCGATCATCCAGATCCAGGCCTGGCGCAGGGTGACCTGGCCCGAGGGCAGGGGGCGCGACCGCGTGCGGGCGACGGCGGCGTCGAAGTCGCGGTCGGTGATGTCGTTCCAGGTGCAGCCGGCGCCCCGCATCAGCGCCGCGCCGATGGCGCAGCCGCCGGCGATCCACAGGTCGGAGGGCCGCCAGCCCGAGACGGAGGCGGCCAGCGCGAGGCCCCACCAGCAGGGCAGGAGCAGCAGCCAGGTGCCGATCGGCCGGTCGGCCCGCGACAGCCGCAGGAAGGGACGGGCGGCCTCGGGCGCGAAACGGTCCACCCAGTTGTCGGGCGGCGCGTCGGCCACGGGTCCGGGCCGGTCTGGCGTTCGGTCTGGCGGGGCCATAAGTTTCCCGGTCATGGGCGCGGCGAGGATCAGGCTGTATGTAGACCACCCGCTTGCGGCGGGGCAATCGCTGCCGCTGCAGCCCGATCAGGCGCATTACCTGACCGGGGTCATGCGGCTGGCGGACGGCGCGGCGGTGCTGGCCTTCGACGGGCGGAGCGGCGAGTGGCTGTGCACCCTGGGCCTGGAGGGGCGGCGCCGCGCGACGCTGACCCCGGTGCGGCAGACGCGGCCCCAGGCCGATCCGCCGGACCTGTGGCTTCTCTTCGCGCCGCTGAAGAAGGCGCGGACCGACTTCGTCGTCGAGAAGGCGGTCGAGCTGGGCGTGCGCCGCATCCTGCCCGTGCAGACCGCCTTCACCTCGGCCGAGCGCATCCGGCGCGAGCGCCTGCAGGCCCAGGCGCGCGAGGCGGCCGAGCAGTGCGGGGCGCTGGCGGTGCCGGAGGTCGCGGGGCTTCGCCCGCTGGCGCAGGTGCTGGCGGGCTGGGACGCCGGGCGCGACCTGATCTTCTGCGACGAGGCGATGGCCGGGCCCTCGGGCGACCTGCCGGCCCGCGGGCGGCCGGCGGCGGTTCTGGTCGGGCCGGAGGGCGGATTCGAGGCCGGCGAGCGGGCGCGGCTGCACGCCCTGCCCTTCGCGCGCCCGCTGGCGCTGGGCCCGCGGATCCTGCGCGCCGAGACGGCGGCGGTGGCCGCGCTGGTCCTGTGGCAGCGCGCGGCCGGGGACTGGGCATGAGGCGCGCGACCCCCGCGCAGGGCCTGGCACGCCGGGGCGAGACCCTGGCCGCGCTTCTGGGCGTGGCCGGGGGATTGTGGATCTTCCTTCTGGGCGGCTGGCTGTTCTGGCCGCTGGGCGCGCTGGTCATGGCGGTGGCGGGCGCCTGGGCCGTGCTGGCCTGGCGGCGCGCGCGCTTCGTCCGCCCGGCCGAGGCGCCCGGCGTGGTCGAGGTGGACGAGGGGCAGATCGGCTACTACGCGCATGATTTCGGGGGATTCGTGGCGCTGGCGGAGCTTTCCGAGATCCGCGTCGTCGAGGCCGCCGGCCACCGCGCCTGGCGGCTGCGCACGGCCGGCGGCGAGATGCTGACGATCCCCCTGTCCGCGGCGGGGGCCGAGCGTCTCTTCGAGGCCTTTTCGTCACTGCCGGGGCTGGATACCGGCGCCCTGGTCCGGGCGATGGACGCACCGCCGGCGGCGCATCCGCTGTGGCGGCGGGCCGCGCCGCCCTGACCCGCCGGGCCGGACATATCACGATTTTTCATGACGGCGGACGGCCGCTGCCCCCGGGCCTCGGCTTGACTCGGCACCCGGGGCGTTCCACGTCTCACCTTCCCGTGCGGCGGCAGAAGGCAGACGCGGACGATGTCGATCCCACAATCGGGCGGCGGCCCCATCGAGAGCTTCGGCCAGCTTGCCGAATACCTCGCCGCGGGGTGCAAGCCCAGGGCCGAGTGGCGGATCGGGACCGAGCACGAGAAGTTCGGCTTCCTCACCGACACGCTGATGCCCCTGCCCTACGAGGGGCCGCGTTCGGTGAAGGCCGTCCTGGAGGGACTGCGCGACCGCTTCGGCTGGTCCGAGGTGCTGGAGCAGGGCCGGATCATCGGCCTGACGCGCAACGGGGCCAATGTCAGCCTGGAACCGGGGGGGCAGCTGGAACTGTCGGGCGCGCCCCTGCGCACGGTCGGCGAGACGGCGGCGGAGATCGACGCCCACCTGCGCGAGGTTCATGCGGTGCTTGAGCCCATGGGCGCCGGCGTGCTGGGGCTGGGCGCGGCGCCGGAATGGACCCATGCCGACATGCCGATGATGCCGAAGGGGCGCTACCGGCTGATGACCGACTACATGGGGCGGGTCGGCACGCACGGCACGCAGATGATGTACCGGACCTGCACCGTGCAGGTGAACCTGGACTATGCCTCGGAAGCCGACATGGTGCAGAAGCTGCGGGTGGCGCTGGCCCTGCAGCCGGTGGCGACCGCGCTGTTCGCCAACTCGCCCTTCTTCGAGGGACGCCCCAACGGGCACCGGAGCTGGCGCAGCCGCATCTGGCGGTCGCTGGACGAGGCGCGGACCGGGATGCTGCCCTTCGCCTTCGAGCCGGGCATGGGGTTCCAGCGCTATGTCGACTGGGTTCTCGACGTGCCGATGTACTTCGTCTACCGCGACGGGCGCTACATCGACGCGCTGGGACAGTCGTTCCGCGACTTCCTGAAGGGCGAGCTGCCCGCCCTTCCGGGCGAGAAGCCGACGCTGAGCGACTGGGCCGATCACATGACGACCGTCTTTCCCGAGGCGCGCGTCAAGCGCTACATCGAGATGCGCGGGGCCGATGCGGGCGACGTGCCGCATCTGGCGGCGCTGCCGGCCTTCTGGGTGGGCCTGATGTACGACCAGTCGGCGCTGGACGCCGCCTGGGATCTTGTGAAGGGTCTGGACGCCGGCACCCGGCAGGGCCTGCGCGTGGCGGCCTCGGTCTCGGCGCTGCAGGGCGAGGCGGGGGGCGTGCGGCTGGACGGTCTGGCCGCGCGGGCGGTGGAGATCTCGGCGGCGGGGCTTGCCGCGCGCGGCCTGGGCGAGGAGCGGTTCCTCGACCCGCTGCGCGAGAGCCTTGCGACCGGCCAGGTGCAGGCCGATCGCTGGCTGGCCAGGTATCACGGCGAATGGGGCGGCAGGCTGGCGCCGATCTACCGCGAGGCGGCGCTGTAGGGGCGGCTACTTGTGCTTGCGGCCGATGCGCGGCTCGGTCCCGGCCTTGATGCGCTCGATGTTGGGCAGGTGCCTCCAGATCACCAGCGCCCCGAGCGTGGCCGCGAGCAGCGCGACCTGCGCGAAGCCGAGGAACGCCGCCCAGACGCAGGAGAACGTGGCCGCTGCCAGCGCCCCCATCGACGAGATGCGCGTCACCAGGACGGCGGCGAGCCAGGTCAGGCAGGCGGCGAGGCCGACCGGCCAGGCGAGGGCGAAGAGCACGCCGAGGAAGGTGGCCACCCCCTTGCCGCCGCGGAAGCCGAGCCAGACCGGAAAGAGATGGCCGAGGACGGCGGCCAGGGCGGCGAGCTGCGCGGCATCCTCGTCCCAAAGGGCGCGCGCGATCAGGACGGCCGCGGCGCCCTTGCCGGCGTCGAGGAGCAGCGTGGCCAGCGCCGCGCCCTTCGAGCCGGTGCGCAGGACGTTGGTGGCGCCGATGTTGCCCGACCCGATGCCGCGGATGTCCTGCATCCCGAGCGCCCGGGTGATGAGCAGGCCGAAGGGGACCGACCCGAGCAGGTAGCCGATGAGGGCAGCGAGGGCGAGGCCGGCCGCGCCGGTGGTGATCTCAGGCATCGGCCGCCTCCCGGCTGTAGACCTCGCGCCCGGCGACGAAACTGCGCAGGACGCGGCCCTGCATCCTTGCGCCGTCGAAGGGCGTGTTCCTGCATTTCGACCGCAGCGCGAAGCGGTCCAGCACGAAGGGGGCGTCGGGATCGAACAGGACCAGATCGGCCGGCGCGCCCGGCGACAGGCGCCCCTGGGGCAGGCCGAGGCGCCGCGCCGGATTCAGCGACAGGGCGCGGAAGAGCCGGGGCAGAAGGATCTGTTCGGCGTGATAGAGCCGCAATGCCGCCGGCAGGATCGTTTCGAGCGCGACCGCGCCCGAGGCCGCCTCCTCGAAGGGCAGGCGCTTGGACTCCTCGTCCTGGGGGGTGTGCATCGAGGCGATGACGTCGATCAGGCCGGTCGCGACCGCCTCGACCACGGCCATCCGGTCGTCCTCGGACCGCAGGGGGGGCTTGAGCTTGAAGAAGGTGCGGTACTCGCCGATGTCGAGCTCGTTCAGCGTCAGGTGGTGGATCGAGACGCCCGCGGTCACGTCGAGCCCGGCGCGCCTGGCCCGTTCGAGCGCGGGCAGGGCACGGGCCGTGGTGATCTGGTCGGCGTGGTAGCGCGCGCCCGTCATCTCGACCAGCGCGAGGTCGCGCTCGAGCCCCATGCGCTCGGCCATCGGCGAGACGCCGGGCAGCCCCCGGAGCGAGGCGAAGCGGCCCGAGGTGGCGGCCGCCCCGGCGCTGAGCGCGGGGTCCTGCGGGTGGCCGACGACCAGCGCCCCGAGGCCCCTGGCATAGGTCAGGGCGCGGGCCATGACCTTGCTGTCGGCGATGACGTGGTCGCCGTCGGAGAAGGCGATCGCGCCGGCATCGAGGAGAAAGCCGATCTCGGTCATCTCGCGCCCCTGGCGGCCCCTGGTGAGGGTCGCCATGTGGCGGATGCGGACGGCGCAGTCCTCGGCCGCGCGCCTGGTCACGAATTCGAGGATCTCGGGCGTGTCGATGGCCGGGTCGGTATCGGCACGGGCGATGATCGTGGTGACGCCGCCGGCGGCGGCGGCGAGGCCCGCGGAGCGGAAGCTTTCCTTGTGGCGCTCGCCGGGCTCGCCGATCCTGACGCCCAGGTCGACGATGCCGGGGGCGAGGCAGCGCCCGGCGCAGTCGATCACGGCGGCGCCGGCGGGGGCGGGCGCACCGATCGCGGCGATGAGGCCGTTGCGGACGGTGAGCGCGCCGGGCGCGTCGGTCAGGGCCTCGGGGTCGATGAGCCGGGCATTGACGAAGTGGAGGGACCCGCCCGACGCCGCGGCGCCGGGCGCGGCCGGGCGCGGCGCCCGGGCTTCCGGCGGGGCGCTCATGCCATCACCCCCGCCGCCTTCGCGCCGCGCTCGGCCCTGAGGTTGCGCGCCAGCAGGTCCATGCAGGCCATGCGCACGGCCACCCCCATCTCGACCTGGTCCTGGATGACGCTGCGGTTGATGTCGTCGGCGAGCGTCCCGTCGATCTCGACCCCGCGGTTCATCGGGCCGGGATGCATGACGATGGCATCCGGCCTGGCCGCCGCGAGCTTGGCCGCATCCAGCCCGTAGCGGTGGTAGTATTCGCGTTCCGAGGGGATGAAGCCGCCGTCCATGCGTTCGCGCTGGAGCCGCAGCATCATCACCACGTCGGCGTCCCGCAGCCCCTCGGCCATGTCGTCGGTGACCTCGCAGCCGAAATCCCCCACGCCGGCGGGCATCAGCGTCGGCGGGCCGATCAGGCGCACGCGGTTCTCCATCCTGGCGAGGAGCAGGAGGTTCGACCGCGCCACGCGGGAATGCGCGATGTCGCCGCAGATCGCCACCGTCAGGCGATGCAGCCGCCCCTTGGCGCGGCGGATCGTCAGCGCGTCGAGCAGCGCCTGGGTCGGATGTTCGTGGCGCCCGTCGCCGGCGTTCAGAACCGCGCAGTCCTGCACCTTCTGGGCCAGCAGGTGGACGGCGCCCGAGGAGGGATGACGCACCACGAGCAGGTCGGGATGCATGGCATTCAGGCTGAGCGCGGTGTCGATCAGCGTCTCGCCCTTGCGGACCGAGGAAGTGGCGACCGACATGTTCATGACATCGGCGCCGAGCCGCTTGCCCGCCAGCTCGAACGAGGCCTGGGTGCGGGTCGAGACCTCGAAGAACATGTTGATCTGGGTCAGCCCCTCGAGCGCGTCGCCGTGCTTCACCGTGCGGCGGTTCAGGTCGACATAGCGTTCGGCAAGATCGAGCACGGCGCGGATCTCGTCGGGGGACAGATGCTCGATCCCCAAGAGGTGGCGCGCGCGGAAGGTCATGCAGGTCCCCGGTTCTGGGCCGGTTATTGCAAAAGCCGCGCGGACTGTCAGCCCTTTCCGCGCCGCGGCCTTGCCGATCGCGCCGGATGGCCAAGCGCGGCCGGAGCGCCTAGATTTCGCGCATGAGCGACGCAGAGACACGGGAGGCGATGCTGGCGGCCCTGGCCTGGCAGGTCGAACTTGGCGCGGACGAACCCGTGGGCGACGCGCCGGTGAACCGCTATGCGGCCCCGGCCGAGGCGTCGTCACCGGCGCAGGCCCGGGCGCCGGGGCCGGCGACCGCGGCGGCGGCCCCCGGACCCGCGCCCGTCGACGGGTCCGCGGCGGACCCCGTGGCCGAGGCCGAGGCGCTGGCAGCCGCGGCCGCGACGCTGGAGGCGCTGGCCGCGGCGCAGGCCGCCTATGACCGCTGCGAGCTGAAGAGGGGCGCGCGCAGCTTCGTCTTTGCCGACGGCAATCCGGGCGCGCGGGTGATGATCGTGGGCGAGGCGCCGGGGCGCGAGGAGGACATCGAGGGCCGGCCCTTCGTCGGCCGGGCCGGGCAGCTTCTGGACAGGATGTTCGCCGCGATCGGCCTGTCGCGCAGCGCGCCCGACCCGGAGGCCGCGATCTACATCACCAACGTCATGCCCTGGCGCCCGCCGGGCAACCGCGAGCCCGAACCGGCGGAGATGGCGATGATGCAGCCCTTCCTGCGGCGGCATGTCGAACTGGCCGGCCCCGACATCCTGGTCCTGATGGGCAACACGCCCTGCGCGGCCCTTCTGGGACGGCGGGGAATCACCAGGCTGCGCGGGACCTGGACCGAGGCCCTGGGGCGGCCGGCCCTGCCGATGACGCATCCCGCCTACCTGCTGCGCAACCCCGAGGCCAAGCGCGAGGCCTGGGCCGACCTTCTGGAAATCAGGGCGAGGCTGGACGGATGAGCCGGATCGACGAGACACGCGACTTCGTTCCCGTCCGCATCGCGGTGCTGGCGGTTTCGGACACGCGGACCCTGGCCGAGGACCGCTCGGGCGACCTGCTGGTGGAACGGCTGACGGCGGCGGGCCACATCCTTGCCCACCGCGCCATCCTGCCCGACGACCGGTCGCGGATCGCCGCGCAGCTTCGCGCCTGGGTCGCCGACCCCGGCGTCGATGTCGTCATCACCACGGGCGGCACGGGCCTGACGGGACGGGATGTCACCGTCGAGGCGCACAGGGAGGTCTACGAGAAGGAGATCGAGGCCTTCGGGACGGTCTTCACGATGGTCTCGATGCAGAAGATCGGGACCTCGGCCGTCCAGTCCCGGGCGACGGGCGGCGTGGCCGGCGGCACCTACCTGTTCGCCCTGCCCGGCAGCACGGGCGCCTGCCGCGACGCCTGGGACGAGATCCTGCAATGGCAGCTCGACTACCGTCACCGGCCCTGCAACTTCGTCGAGATCATGCCGCGCCTCGAGGAGCACCGGCGCCGCAAGTAGCGGCTCAGCCCGTGCAGCCCTCGATCTCGACCGCGCGGCCACCGCCGAAGACGGTGATGCGCACCTGCGAGCGGTCGAGCGCGAAGGGCCTGGCGTCGGCGGGAACCAGATCGGCGACCGAGACGAGGGTCGGCCCCGTGCGGCGGCTGTCGGCGGGCGAGACCCAGACCCCGCCATCGGCCACCTCGATGACCGCGAATTCGTCGGCGCCCGGGCTTGGCAGGCTGGCCGTCGCCGTCAGGCGAAGGCCGTCGCGGAGCGGTTCCACCGCGCAGCGCACGGGCGCATCAAGCCTTTCGGGCTGATCGGCGAGCGCCGCCTTGACCGCCGCATCGGCGGGCAGGCCCTTGGGCAGTTCGGCCCGGACGCTGAGCGAAAGCGGAACGCAGACCTCGTCGCAGACCCCGAGCTGCACGGTTGCGCGGGCGTCGACGGGCGCATCGGGCACGATCGGCGTCAGCTCGATGGGCAGGACGAGTTCGCCGTGATAGCCGAGCGTGCGCATCCCGCCGACATCGATCACCTCGGGGCGCGGCCAGTGGAAGGCGACCGAGCGCAGGTTGCCCGACCCCGTCCAGTCGAACGCGGGCGGGATTCCGGCGTCGCCGGGCGCGCGCCAGTAGGTCTTCCAGCCGCTGGCGAGGGTAAGGCGCAGCGCCGCCATCCGGGTGCCCGACGGCGTTGTCCAGCCGCCGATCAGTTCGGCCCGGGCGATCGGGTCCGGCAGGTCGGCGGCCCGCGCGGCCCCCAGGGGGGCGGCGGCAAGGGCGGCGGCAACGAGAAGGGCGGAGGCTGCGGCGGGTTTCATGGCCGGCGCGAGGATAGGCAAGGCCGGGGGGAAGGAAAGTCACAAATCCGCCAATGCCGGGCGGCCGGGAACGGCGGGGCTTGCCAGAGCCGCGGCGACCCGCGATCCTGCCCGGGACGGTGTGCCATGAACCTGAGCGGCAAGCTTCTGATCGCCATGCCCGGAATGGGGGATCCGCGCTTCGAGAAGAGCGTGATCTTCCTCTGCGCCCATTCCGGCGACGGCGCGATGGGCCTGATCGTCAACAAGCCCGCCCCCGACCTGAGCTTCCGCCACCTGCTGCAGCAGCTCGACATCCCGGTGAGCGATGCCTCGCGCGACATCCGCGTGCATTTCGGCGGTCCGGTGGAGCACGGGCGCGGCTTCGTGCTGCATTCGGGCGACTACCAGAACGGCAGCTCGACCCTGAAGGTCGAAGGCGGCTTCGGCATGACGGCGACGCTCGACATCCTCGAGGCGATGGCCAATGGCGGGGGGCCGCGCTCGTCGATCCTGGCGCTGGGCTATTCGGGCTGGGGCCCCGGCCAGCTCGAGGCCGAGATCCTGCACAACGGCTGGCTGACGGCCGATGCGACGCCCGAGATCGTCTTCGACCCCGACGACCGGTCGAAATGGGCGCGAGCGGTGCGCCAGCTGGGCATCGACCCGCTGCACCTGTCGCCCGTCGCGGGGCGCGCCTAGCGCGGGGCGGCGGCGCGCCGCAGCCGGTCGTTGATGGCCCGGCCGAGCCCGCGGGCAGGCACCGGCGCAACGGCGATGCGGCCTCCGCCGGCGGCGGCCCGGCGGTCGGCCTCGTGCAGCATGTGGAAGAGGTTGGCGGCGGCCTCGACCAGATCGCCGCCGGGCGAGAGGTTCAGCCCGGCGTCCCCGGTGCCCGGGCCGAAGCCGATCCAGACCTCGCCGGGTTCGGCCGCGCCGGCCATGAGGCGGACCGGGGCGCCAGGGGCGTAGTGCGAGGCGAGCTGTCCCGGCGCCGTCGGCCGGTCGGGCGCATCGGCGGCGGCATCGGCCAGCGGTTCCCGAAGGCAGGCCTCGAGCGCCTCCTGCGGCAGGCCGCCGGGGCGCAGCAGGCGCGCCGGCCCGACGAGGGACAGGATCGTCGATTCGAGCCCGATCCCGCAGGGGCCGCCATCGACGACGGCGGCGATGCGGCCGGCGAGCCCGTCGAGCACATGGGCGGCGCGCGTCGGGCTGATGCGGCCGGAGGGATTGGCCGAGGGCGCCGCCACGGGGCCGCCGAAGGCCGCGAGCAGGGCCCGGGCGACGGGATGCGCGGGCACCCGCACGGCGACCGAGGGAAGGTCCGCCGTGACGAGCGGCGAAAGCCCGGCCGCGGGGACGGAGGGCAGGACCAGCGTCAGGGGCCCGGGCCAGAAGGCCGCGGCGAGGCGGCGGGCGCGGTCGTCGAGCACGGCGATGCCCGCGGCGGCCGCGGCATCGGGCACATGGACGATCAGCGGGTTGAAGCGCGGCCGCCCCTTGGCCGCGAAGATCCGTGCCACGGCGATGTCGGACCGGGCATCGCCGCCGAGGCCGTAGACCGTTTCGGTGGGGAAGGCGACGAGATCGCCCGCGCGCAGCAGGTCCGCGGCCCTGGCGATCCCGGATGCGTCGGGGGACAGGATCTCGGTCATCGGCTCTTCCAGCCTTCCCCCTCGTGACGTTGCGTAGCGCTTGCCGGACGGCGGCGGGCGGATATCGTCCGCGCGTCGGCGCTGGTAAGCCGCCGCACCACGGCGCGCAAGCCCGGCCGGTCAGGAGGCGATGCGATGGAATACCGTTCGGCGGTGGACGAGATCCGCTTCCACCTGCGCCACGGGGGCGGTTTCGCCAGGGTCGGCAGGACGGAGCGCTTCGCCGGGGCGACCGAGGACGTGGTCGAGGCGGTGCTGCAGGGGGCGGCGCGCCTGTGCGACGGGGTCCTCGCCCCGCTGAACCGCGTGGGCGACCTTCACCCGGCGCGGCTGGAGAACGGGACGGTGCGCACGCCGCCGGGCTTTGCCGAGGGTTTCCGGGCGATCGCCGGGGGCGGCTGGATCGGCCTTTCCGCCGACCCGGCGCATGGCGGGCAGGGCCTGCCGCTGACGGTCGAGACGGCGGTCAACGAGATGATGGCGGGGGCCTGCATGGCGCTGCAGCTGAACCCGCTGCTGACCCAGGGCCAGATCGCCGCGCTGGAGCACCATGCCGAGCCGCGGATCCGTTCGCTCTATCTGCCGAAGCTGGTCTCGGGCGAATGGTCGGGCACGATGAACCTGACCGAGCCGCAGGCCGGTTCGGACCTGGGCGCGCTGCGGACCCGGGCCGAACGGGCCGCCGACGGGGCCTACAGGATCACCGGGCAGAAGATCTTCATCACCTGGGGCGACAGCGACTTCATGGCCAATACCTGCCATCTGGTCCTGGCGCGCCTGCCCGGGGCGCCGGCCGGAACGCGGGGGATCAGCCTGTTCCTGGTGCCGAAGTTCATACCCGATGCCGCGGGCCGGCCGGGCCGGCCGAACAGCCTGCGGGTCGCCGGTCTGGAGCACAAGATGGGGATCCACGGCGCCCCCACCTGCGTCATGGACTACGATGCGGCGACCGGCTGGCTGATCGGCGCCGAGAATGGCGGCATGGCAGCCATGTTCACCATGATGAATGCGGCGCGGCTGGCCGTCGGCGTGCAGGGCGTGGGGATCGCGGAGGCGGCCCTGCAGAAGGCCGAGGCCTATGCGGCCGGGCGCATCCAGCAGGGGCCGATCCTGCGCCATCCCGACGTGCGGCGGATGCTGGCCTGCGCACGGGCCGAGCTTTTCGCCGCCCGGGCGATCGCGCTTGACTGCGCGGCGGCGCTGGACCTGGCCCGCGCCGAAGGCCCGGACGTGCATGCGGCGAAGGCGGCGTTCCTGACGCCCGTCGCCAAGAGCTTCGGCACCGAGGTCGGGCTGCGCGTCTGCGAGACGGCGATGCAGGTCTTCGGCGGCGCCGGCTATGTCGAGCAGACCGGCATCGCGCAGCACTATCGCGACGTGCGGATCACCGCGATCTACGAGGGGACGAACGGGATCCAGGCCATGGACCTGGTCGGCCGGAAGCTGGCCGACGGCGGCGAGGCCGCGTTCCGCCTGATCGAGGAGGTCGAGGCCGAAGCCGAGGCCGCACGGTCGGCGCTGCCCGATATGGCCGGGCCGGTCTGGGCTGCGGCCGAATCGCTGCGCGAGGCGACGGAGGAGCTGCTGTCGCGGACGGCCGCGGAGCGGTCGGCCGGCGCCCACCCGTTCCTCATGGCCTTCGCGCGGGTCCTGGGCGCGGGCAGCCACCTGCGGGCGGCCCGGGCCGATGCGGCGCGTGCGCCCATGGCGCGGGTCTATGTCGGCCGGCTGCTGCCGCTGCATGCGGCGCACCTGGCCGAGGTGCGCGCCGGCCCGGACGACCTGGAGGCGGTGCGGATCGGGCCGGAGGCGCCGTGACCGGGGCAGGCCCGGCAGACGGGCCGCCCCGCCCGGGCGAGGCGGCCGAAGTCGCGCCGGGGATCCTGTGGCTGCGCCTGCCGCTGCCCATGGCCCTTGACCATGTCAACGTCTATGCGCTGGACGATGGCGACGGCTGGACGGTCGTCGATACCGGGCTGGATACCCGCGAGAGCCGGGCGATCTGGCAGGACCTGCTGGCCGGACCGCTGCGGGAAAAGGCCCTGAAGCGCATCGTAGTGACGCATCATCACCCCGATCACGTCGGCCTTGCGGGCTGGTTGCAGGGGCAGGGCGCGGCCCTATGGACGACGCGGACCGCCTTCCTTCTGGCGCGGATGCTGACCCTGGACGTGCAGGAGCGGCCGGTCGCCCAGGCCCTGGCCTTCTGGCGCGCCGCCGGGATGCCGGAGGCCGAGATCGCCGGCAGGGCCGCCGAGCGCCCCTTCAACTTCGCCGATGTCGTGGCGCCGATCCCGCCCGGCCATGTGCGGCTGAAGGACGGCGACGGCCTGACGATGGGCGGGCGTCGGTGGATCGTGCGCATGGGGGACGGGCACGCGCCCGAACATGCGACCTTCTGGTGCGAGGATGAGCCGCTGGTCATCGGCGGCGACCAGTTCCTGCCAGGTATCACGCCCAATATCGGGGTCTACGCGACCGAGCCGGACGCCGACCCGCTGGGCGAATGGCTGGCCTCGTGCGCGGCCTTCGGCCGGCATGCGCGGCCCGGCCAGCTTGTCCTTCCCGGCCACCGCCGGCCCTTTGCCGGCCTTCCCGACCGCCTGCAGGAGATGATCGCGCATCACCGGCGGGCGCTTGACCTGCTGGAGGCCGCGCTTGACGAGCCGCGCACGGCGATCGGCTGCTTTCCGGTGCTTTACCGCCGCCCGATCGGACCGGGCGAGCAGGGCCTGGCGCTGGCCGAGGCGGTGGCGCATCTCAATCACCTGTTGCGCAGCGGCCGCGCGACGCGCGAGATGGGGCCGGATGGCGCCTGGCTGTGGCGCCGCGCGGGGTAGGCTGATGGCCGAGGAGATCCGGACGACGGGCGAGGCGATGGAAGCGGCCGTGCTGCCCGAGGCGGGAGTGGCGCGGACCCGCGCCGACGGGCCGCGCACGGCCGAGATGCAGCCCCTGCCGGAGGACATCGCCTGCCAGCCGGTCGGCGAGAAGAGCCCCGCGCAATGGGCCTATGAGCGGCTGATCCTCTACATCCGCAACTTCGAGGAGCAGCTCGACGATGCCCACGAGGTGGCGCTGGGCCTGACGGGCGGCGAGGCGGGCCTCATCCAGATCGAGGGGATCGGCTACTTCGCCCCCGACATCGTGACCTTCTACGGGCGCGACGACGGGGGGGCGCGGACGCAGCTGATCCAGCACGTCTCGCAGCTGAACGTCATGCTGCGCGCCCTGCCGCGCCCGCCCGAGGCCGAGGAGCCGCGGCGGATCGGCTTCCGCCTGGCCTCGGATCTTGCGCGGAAGTGATGGCGGGCGCCGGCGGGCAGGTGACAGGCCCGCCCGAATAGGCTATCGGGTCGGCGAAGAGGACTGCGGAGAGCCCCGACATGGCCGAACACGAACACGGAACGATGGACATCAGGGATCACGAAAGGACCTTCGCGGGCTTCGTGAACTTCGTCAAATGGGGGTTCATCGTCGTCTTCGCGATCCTGATCTTCCTTGCACTCGCCAACGCCTGAGCGGCAGGGGTTCGCATCGTGATGAAGGCGGTCGCGGCGGTTGCGCTGGTCGCCGCACTGGCGGGGTGCGGCGCGGACCACGTCTATGCGCCGGACGAGGCGGTGCAGCGGGCGGCCTATGTCTCGGACGAGCCGCCCTCGATCACGCTGTTCACCGTGCAGCGGCGCTATGACGGATCGGGCGGGCATTCGGCCATCATGATCAACGGCAGCCAGCGGGTCATCTACGACCCGGCCGGCACCTGGCACCATCCCTCGATGCCCGAGCGCAACGACCTGCATTACGGGATCACGCCCCGGATGAAGGCCTTCTACATCGACTATCATGCGCGGGCGAGCTGGGACGTGCTGGAACAGACGGTGCCCGTGAGCCGCGAGGTGGCCGATCTGGCGATCCGCCGCGCGATCGAGGAAGGATCCTCGCCCAAGGGCTTCTGCGGGGCCTATGTGGCGTCGATCCTGCGGGGCGTCCCGGGATTCGAGAGCATTCCGGCGACCATGGCGCCGATGGCGATCAGCCGCGCCTTCGCAAGGCTTCCCGGGGCGGTGATGGTGCGCCACCAGGACAGCGATTCCGACGACAACAAGCCGCTTCTCGCCGCGCAGGCGGCGCAGAACTGAGCCGGCCCTTCGGCCTTGTCCTGGCCGGCGGCGAGGGGCGGCGCATGGGCGGCGCCGACAAGGCGCTGCTGCGGCTTGCGGGGGTGAGCCTTGTCGAACGGGCCTGCGCGGCGCTGGCCCCGCAGGTCTCGGGGATCGCGGTCTCCTACAACGGCGATCCGGCGGCCCTGCCGCAGCTCGGCCACCCGGTCATCGCCGACCCCTTCCCCGGCGGCCGGCGCGAGGGACCCCTGGCGGGGATCCTTGCCGGCCTCGACCTGGCGGAACGGCGCGGCGCGGCCTGGCTGGCGAGCGTGCCGGTCGATGCGCCCCTGCTGCCCGGGGGCTGGGTCGCGGCGCTTGCGGCCCTGGGCCGCGGTGGCGTCCCCGTCATGGCGCGGTCGCGCGATGGCAGGGTGCATCCGGTCGTCGCCCTGTGGCCGCTGTCCTGCCGGGCGGGCCTGGCCGAACGATTCGCCGCGGGCGAGCGCAGCATCCGGGCGGCGGCCGGGAGCCTTGGCGCGGTCGTCGCCACCCTGGAGGCCGGCGAGGATGCCTTCCTGAACGTCAACACGCCGGCCGACCTGGCACGCGCCGAGGAGATCCTGCGCAGCCGGGGATGAGGCGCCCGCCGCCCCGGCCCGCGGCCGGCGCGGGATCAGTCGAAGATCCCGGTGACCCGGCCGAGCAGCATGAAGGCGCGGGCGGTGCGCGTGTCGGCGAGCGAGGCGATCTCGAGGTCGGTCGCCGATTGCGCGAAGGCGGCGAAGCTGCGGTCGAACTGGCGCAGGAAGTGGTGCGCGGCGTCGCGGAAGATCGTGTCCTGGCGCATCCGCGCTGCGGTGAGCGCGAGGCTGGAGCGGTCGCGCACGCCGCCCAGCGCCGCGATGGCGCGCCCCCGTTCGCCCTGCGCGAACCGCCGCCAGATCTCGGGCCGGGCGCGGTCGGGGGTGAGGTCGTCCATGTAGATCCCGTCCTGGCTGAGCAGCGTCAGCACGTCCTGGGCGGCGCGGATCAGGCGGGCGGTCTCGCGGTTCTCGAGCGCGCGGCGCATGGCGCGGAAGCCGTCCCTGTCGGACGGGCTGTCGGGGAAGTTGAAGGCCCGGATCAGGTCGGCGGGCGTCAGCGGATCGGGCCTGTCCTCGGCCCGCGTGCCAAGGGCGAGCGAGGGCTGATCGGTGCCGGCGTCCTCGGCCGGGGCGGGAACGGCGGCGGGGGGAGGAGCGGGCGCCCGCGGCGCCGGCGCGCGCAGGATCGCCGCCTGGGCCTGGGCCTGGGCGACATAGGCCTGGCGCATCGAATCGAGCGCCGCCTGAAGGGCCGCGGCCTCTTCGCGCAGCGTGCGGGCGGTGCGGGCGGTCACCGCGACGACCCAGATCAGGACGACGGGCAGGACGATCGCCACCAGCGTCAGGGCCAGCGCGACGCCGCCCGACCCGGTGGCCGGCGAGTTGCCGAACAGGAGGAAGGCCCCGACCAGACCCAGCCAGATCACCGTCAGCAGCACGGCGACGGCATCGCCCGCGGACGGGCCGGCGGGCCGCGGTCTGGGCGGCAGGGGCGGGACCGGAGGCTGATCGGTCATGCGGCGGCCTGCTAGACGTAGCGGACGCTGACGACCTCGTAGCTCTTCTCGCCGCCCGGGGTGCGCACCTCGACGCTTTCGCCCTCGGACTTGCCGATCAGCGCGCGGGCCAGCGGCGAGCGGATGTTGAGCAGGCCGCGTTCGATGTCGGCCTCGGCCTCGCCGACGATCTGGTAGGTGCGCTCTTCCTCGGTATCCTCGTCAAGCAGCGTGACCGTGGCCCCGAACTTGATGGTGCCGTTCAGGCGCGAGGGATCGATCACCTCGGCCCGGCTGAGGATCGATTCGAGCTCCTTGATGCGGCCCTCGACGAAGCTCTGGCGTTCGCGCGCGGCGTGGTATTCCGCATTCTCCGAAAGGTCGCCGTGCTCGCGCGCCTCGGCGATGGCGCGGATGACGGCGGGGCGTTCGACGGTCTTGAGGTCCTTGAGCTCGGCATCCAGCGCCTCGAAGCCGGACCGCGTCATCGGGATCTTTTCCATATTGCCCATCCGTCAAAGGAAACGTCGCGACCCTTGCGGGATCGCGACGGTCTGGTCTGCATTCGCAGGTCCGAGGTGAACCGACTGGGCGGCGGATTGCAAGGGCCGAGCGCGCCCCTGCGCGGCTGTCTGCGCAGCCGCCCCGGCCATCGGCACGCGCCGCCCTGCGGCCGCGATCCGATTGCCTGACGTGCGCAGCTCGGCTAGGGAGGGCGGCCAGCGGGGACGGCGCAAGGGGAGAGGGCAGATGGCGGACGTGACGCGGGAATCGATGCAGTACGACGTGGTGATCGTCGGCGCGGGACCTGCCGGACTGTCTGCGGCGATCCGGCTGAAGCAGCTTGACCCCGGCCTGTCGGTCGTCCTTCTGGAGAAGGGATCCGAGGTCGGGGCGCATATCCTGTCGGGCGCCGTGCTGGACCCTTCGGGCCTCGATGCGTTGCTGCCCGAGTGGCGGACGATGGGCGCGCCGATCACCGTGCCCGTGCGCGAGGACAACTTCTACCTGCTCGGCCCGGCCGGGAAGCTGCGGATCCCGAACTGGCCCATGCCGCCGCTGATGAACAATCATGGCAACTACATCGTCAGCATGGCCAATGTCTGCCGCTGGATGGCGGGCATCGCCGAGGGGCTGGGCGTCGAGATCTTTCCCGGCATGGCCTGTTCGGCCCTGGTCTACGGGGAGGGGGGCGAGGTCAGGGGCGTCGTCGCGGGCGAGTTCGGCAGGAACCCGGACGGCACGCCGGGACCGTCCTACGAGCCGGGGATGGAGCTGCACGGCAAGTACGTCCTGCTGGCCGAGGGCGTGCGCGGATCGCTGAGCAAGGAAGTGATCGCGCGTTACGGCCTTTCGGAAGGCAGGTGCCCGCAGAAGTTCGGCCTGGGCATGAAGGAGATCTGGGAGATCGACCCGGCCAAGCACCGCGAGGGCACCGTCACCCATACGATGGGCTGGCCGCTGGGCCGGAACGCCGGCGGCGGCAGCTTCATCTATCACCTTGAAAACAATCAGGTCTATGTCGGCTTCGTCGTCCACCTGAACTACAAGAACCCCCACCTCTATCCCTACATGGAGTTCCAGCGCTTCAAGCACCACCCGATGGTGGCCGAGCTTCTGAAGGGCGGCAAGCGCGTGGCCTATGGCGCGCGGGCGATCAGCGAGGGGGGCTGGCAGTCGATCCCGAAGATGGTGGCGCCGGGGGTGGCGCTGCTTGGCTGCTCGGCGGGGCTTGTCAACGTGCCGCGCATCAAGGGCAACCACAACGCCATGCTTTCGGGCAAGGCGGCGGCCGAGGCGGCCCATGCCGCGATCCGGGCCGGCCGGCAGGGCGACGAGCTGACGGACTACGAGACCGAGGTGCGGACCGGCGCCATCGGGCGCGACCTGAAGCCGGTTCGCAACGTCAAGCCGATCTGGTCGCGCTGGGGGCTTTCGGCCTCGCTGGCGCTGGGTGGCCTGGACATGTGGACGAACAACCTGTTCGGCCTGTCGCTGTTCGGCACGCTGCGCCACCACAAGAGCGATGCGCAGGCAACGGGGCGGGCGGCGGACTTTCCGCGCATCGACTACCCCAGGCCCGACGGGGTGCTGAGCTTTGACCGGCTGACCAACGTGAGCTTCTCGGGCACCAACCATGCCGAGGGCCAGCCCGTCCACCTGCGGCTTGCCGATCCCTCGATCCCGATCCGCGTCAACCTGCCGCAATACGACGAGCCTGCGCAGCGCTACTGTCCGGCGGGGGTCTACGAGGTGGTGGGCGAGGGGGCCGATGCGCGGTTCCAGATCAACTTCCAGAACTGCGTGCACTGCAAGACCTGCGACATCAAGGATCCCAGCCAGAACATCACCTGGACGGTGCCGCAGGGCGGGGACGGGCCGAACTATCCCAACATGTAACATTCGGGCGAGAATCGGACGGCGGCGGGCGGCGGAATTGCGCCGGGGCGGGGCGGCGTCTAGGCTGGCCGCCTGTCGAGCCAGCGAAGGTGCAGCCATGCCACGCCTCTTGACCGCGGTCGCCCTGGGCCTGGGCCTTGCGCTGCCCCCCGCCACGGCGGGCGCCGGCGACGGCCTGGCGGGCGCCTATCTGGCCGGGCGGCAGGCCGCATCGGATTTCGACTATGTGGCGGCGGCCAGCTACTACACCCGGGCGCTGCAGTCCGACCCGGGCAATCCGGCCTTCCTGGAACAGCTCATCGTCGCGCGGCTGGCGCTTGGCGACCTGGACCGGGCGCTGCCGCTGGCCGACCGGATCGAGCAGGCCGGGGCGCGGAGCCAGGCCGCGAACATGGCCGTCCTCGCCGATCTGGCGCGGAACGAGAAATACGGGGAGATCATCGCCGAACTCGACGCGGGCCGGTCGCTGGGGCCGCTGGTCGATTCGCTCCTGCGCGCCTGGGCGCAGCTTGGCGCGGGGCAGATGTCGGACGCCTCGAAGACCTTCGACGGGCTGATCGCCGACGAGGGGACAAGGGCATTCGGCCTTTACCACAAGGCGCTGGCCGTCGCCTCGGTGGGCGATTTCGAGGGTGCGGACCGCATCCTTTCGGGCGAGGCCGAGGGACCCCTGCGGGCCACCCGGCGCGGCGTGCTGGCCCATGCCGAGGTGCTGAGCCAGCTCGAGCGCGACAGGGATGCGGCCGACCTTCTGGCGAAGGCCTTCGGGGATGCGCCCGATCCGGCCGTGGCGCGGGTGGCATCGGACCTTGCGGCGGGCGCGCCGGTGCCCTTCGACATCGTGACGGGGGCCCGCGACGGGCTGGCGGAAGTGTTCTTCACCGTGGCGGGCGCGCTGGGCACCGAGGAGCCCGACCCCTATGCGCTGGCCTATGCGCGGCTGGCGGCGGCGATCCGGCCGGGATTTTCTGACGCCATCCTGATGGCGGCCGGCATCCTGGAGGCCCAGTCGCAGTTCGATCTGGCCAACGCCGCCTACAACACGATCCCGAGCGAGGATCCCAACAGCTTCTCGGCCGAGATCGGACGGGCCAACGTGCTGGTCCGGGCCGGCCGGCCGGATGCCGCGATCGAGGTGCTGCGGCAGCTTGCCAAGGCAAGGCCCGACATCGCGGTCGTCTGGTCGAATCTCGGCGACCTGCTGCGGCGGCAGGGCCGCCACCAGGAGGCCGTGGCGGCCTATGACCGGGCGATCGGCCTGTTCTCGAGCGAGCAGCCCGGCCAGTGGGGCATCTACTTCGCGCGCGGGATCGCCCACGAGCAGATGGACGACCTGACGGCGGCGGATGCCGATTTCCTGATGGCGCTGAAGCTCAACCCCGATCAGCCGCAGGTCCTGAACTACCTCGGCTACAGCTATGTCGAGCGGCGGATCAACCTGGAGCAGGCGCTGGACATGATCCGCCGCGCCGTCAGGGCCGAGCCCGACTCGGGCGCCATCGTCGACAGCCTGGGCTGGGCGCTCTATCGGCTGGGCCGCTATGACGAGGCGGTGGTCGAGATGGAGAAGGCGATCAGCCTGATGCCCTCGGACCCGGTGCTGAACGACCATCTGGGCGATGTCTACTGGGCGGTCGGCCGCCGGCGCGAGGCCGAGTTCCAGTGGCGCCGCGCGCTGTCCTTCGAGCCGAACGAGGACACCGAGACCGAGCGCATCCGCCGGAAGCTGGAAATCGGCCTGGATGCGGTGCTGAAGGAAGAGGGCTCTGCCCCGCTGTCCGTCTCGAAGAATGGCAATTGAGGACTTCGCGCCCGCCAAGGTGAACCTGACGCTGCACGTCACGGGGCGCCGTGCGGATGGCTATCACCTGCTGGACAGCCTTGTCGTCTTTGCCGATTGCGGCGATCGCCTGCGTGTCGAACCCGGGGCGGACCTCGAACTGGTGGCGGAGGGACCCTTCGCCGGCGCGCTGGGCCCCGGCGCCGACAATCTGGTGTTGCGCGCGGCGCGGCTGATGGACCCCGGGCGCGGGGCGCGGATCACCCTGCGCAAGAACCTTCCCGTGGCCGCCGGGCTGGGCGGCGGATCGGCAGATGCCGCGGCGACCTTGCGCGCGCTGGCCGCGCTGTGGGCCGCCCCTCTGCCCGACGCGGCGGCGGCGGCCGGGCTGGGCGCGGACGTGCCGGTCTGCCTGGCCGGTCGGCCGGCCCGGATGCGCGGCCGCGGCGAGCGGATCGAGCCGGTGGCGCCGCTGCCGGAGATGGCGCTCGTCCTGGCCAATCCCGGCGAGCGGCTTGCGACCGCAGAGGTCTTCGCCGCCCTCTCGGCGCGCGACAATGCACCGATGCCCGATCAGCTTCCGGCCTGGGACGGGTTCGAGGCCCTCGTCTCGTTCCTTGCCGCCCAGCGCAACGACCTCGAGCCGCCCGCAAGGCGACTGCGGCCCGCCATCGGCGACGTCCTGGCGGCGCTGTCGGCGCAGCCGGGCTGCCGGCTGGCGCGGATGTCGGGTTCGGGGGCGACCTGCTTCGGCCTCTTCGCCGCGCGCCCGGCAGCGGATGCCGCGGCGGACGCGCTTCGCCGTGCGCGGCCCGGCTGGTGGGTCGAAGCCGCCGGCCCTTGCCCGGCGCCGTCTACCTGATCCGTTCGACGACGAAGTCGGCCAGATCGGCCAGCATCTCCCGCCCCTCGTGAGGCGGCAGCGACAGGACGGCGGCCCGCGCCCGCGCGGCCCAGTCCATCGCCTCGGCGCGTGTCGCCTCGAGCGTGCGATGGCGGGCGAGGATGGCCAGCGCGGCGTCGAGATCGCCGTCCCGCTGGTCGCCCCTGGCGATCACCCTGGTCCAGAAGGCCCGCTCGGCCTCGTCGGCAAGGGCCACCGCCTTGATGACGGGCAGCGTCAGCTTCCGCTCGCGAAAGTCGTCGCCGACGTTCTTGCCGATGCTGCCGGCGGAGCCGCCGTAGTCCAGCACGTCGTCGGTCATCTGGAAGGCGATGCCGAGCGCGTCGCCGTAGTCGAAGAGCGCGCGCACATGCGCCTCGTCCGCCCCCGCGATGACGCCGCCCACCTCGGTTGCGGCCGAGAAGAGCGCCGCGGTCTTGCCCCGGATCACGCGGAGATAGGTCGCCTCGGTGGTCCGGAGGTCCTGGCTGGCCGAGAGTTGCAGCACCTCGCCCTCGGCGATCGTCGCTGCCGCGTCCGAGAGGATTCCCAGCACCCGCAGCGAGCCGGTTTCCGTCATGAGCTGGAAGGACCGTGCGAAGAGGTAGTCGCCGACGAGGACCGAGGACTTGTTGTCCCACAGCAGGTTCGCCGTCGGCCGGCCGCGCCGCTGCGCGCTTTCGTCCACGACGTCGTCATGCAGCAGCGTCGCGGTGTGGATGAATTCCACGGTCGCGGCGAGATGGACGTGGAACGGCCCCGGATAGCCGAACAGGCGCGCGGCCGCGAGCGTCAGCATCGGGCGGATGCGCTTGCCGCCGGCCTCGACCAGGTGGCGTGTCACCTCGGGGATGCGGGGGGCATGTTCCGAGGCCATGCGGTCGCGGATCAGCGCATTGACCCCGTCCATGTCGGCCGCGAGCCAGGCCGACAGGCGGTCAAGCGGGTTGTCCTTCGTCTCGTCCAGGCCCATCTCGACCCCGCCGTCCCGTCTGCCCGATCCGCCCTCGACAATCCCGGGCGGCTGCCCCTTACTTCCAGGCCCATGAAAGAGCTTCTGCGCACCAACGACCCGACCGTGATCGCCTTCGCGACGGCGCTTCTGGAAGGCGAGGGTATAGCCGTGTTTCAGCTTGACGTCCACATGAGCGTCCTGGACGGATCGATCGGCATCCTGCCCCGGCGGCTGATGGTGGCGGACCGCGACCACTTCCTTGCCGCGGCCGTTCTGCGCGACAACGGCATCGCGACGGCAGGCGGGGAATGACGGGGGCCGGCGGGCTGACCGAGGACGGCTTCCTTGGCGGTCGGCTGAGGGTGCTTCAGCCGAAGGTGGGGTTCCGCTCTTCGGCGGATGCGGTTCTGCTGGCCGCCGCGGTTCCGGCGCGCCCCGGCGATGCGGTTCTGGAGATCGGCTGCGGTGCGGGCGTGGCCGCCCTGTGCCTGCTGGCGCGCGTTCCCTCCGCCGCGGTCACCGGCCTGGAACTGCAGCCGGACTATGCCGCGCTGGCGCGGCAGAACGCCCTGCGCAACGGGCTGGCGCTCGAGGTCGTCGAGGGCGACCTGACGGCGATGCCGGCGGCGCTGCGCGGCCGGTCCTTCGATCACGTGATGATGAACCCGCCCTATCTCCGCGCCGGAGGCGGCACCGCGGCCACCGACCCGGGCCGCGACGCCGCCCTGCGCGAGCGCGCGCCCCTTGCGGCCTGGATCGCAGCCGGCCTGCGGCGCCTGCGGCCCGGCGGCACGCTGACGCTGATCCAGTCGGCCGCCCGGCTGGGCGACATACTGGCCGCCTGCGGGACGGGGACGGTCACCATCCTGCCGGTCCAGCCGCGCAGGGGACGCCCTGCGGGACGCGTGATCGTCGCCGTCAGGAAGGGCCGCAGGGGGGACCTGCGGATTCTGGCGCCGCTCGTCCTGCACCGGGGCGAATCGCACGAAGGCGACCGCGACAGCCACTCGGCCGAGGCGGAGGCCATCCTGCGCGCGGCGGCCCCCCTGCCGGTCGCGGATCGGTAAACACTTCGGCAACCCTCTGCGTTCATGCTGCCCGGGGCGGTTCAATCCCGCGGACGGGCGTGACACGACTCGGGTTGTGTGGTGAACTCGGACCCGGGATCCACAGGAGAGGAGACGACGATGTCGATGGTTTCGCACCTGGAGGAACTTCGGAGAAAGCACCAGCTTCTGTCCGAGGCGGTCGAGGAGGCCGAACGCAGTCCTTCGACCGACCACCTTGCCATCGCGGACCTCAAGAAACAGAAACTCAGGATCAAGGAAGAGATCAGCCGCCTGACGCAGGTGGCCTGACGACAGCCGCGCGGGTGCGGGCGCCGGCCCTTGCGGCCAGCGCCGCGCCCGCCGCGATCAGAAGGGCGGCAAGGCCCAGACCGGCGCTGGCAGGGGCGAAGCCCGTGACGACCAGAAGGCAGGTCGACAGGAGCGGCGCGGCATAGGAGGCCACGCCGAGAAGCTGGATGTCGCCGCGCTTCATCCCGACGTCCCAGACATAGAAGGCAAGCCCGACCGGCCCGAGGCCCAGCGCCAGGACCGCGATCCAGCCCGTTGCGTCCTGCGGCCAGACCGTCGTCTCGAGGGCGAGGTGCGCGGGAACCGACAGGACCGAAGTCAGCAGGCAGAAGACCGCGACGGCGGCGGTCGGCACGCTGCCCATGCGCCGGGAGAGGACGGAATAGGTGGCCCAGGTCAGCGCGCAGAGGAAGGCGAGGATGTAGCCCGACATCGACGCGCCGTCGAAGGCCACACCGTCCTTCGTCACGATCAGCGCCACTCCGGCGAAGGCGACGAGCGCCCCGATGACGTGCCCCGGGCCCAGGCGCTCGCCCGGCAGGAACCCCGAGAACAGCACGATGAGCAGCGGCCAGAGATAGGCGATGAGGCCGGCCTCGGCCGGCGGCGCAAGGCGCAGCGCCGAGAAGTAGAGGAAATGATAGCCGAAAAGGCCTGCCGTGCCGAAGGCATAGACGCGCCAGCCCACGCCGCGCAGCTGCCCGATGCCGCCGGTCGCGGCGATCCAGGCGAAGCCGACGCAGGCGCCCAGGGCGAAGGTCATCGCGTTGAGCTGCAGGGGCGGGACGGGCCGCGAGCCGACAGTCAGGACGGCCAGCGCCGACCACATCAGGACGGCGAGGAAACCGGTGGCGGTGGCGCGGCTGCGGCTCATGCGGGGCCCGGGGTTTCAGGTCGGCCGGGCAGGCCGCCCGCCGGCGCGAGACCCTATTCGGCAGCCCGCCGCGCTTCAACCCCGGGCGCGGCCGCGCCGGCGGGGCGCTCGCGCTTCTTCCACCTTTCGGTCCAGTCCTTCATGGCGGCGCGCCGGGCGGCGCAGAAGGCGCGGCATTCCTCGATCAGGGGCGCGATGTCGGGACCGAGGAATCCCCGGTTCGACGCCCGCTGGTAGAGCGTGTGGAAGGGATTGGCATTGGTCTCGGTGATGACCGGCCCGGCGGCGGTGACGGCCACGTCCCAGCCGAGGATGCCGTGATCGGCAAGGACGCGGTGCGCCCGCAGGACCAGATCCACGCTTTCGGCATAAAGGGGGATCGTCTGGCCCGCCATCGTGACGCCGGTCACCGGATGCGTCTCGATCGCGCGCTGCGAGATGCTGAGCATGCCGCCGACGCGCAGGATCCGCCCCTCGGCCCGATCGACGAGCGCGACCATCGAGGCGCCGCCCGTGCTTGAATCGACCATCGCGCCGGGGGCCGGGATGCGCAGGAGCGCATAGAGGAGCTTCGGTCCCTCGGGCGTCTGGACGGTGACAAGGCGCAGGCCCGCCATGGTCGGCCCGACGATGGCGGCCAGGCGCGGATGGTTGAAGATGATGTCCTGGAAGACGTAGCCCTCGGAATGGAAGGCGAAGATCTCCTGCGCGAGGCGTTCGACCGGCGCGATGCGGCCGTTGAGCAGCGTGACCCTGTCGCCGTCGATGGCGAGGATCCCCGCCGCGCCGATCGAGCGCGAGGCGTGGACGGGCTTGCCGAAACACGGCACGGCGCCGGGGCTGCGCAGATAGGCAACGACCTCGGCCGGCGAGGTCAGGCTGCGCGGGGATTCCAGCCGGTAGAGCGACGAGGCATGCGCGCGGATCGGCGGCACCGGCAGGCCCGCCCCGGCCAGGACCAGGGTGGAGAGCACCTTGTCATCGACGAGGTTGCGGTGCGTCCTGAGCTCGGGGGGGGCCAGCGAGCGGTTCAGCGCCGTGCAGGCCCGGTCCGACAGGATCGCCCGGCGCCCGGCGCGGTCCAGGTCCTTCCGGTAGAGGCCGAAGAGGAAGTAGTCCATCGGCTCGAACCTGCGGAACAGGACCGCAGCGGCAAGTTCGGCGAACTGGCGGATTGCCGGCTTGCCCTGCGTGGCGGCAGCCCAGCGGATGGCGCCGGGCATGTCCATCGACTTGACCGGCAGATAGTTCTGCAGCACAGGCGCGTCGTCGGCATCCATCATCGGGGCTCCGGGCCGGGTTGGCCGAAGGGCGGCGGCGGCCCCGCGCGCCGCCCGCGGCAGGCTTGGGCCATCCGCATCGCCGTGGCTCAGACGAAGAACTGGCCGCCGTTCGCGCTGACGGTCGAGCCGGTGATGAAGCCGGCATCGTCGCTGGCCAGGAAGACGACGATGCGCGCGATCTCGTCGGGTTCGCCGAGGCGGCCGACGGGGATCTGCGGGATGATCCGCTCGGAAAGCACCTTCTCGTCGATGGCGCGCACCATCTCGGTCGCGATGTAGCCCGGGCAGATCGCGTTCACGGTGATGCCAGCGCGCGCGCCTTCCTGCGCCAGCGCCTTGGTGAAGCCGAGGTCCCCCGCCTTCGCGGCCGAGTAGTTGGCCTGCCCCGCCTGGCCCTTCTGGCCGTTGATCGAGCTGATGTTGATGACGCGGCCGAACCTGCGCTCGCGCATCCCCGGCCAGACCGGATGGGTCATGTTGAAGAGCCCGGTGAGGTTCGTATCGATGACCTCCCTCCACTGCTGGGGGGTCATCTTGTGGAACATCGCGTCGCGCGTGATGCCGGCATTGTTGACCAGCACCTCGACGGGGCCGAGATCGGCCTCGACCCGCCCGATCCCCGCCACGCAGGCATCGTAGTCGGCCACCGACCACTTGTAGGTCGGGATCCCGGTCTGACTGGTGAAGGCGGCCGCGGCCTCGTCGTTGCCGGCGTAGTTGGCGGCGACGGAATAGCCAGCGGCCCTGAGCGCAGTCGAGATCGCCGCGCCGATCCCGCGCGACCCCCCCGTGACGAGTGCGACGCGTCCCATGATTCCTCCCTCGGTCCGATCCTTGAAATATCGCTACCGGACGGCAGCCCTGCGCGCAATAATATTGCTCTGGATCGCCCCGTGCGACGCTGCGGCGGCGCTCAGGCGCGCTCGACGCACATCGCGACGCCCATGCCGCCGCCGATGCACAGCGTGGCAAGGCCCCGGCTTGCGCCGCGGCGCTGCATCTCGAACAGGAGCGTGTTCAGGATGCGCGCGCCCGAGGCGCCGATCGGGTGGCCGATGGCGATGGCCCCGCCGTTGACGTTGACGATGGCCGGGTCCCAGCCCATGTCCTTGTTCACCGCGCAGGCCTGCGCGGCGAAGGCCTCGTTCGCCTCGACGAGGTCGAGGTCCTGCACCTTCCAGCCGGCCTTCTGCAGCGCCTTGCGGCTGGCATGGACGGGGCCGACGCCCATGATCGACGGGTCGAGCCCGACCGTCGCATAGGAGGCGATGCGGGCGAGCGGCTTCAGCCCGCGCCGTGCCGCCGCCTCTTCGGTCATCACCAGCACCGCGGCCGCACCGTCATTGATGCCGCTGGCATTGGCGGCGGTGACCGTGCCGTCCTTGGCGAAGGCCGGGCGGAGCTTCTGCATCGCGTCCATCGTCGCGCCGTGGCGGATGTATTCGTCGCTGTCCACGACCACGTCGCCCTTCCGCGTCGGGACGGTGACGGGCACGATCTCGTCCCTGAACCTGCCGGCCTTCTGCGCCGCCTCGGCCTTGTTCTGGCTGGCGAGCGCGAATTCGTCCTGCATCTCGCGGCTGATCTGCCACTGCGCGGCCACGTTCTCGGCCGTCTGGCCCATGTGGTAGCCGTTGAAGGCATCCCACAGGCCGTCGCGGATCATCGAATCGATGAAGTTGAGGTCGCCCATCTTCTGGCCGGCGCGCAGATGCGCGACATGGGGCGAAAGGCTCATCGATTCCTGGCCGCCGGCCACCACGATCTCGGCATCGCCGAGCTGGACGTGCTGGGCCGCCAGCGCGACGGCGCGCAGGCCCGAGCCGCAGACCTGGTTGATGCCCCAGGCGGCGCTTTCCCTGGGCAGTCCGGCCTTGATGTGGGCCTGGCGTGCGGGGTTCTGGCCCTGCCCCGCGGTCAGCACCTGGCCGAGGATCGTCTCGCTCACCTCGGCCTTGTCGATCCCGGCACGGGCCACCACCGCCCCGATCACGGCGGCGCCGAGATCATGGGCGGGGACCGTGGCGAAGGATCCGTTGAAGCTGCCGACGGCGGTACGGGCGGCGGAGACGATGACGGCCTTGGACATTCGCAATCCTCTCGGGTCTGGCGGCGTGCCGGCGCCACCCCGGGCCTTCCGTCCGGCCGGGCGCAGGTTCACACTTCCCATAGGCGCAGGGTCGCCGAAAGACAACGCCCCCCGCGCGCGGTTCCGGGCACAAGGGGAGCCGAGGCCGGCGGGCCGCCGCCGGGCGGGGCGTCAGGCGGACCTGCGTGCCTTCGGCATGTGCCAGGGCGGGGTGACCGAGGGCGCGCCGATGTAGTAGCCCTGCAGGCAGTCGATGCCGGAGCGGACGAGGAAGCGCGCGTCGGCCTCGCTTTCCACCGATTCGGCGATCGTCACCACGCCGAAGGCCTTGCCGACGCCGATCAGCGCCTGGGTCACGCACTGGTTGTCGGCATTGCGGCTGACGCCGCGGATGAACTGGCCGTCGATCTTCAGGATGTCGAACATGAATTCGCGCAGGTGGCGGAACGAGGTGCTGCCCGCGCCGAAGTCGTCAAGCGCGAAGGTCACGCCCTTGGCCTGGAACTCGCGCAGGAAGGCGCCGGTGATGTCGGGCGTCAGCATCGCCGAATCCTCGGACATCTCGAGGATCAGGCGTTCGGCCGCCGCGGGATCGCCCGACAGGCCGCGGCGCAGCGTGTTCATCCAGCGGGCATAGCCGATCGAGCGTGCCGACATGTTGATGGCAAGGCGCAGGCCGGGATCGCGCGAGAGCGCGATGAACCCCATCTCGAGCGCGAGGCAGTCGATCTGGCGCCCCGTCTCCGTCACCTCGACGGCGGCCATGAACTCGCGCGCGGGGATGATGTGCCCGGCCTCGTCGAGGAGCCGCACCAGACCCTCGTAGAAGGCCGGGCGGTCGGGGCGCGCGGCGTTCACCACCGGCTGGAAGGCGAGCAGCACGTCGCGGCGGGCGACGGCGCGGCGGACCATCGCGTCGATGTCGCCGGTCACCGCCGCCGCCGCGGCGGAGACGGGATCGGCCGCGTCGCGGTCGATCGGGGGGCGCCTGTGCTTCATCCTGGTCGTCCAGCGCTGTTTCGGGCTTGCCGCGGGGCGGCCGGCGCAGGATCGTGGCAAAGCGCTAAGGACGGGTTTACCGGCATGGGGAGGCCGAGGGGATGGGCGAGCGCTGCGCCTGGTGCGGGAGCGATCCGCTCTATGTCGCCTATCACGACGGGGAATGGGGCGTGCCCGAGCGCGACCCGCGCGCGCTGTGGGAGAAGCTGGTGCTGGACGGGTTCCAGGCGGGCCTCGCCTGGATCACCATCCTGAGGAAGCGCGAGGCCTTCCGCGCCGCCTTTGCGGGCTTCCGCCCCGAGGTGATCGCGGGCTGGGGCGAGGCCGAGGTGGCGCGCCTTCTGGCCGATCCGGGCATCGTGCGCCACCGCGGCAAGATCGAGGCGACGATCGGCAATGCGCGGGCCTTCCTGGCGCTCGAGGCGCGCGGGGGCTTCGCGCCCTTCCTGTGGCGCCATGTCGGGGGGCGGCCGGTGCAGAACCGCTTCCGCAGCGCCGCGGACGTGCCGGCCGCGACGCCCCTGTCGGCGCGGCTGTCGCGCGAGCTTCAGGCGGCGGGATTCCGCTTCGTCGGGCCGACGATCGTCTATGCCTTCATGCAGGCGGTGGGCATGGTCAACGACCACCTCGTCACCTGCCCGGCCCATGAGCGGGTCGCGGCCCTGGCCTGACCGGGTGTCCCACGATGGGACACCCGTTTCGGGCAAGCAATATCAATGGGTTGGCTCGGCAATTAACGATCCGTTCAGGAATCGGCGGGGGAGGCGCCGCCTCCCCCGGACCCCCTCGGGGATATTTCGGGGCAGAAGATGGGGGCGCCGCCTAGCCGGCGATCAGGGCGGCGAGGAGGGCCCGGGCCTCGGGCGAGGACCAGTCGGCCTCGCCGGTCAGGCGCGCGATCTCGCGCCCCGCGGGGTCGAGGATCAGCGTGACCGGAAGGCCGAAGACGCCGAGGGCGGCGGCGAGGTCCTGGCCGGGGTCGCGCAGGCGGGGCAGGTCGGTCACGCCGGCCTCGGCGAAGAAGCGCTCGATCGCGGGCACGGCGTTGCGCCCCACGGCGACGGTCGCGACGGCGAGGCGGTCGCCGCCGAGTTCGGACTGCAGGGCCTGGAGCTGCGGCATCTCGGTCCGGCAGGGGGCGCACCAGGTGGCCCAGAGATTCAGGACGACGTAGCGGCCGCGGTATTCCGCGAGGCTGCGGGTGGCGCCCGTCTCGTCGAGGAGGGCGACCTCGGGCAGGGGCACGGGGGGATCGGCGAGGACGAGCCTGGCCATGTCGCCCGTCCTGAGCGCCGCCAGGTCGGCCGCCATGGCCGCGTTTGCACAGAGCGCGAGCGCCAGATAAACAGCCGCGGAACGGAACGGACGCATGACAACCCCCGAAAGGCCCGGAAATGGCCGAAGCACCCAGCACAGCCGATGCCGCCAACGCCATGTGGGGCGGGCGCTTCGCCGAAGGTCCCGACGCGATCATGACGGCGATCAACGCCTCGATCCGCTTCGACCGCAGGCTCTACGCCCAGGACATCCGGGGCAGCCGGGCCCATGCGGCGATGCTGGCCGCGACGGGCATCATCAGCGATAGCGATGCAAGCGCGATCGGGGAAGGGCTGCTCACGGTCTTGTCAGAGATCGAGGCGGGCGCCTTCGCCTTTTCCGAGGCGCTGGAGGACATCCACCTCAACGTCGAATCGCGCCTGACCGAGATCGTCGGCGAGGCCGGCAAGCGGCTGCACACCGCGCGCAGCCGCAACGACCAGGTGGCGACCGATTTCCGCCTCTGGGTGCGCGAGCAGTGCGATGCGGCGCTGGGCGGGATTGCGGCGCTGCAGCGCGCGCTTCTGGCGCAGGCCGAGGCGGGCGCGGACTGGGTGATGCCGGGCTTCACCCATCTTCAGGTCGCCCAGCCCGTCACCTGGGGCCACCACATGCTGGCCTATGTCGAGATGCTGGGGCGCGACGCGGGCCGCTTCGCCGATGCGCGGACCAGGATGAACGAATGCCCCCTCGGCGCGGCGGCGCTGGCCGGCACCTCGTTCCCGATCGACCGCGGGATGACGGCGAAGGCGCTGGGCTTCGACCGGCCGATGGCCAATTCGATCGATGCCGTCTCGGACCGCGACTTCGCGCTGGAATTCCTGTCGGCCGCGGCGATCTGCGCGATGCATCTGAGCCGGCTTGCCGAGGAGCTGGTCATCTGGTCCTCGGCCCAGTTCCGCTTCGTGCGGCTTTCGGACCGGTTCACCACCGGCTCCTCGATCATGCCGCAGAAGAGGAACCCCGACGCGGCCGAGCTGATCCGCGCCAGGACCGGGCGCATCCTTGGCGCGGCGGTCGCGCTGTTCACCGTGATGAAGGGCCTGCCGCTCGCCTATTCCAAGGACATGCAGGAGGACAAGGAACAGGTCTTCGATGCGGCCGACACGCTGATGCTGGCGCTGGCCGCGATGACCGGCATGGTGGCCGACATGACCGCCGACCGCGCGGCGCTGGAACGCGCGGCCTCCTCGGGCTTTTCCACCGCGACCGACCTTGCCGACTGGCTGGTGCGCGAGGCGGGCCTGCCCTTCCGCGAGGCGCATCATGTCACCGGCGCGCTGGTCGCGCTGGCCGAAGGGAAGGGCTGCGACCTGCCGGACCTGACGCTCGAGGAGATGAAATCCGCCCATCCGGCGATCACCGGGGCGGTCTATTCCGTTCTGGGGGTTCACAATTCGGTCGCCTCGCGGCAAAGCTACGGCGGCACCGCGCCGGTGCGCGTGCGCGAACAGGTGGCGCGGTGGAAGGCGCGGCTGGCATGAGGGCCGGTGCGCGCGCGGCCAGGGGCGGAAGGGCGGGAGACGCGGTCTGATGACGAGGATGACGGTTGCAGCGCTGATCGCGGCCCTGGCCCTTGCGGGCTGCGGGGTGGACGGCCCGCCCAGGGCCCCGGCGGGGGCCGGCGTCACCATCGAGGGCGACGCGCAGGTGGGGGTCGTCTCGGGCGGCCAGTCCGGGGGCCAGTCCGGCGGCTAGTCCAGCGTCCGGCGGAAGCGGACGAGGGCGAGCGCGGCGAAGACGGCGGCCGAGACGGCGAGGGCGGCCATCGGCTGGGCCACGGCGGCGAGGTCCGCGCCCTTGAGCATGACGGCACGGACGAGGCGCAGGAAATGCGTCAGCGGGAAGATCTCGCCCAGGGTCTGGGCCCAGCCGGGCATGCCGCGATAGGGGAACATGAAGCCCGACAGCAGCAGCGAGGGCAGGAAGAAGAAGAAGGTGAGCTGCATCGCCTGCATCTGCGTGCGCGCCGCGGTGGAGATCAGGTAGCCGAGGATGACGAGGGCGAGCACGAAGACGAAGACCCCGGCAAGGAGCAGCCCGAGGCTGCCGACGAAGGGCACGGCGAAGATGGCGCGGGCAGCGATCAGCACGACGGCGACCTGGACCGCGCCGACGAGCAGGTAGGGCAGGATCTTGCCGAGCATGATCTCGACCGGCGTCGCCGGCATGGCGAGCAGGTTCTCCATCGTGCCGCGCTCGGTCTCGCGCGTCAGGGCCATCGAGGTCATCATCACCATCGTCATCTGGAGGATGACGCCGAGCAGGCCGGGGACGATGTTGTACTGGGTCACGCCCTCGGGGTTGTAGCGGCGGTGCACGACGATGCCGAGGGCGGCGGCCTGCGCCTCGGGCGGGGCGGCGGCCTGGCCGGTCTCGCGGGCGAGCGCGGCGGCGGCGACGGTGCCGAGGGTGGAGATGGCGCCCGAGGCGACGGCCGGATCGGTGGCGTCGGCCTCGATCAGGATCTGCGGGCTTTCGCCGCGCAGGACGCGGCGGCCGAAATCCGCGGGGATGGTGACGACGAAGGAGACGTCGCCGCGCGCCATCAGGAACTCTGCCTCGGCGGCGGAGGCGTCGGGGCGGACGAAGCGGTAGTAGCCGGTGTTCTCGAGCGCGGTCACGATGGCGCGGCTGAAGCGGTCCTGCGTCGGGGCGACGAGGGCGGCGGGCAGGCCCTTGGGGTCGTTGTTGATGGCGAAGCCGAAGAGCAGGAGCTGCATCAGCGGCACGCCCAGCATCATCGCGAAGGTGATGCGGTCGCGCCGCATCTGGATCAGCTCCTTGACGATCAGCGCGGCGAGGCGGCGCAGCGAAAGGATGGCCGTCATGACATGTTGTCCTGCGCTTCGCCCATGAGCTGGATGAAGACGTCCTCGAGGCTCGAATCGGCCTCGCGGAGACTGCATCCGGTTGCGGCCGCCGCCGCTTCGGCGGCCTGGCGCATGGCCGGGCCGTCGCGACCGATGACATGGAGCGCATTGCCGTAATGGGCCACCTGGTCGACGCCCGGGGCCCCGCGCAGGCGCCCGGCGGCCTGCGCCGCGCCCGGCCCCTCGAGCACCAGGGTCGTCAGGCCGGCATCGCGGATCACCTCGGCCACGCTGCCCTGGGTGACGAGCCGTCCGAAGGAGATGTAGGCGATGGTGTGGCAGCGTTCGGCCTCGTCCATGTAATGGGTCGAGACGAGCACCGTCAGGCCCTGCGCGGCCAGGCCGTGGATCTCGTCCCAGAATTCGCGCCGCGCCTTGGGATCGACGCCGGCGGTCGGTTCGTCGAGCAGCAGGAGCCGGGGCCGGTGCATGATGCAGGCGGCCAGGGCGAGGCGCTGCTTCCAGCCGCCCGAGAGCGCGCCGGCGAGCTGGTCGCGCCGCGCCGTCAGGCCGAGCTCGGCGAGCGTGCCGGCGACGGCGGCGCGGGCATCGGGCAGCCGGTAGAGGCCGGCGACGAAGCGCAGGTTCTCGGCGATCGTCAGGTCCTCGTAGAGCGAGAAGCGCTGGGTCATGTAGCCGGTCTGGCGCTTGATGGCGGCGGACTGGCGGCGGATGTCGAGGCCGAGCACGCGGCCTTCGCCGCCGTCGGGCGTGAGCAGGCCGCAGATCATGCGGATCGTCGTCGTCTTGCCCGAGCCGTTGGGGCCGAGGAAGCCCGCGATCGTGCCCGCGGCGACGGTCAGCGACACGTGATCGACGACCGTGCGGCCGCCGTAGCGCTTGACGAGGCCGCGGACGGCGATGGCCGGCTCGGGCACGGCTCAGCCCCCCGACGCGGCGAGGTCGGCATCGACGATCTGGCCGGGCTTGAGCGGCACCGGGCCCTCGGGCAGGGCCTCGATCATGTAGACGAGCTTCTGGCGGTTCTGCAGCGAGTAGATCACCGGCGGGGTGAATTCCGGCCCGTCGGCGACGTAGGTCACCCGCGCGGACAGGTCCGGCGGGCAGCCGTCGCAGCGCAGCGCGAGGCGGCTGCCGACGGCGACCCGGGAGATGTCGGCCTCGGGCACGTAGAGGCGCAGGCGCACCGCACCGTCGGGCAGGATCGTCAGGACGGGGGCCGAGGGGCCGGCGATCTCGCCCGGGTGGCGGATGATGTCCGACACGATCCCGTCCGCCGGCGCGACGAGATCGCGCTTGGCCAGCGTCCAGGCGGCCCGTTCGAGTTCGGCCCTGGCCCCGGTGACGGCGGCCTCGGCGGCGGCGATCTCCTGCGGGCGGGCGGGCAGCCGGGCGACGGCCAGATTGGCCTCGATCTCGGCCACGCGGGCGCGTGCGACCTGTGCGGCGGTGGCCGCGTCCTCGGCCTGGGCCGCCGTCGCCGCCCCGCGCGCGGCGAGGCTGGCCAGGCGGGCCGCGCTGCGCCCGGCCTCCTCGGCCTGGGCCGTGGCCGAGGCGAGGGAAGCCTCGATGACGCGGATCTCCTCGGGGCGGCGCCCCTCGCGCAGGTCTGCGAGCTGGCTTTCGGCGCGGGCGAGCGCCGCCTCGGCGGCGGCCTTCGCGGCCAGCGCGTCCTTGTTCTCCATCGTCGCGACGACGGTTCCCGCGGCGACGCGGTTGCCGCGGGTGACGTTCAGCCCCGCCACCTGGGCGGTCGCGACGGGGGCGATCTGGACGAACTCGCCCTCGGCATAGCCGGTGGCGAGGTGGCGCGGCGCGTCGCAGGCCGCGAAGAGCGAGGCGATCAGGGGGATCGCGCAGACAAGGGCTGTCATCCGGCGACCTCGCTGTCGAGCATGGCGTCGATGTTGCGGTGCAGGCGGTCGAGGATGGCCGCCAGGGCGGGCCCGTCGAGCCCGTCCCAGCCCATGCGACGCAGCACGAGCGGGCGGCCGATGCGGAAGTAGAAGACCTGGCCCAGCAGCGTGAAGATGGCGAGGCGGACCTGGGGATCCTCGGCCGGGCGGCCGGTTGCCGCGCTCCACAGCAGGCAGAGCTGCCGGTGCAGCGGCTCGAAGAGCCCGGCATAGAGGCGAGCGAGGTTCTGCCCGTCCTCGGCGAGTTCGCGCAGCATGAAGCCGACCATGGTGCTGGCGGCCTCGCTGGCCACGGCGAAGCGCGCGATGCGCCCGACGAAGGCATGCAGGTCGGCGCGTGCCGCCGCCGCATCGCGGGGCGGGGCCATGCCGCCGGCGCCGAGGAGGACGGACATGCGGCGCGCGAATTCGTCGCCGCAGGCGGCGCGCAGCCCCGCCTTGCCGCCGAAGTGATAGGCGATCGAGGCGACGTTGGTGCCCGCCGCGGCGGCGATCCGGCGCGTCGAGGCGCCGTCGAAGCCCTGCGCGGCGAAGAGGCGGAAGCCGGCCTCGATGAGGGCGAGGCGGGTGCCTTCGGGCGCAGGGGGCACGGTGTGCAGGCCGGGAGATTCCATGCCGGAATACTAATCAAACGATTGATCAGGATCAACGGCCTTGCGCCCCGGCCCTGCCGCGCTAGCAGTCGGCAGGCGAGGATCCCGGAGGAGCGATGCCACCCCTGCGCCTGACCTATCTTGCCCTGGCCGTCTGGGGCGCCGTGCACCCGATGTACTGGTTCGTGACCCACCTGCGCGAGACCGGCACCGGGCCGGCCGGGCTCTTCGCCGCCTGGTTCGCCACGCCGGCGACGACCGGCCTGACCTGGGACGTGACCATCGCCGCCACGGCGCTGACCGTCTGGATCGTCGCCGAGACGCGCGTGCGGCGGAACTGGGAGGCGGCGCTGGCGGTTCCGGCCACCATCCTGATCGGCCTCGGCTGCGGCCTGCCGCTCTATCTGTTCCTGCGGACCCGGCCGGTGCGCTGAGCGGCGGCCCCGGGGGCGCTGCCCCCGGACCCCCGGAGTACTTGGGCCAGGATGAAGGGGGTGCTGGCGCGCCGCCCCCGCGGTCTGCTAGGGGGGGCTGAGCGACGGGACCCGTGCCAGATGGACCATTTCCTCTACAAGTCCGGCCTGCTTCATGCCGAGGACGTGCCCCTGCCGGAGATCGCGGCGGCGGTGGGGACGCCCTTCTACGTCTATTCGGCCGCGACGCTGGAGCGGCACTACCGGCTTTTCGTCGAGGCGCTGGCGCCCCTGCCGCATCTCGTCTGCTTCGCGGTGAAGGCGAACGGGAACCTTGCGGTGCTGAAGCTGCTTGGCGACCTGGGGGCGGGGATGGACGTGGTCTCGGCCGGGGAATACCTGCGCGCCCGCGCCGCCGGCGTGCCGGGCGACAGGATCGTCTTCTCGGGCGTGGGCAAGACGCGGGCCGAGATGCGCACGGCGCTGGAGGGCGGGATCAGGCAGTTCAACGTCGAGAGCGAGGCCGAGCTGCGCGCCCTGTCCGACGTGGCCGCGGCGATGGGCGCGACGGCACCGGTCGCGGTGCGGGTGAACCCCGATGTCGATGCCGGGACCCACGAGAAGATCGCCACCGGCCGGAAGGGGGACAAGTTCGGCATCCCGATCGGCCGGGCGCGGGCGGTCTATGCCGAGGCGGCGCGCCTGCCGGGGATCGCCGTCACCGGGATCGACGTGCATATCGGCAGCCAGCTCACCGCGCTTGCGCCCTTCGAGGCGGCCTACCGCAAGCTGGCGGAGCTGACCGTCGCCCTGCGCGCCGACGGGCACGACATCCGCCGGCTGGACCTGGGCGGCGGCCTCGGCATTCCCTACACGCGGTCGAACGAGGCGCCGCCCCTGCCGGCGGATTATGGCGCCATGGTCAGGCGGACGGTCGGGCATCTGGGCTGCGAGATCGAGATCGAGCCGGGCCGCCTGATCGCCGGCAATGCCGGGCTGCTGGTGGCCGCGGTCATCTATGTCAAGACCGGCGAGGACCGCGACTTCCTGATCCTCGATGCGGCGATGAACGACCTGGTGCGGCCGTCGATGTACGGCGCGCATCACGACATCGTGCCGGTGGCGGAGGGGCCGCCGGGCGCGCCGACGCAGCCCTTCGACGTGGTCGGTCCGGTCTGCGAGACGGGGGACACCTTCGCGCGGGGGCGCGAGCTGCCGCTTCTGGCCGAGGGCGACCTCGTCGCCTTCCGCTCGGCCGGGGCCTATGGCGCGGTCATGGCCTCGGAATACAATTCGCGCCCGCTTGTGCCCGAGGTCATGGTGAAGGGGGATCACTATGCCGTCATCCGCCGGAGGCCGAGCTTTGACGAAATGTTGAAGCGCGATACCATCCCCGAATGGCTTTGAGGCAGTCTCTTATACACATCT
>JAOADN010000129.1 GCA_026417295.1 Paracoccaceae bacterium
AGATGTGTATAAGAGACAGGCGATGGGCGATCGGCGCCTTCAGGAAGGCCGGCGGCAGGGGCGGCGCGCCCATCAGCGGATCTCGAAGATCGCCTCGACCTCGACGGCCACGCCCAGGGGCAGCGCCGCGGCCGAGACCGCCGAGCGCGAATGCCGCCCGGCCTCGCCGAAGACCTCGACCAGCAGGTCCGAGCAGCCGTTGACGACCTTCGGCTGGTCGGTGAAGTCCGGCGTCGAGTTGACGAAGCCGGTCAGCTTGACGGCGCGGACCACGCGGTCGAGATCGCCTTCGCAGGCCGCGCGGAGCTGCGCGAGGATCGCCAGACCGCAGCGCCGTGCCGCCGCCGCGCCCGCCGCCACGTCAAGCCCGGCGCCCAGCCGGCCGGTGATCGGGCCGTCCGGCCCCTGGCTGATCTGGCCCGAGATGAAGACCAGCGCGCCGCTGCGCACGAAGGGCACGTAGTTCGCCGCCGGGGCCGGCGCCGCCGGCAGTTCAAGCCCGAGTTCCGCGATCCGCGCGTCGATCCGTCCGGTCATCCATGCCTCCCTTCCGGGCCCCTGCCGGGCCGCTGCGGGCGCGAACTTGCCGCGCGCGGCGCCGAAAGTGAAGGCCTCCGCGGCAGCCGGGCGGGGCTTGCGCCGCGCCGCGGAACAGGGTGGCGGCAGGGGCGGGGGCGGCGCAGCCCGGGGCAGCCCCGCTGCCGCCGGGCCCCGCTGCCGCAAGGCCCGCGGCGATCGGCCGCGCCCCGGGGCCGGCCCGTCGCACGGGGGCGGGCCGCCTCATCCCTCGTGCAGGGCACGGCCGAGGAAGCGGGTCACCGGCTCCAGCCAGTAGACCAGGGGCGCACGGTCGCCCGCGGGAAGGATCACCTCGACGCTCTGGCCGGGGCTCAGCCCCGTGCCGTCCGCCGGCGCCACCTCGGCGCGCACGGTCAGCCGCCCGGTCTGCGCATCTCCGGTCGCGTCGGGCGCCAGGCTGACGAGCCGGCCGGCCAGGCCCGGCCCCGGCCGGTCGGCCATGTCGCGCGGGCGCAGCGTCGCCGGCGCGCCCGGCGCCAGCCGCGCCGCGTCGCCGGGGTCCAGCGCCAGCGCCACAACCAGGCGCCCCGCCCCGGGCACGATCGTCGCCAGCGGCTCGGAGGGGCGCAGCACCGCGCCGGGGCCCGGCACCGTCAGCGCCAGGATGCGCCCGGCGACCGGGGCGCGGATCGTCCGCCCGGCGATCTCGGCCCGCAGGGCCGCGATCCGGCCGCCCAGCGCCTCGGCCCGCCCGGCAAGCTCCGCGGCCTCGGCGGCGGCGGCGGCGGCCGCCTCGGCATCGGCCGTCCGCGCCTCGGCCGCCCGGGCGGCGGCGGCGGCCCGGATCTCGGCCATTGCCGCCTCCGCCTCGGCGATCTCGCCCGCCAGCGCGGCCCGCTCGCGCGCCAGCGCGCGGGCGCGGGCGGCCGGGGCGAGACCCCGCTCCGCCAGGCTGGCCGCTGCCTCGGCATCGCGGGCCAGCAGGGCCGCCTGGGCCACAAGGCTGTCGCGCCGCGCGACCAGCGCGCCGATCCGGGCGGCATCGCGCAGGCCGGCGAGGCGCTCGCCCTCTGCCCGCTCCGTCCGGGCATGGACCAGCGACAGAAGGACCGCATCCTGCCGGGCCGCGGCGGATGCCGCCGCTGCCGTCGCTGCGGCACCCGTGCGCTGCGCGCCTGTCTCCGCGCCCGCCGGCACCGCCGCCGCCCAAGGCCTCGCCCCGAGCAGCGCCGCCGTCGCCTCGGCCCGCCGGCGCGCGGCCTCGGTCTCGGCGAGCTGCCCCTCGGCCAGCGTCAGTTCTGCCTGCGCCGCGGCGCTGTCGAGCACCGCGAGGACCTCTCCCGCGGCGACGGCCGCGCCGGGGCGCACGCGCAGCGCGACGACAAGGCCTCCCTGCGGATGGGCGACGGTGCGGTGCCCGCCCTCGAAGGCGACGACACCCCGGGCCACGACGGCGCGCTCGACCCGCAGGGCCAGCATTGCCGGCAGGATGCACAAGGCCAGCACCGCGGCCGCGGCAAGGCCCGCGCGCAGCGGGCCGGCCGCGGCGCGCCG
>JAOADN010000130.1 GCA_026417295.1 Paracoccaceae bacterium
GGTCTCGGTCACCGGGCCGCGGGCGATCACGCCGGCATTGTTGACCACGATGTCGAGCCGCCCCAGCGCCTGAAGTGCGGCGGCGGGCAGGCCGTCGGCATAGGCGGCCTCGCGCAGGTCGCCGGGCAGTCGGGCCTCCGCCTCCACCCCCGAGAGATCCCGGTCGGCCGCCGCCACGCGTGCCCCGCGTTCGCGCAGCAGACGCACCACGGCGAGGCCGATGCCGCCCGCGGCCCCTGTCACCAGCGCTGTCTTTCCATTGAAACCGGTCATCTTTCCCTCATCCTGCCGAGAATACCGGGGCGCCGAAGGCGCCGTCGTCGGGGACCACGCCGAGGCCGGGGCCTTCCGGCAGGCGGATGTGCCCGGCCTCGATCCGCACCCCGCCCCGGCTGTCGTAGTGGCCCTCGATGTAGGGCTGTGCCAGCCAGACGCCTTCCATCAGGCGCGGGGCCACGGTGGCGCCGATCTGGGTGCAGGCGGCGGCGATGATGTCGCCGCCCCAGGCGTCGTCGCAGGTGTGGGGCAGGGACCGCGCCTCGCAGAGGTCGCGGAAGGCGGCCATCTGCTGGAGGCCGCCGATGCGCGTCACCTTCATGCCGAAGCCGTCCACCAGACCCTGACCGGCGGCGCGGATCACGGTGGCGAGGTCCTCGCCGTTTTCGTCCATGTAGATGCCGTGCCGGACCTGCCCGCGGATCGCGGCGAGTTCCTCGATGCTGTTGCAGGGCTGTTCCAGGACGAAGGGGATGTCGGGGCATTCGCGCGACAGCCGCAGCGCGTCGCGCGTGGTCAGGCCGCGGTTGCCGTCGGCCGCCAGCCGCACGCCGGTGCCCTTCACCACCTCCCAGACCCGGCGCAGCACGGCGATGTCCGCCTCGACCGGGCGCCCGCCGATCTTGATCTGGAGCCGCGGATAGCCCTCGGCGACCTTCTCGGCGGCGATGCGGGCGATCTCGTCGGGTTCGCCCACGCCGGTGGCGTAGTAGGAGGGCACCCGTTCGGTCGCCACGCCGCCGAGGAGGTCGGCCACGCGCACCCCCCAGGCCTTGCCCAGGATGTCGTGCGCGGCGATGTCCACGGCGGCCTTGGCATAGCGGTGGCCGTTCAGGAGCCCGTCCATCCTGCGGCGCAGGGCGACGGGGTGGAGCGGGCTGCCGATCAGGCCCGGCGCCATTTCCGCAAGCGCCGCGCGCGCGCCCCGCGCATGGTGCGGCTGGTAGGTCGGGCCGACCGGGCAGGTCTCGCCCCAGCCGATCAGGCCGGTGTCGGTGACGAGCCTGACCAGCGTGGTGTCCAGCGACCAGACCTTCGCGTTGGCCATCGTGTAGGGGCCGTTCCTGACCGGCAGGTCATGGGCGTAGACGTGAAGCTCGGCGATCCTCATGCGGCGTCCTCTGGCGGGATGAGGACCAGCTTGCCGGTATGCGCCTTGGCCATGAAATCGGCCTGCGCCTGCCCGATCTGGTCAAGCGGGTAGGTGCGGGCGACGAGGGGACGGACCTCGCCGGCCTCGATGTAGGCGATCAGGTTGGCGAAGACCTCGGGCGGCTGGAAGGTGCAGCCGAAGAGCGTCAGGTCGCGCAGGTAGAGCGTGCGCAGGTCGATTTCCGCCATGGGTCCGGCGATGGCCCCGGAGACGGCATAGCGCCCGCCCTTCGCCAGCACGTCGAGCAGCCGGGGCATGGCCGGGCCCCCGACCACGTCCACCACCGCATCGACCGCCCCGGCCCCGAGTTCGGCCACCGGGTCGGCATCGCGGGCGATCACCCTGGCAGCGCCGAGCGACAGCACCTCGGCGGCCTTGGCCGGCGCGGCCACTGCGATGACCGTGGCACCCCGCCGACGGGCCAGCTGCACCGCCGCCGAGCCGACGCCGCCGGACGCGCCGGTAATCAGCACCCGCTCCGCGCCGAGGCCGATCCGGTGAAGCATGTTCTCGGCGGTCGAGTAGGCGCAGGGGATCGAGGCAAGCTCGGCGTCGGTCCATTCGCAGCGGACGGCATAGGTTTCCGACGACCGGGCCACAGCATACTGGGCAAAGCCGCCGTCGCATTCCGAGCCCAGCGTCCAGCAGTCCCAGGGGCCGGACCCCTGCGGTGCGTGCTGCAT
>JAOADN010000131.1 GCA_026417295.1 Paracoccaceae bacterium
ATCTTATCAGGTCGAGTCTTCAAACCCGGGCGCGGATGGAAAACCCGCTGCCCAAGGCGTCTTAATCCCTTCTTCATTAGGTCGAGTCTTCAAACAGGTCTCCACGGGTGATGAAACCGGCAGAGCCGTCTTAATCCCTTCTTCATCAGGTCGAGTCTTCAAACGTCCCAATCCGGGACGAAAATCCTGGACGGCCGTTGCGTCTTAATCCCTTCTTCATCAGGTCGAGTCTTCAAACTGATCGGAAAACAAGAGCGCCGCCGCCACGAGCGGTCTTAATCCCTTCTTCATCAGGTCGAGTCTTCAAACATGGACGGTATCCAGCAGATGGTCATCAACGTGAGTCTTAATCCCTTCTTCATCAGGTCGAGTCTTCAAACACCGGCTCCCGGAGACGGTGACCTTCGTGGCCGTCTTAATCCCTTCTTCATCAGGTCGAGTCTTCAAACCCCCGCTACGGCCGACGCGAGCGACGCGCAGGCGTCTTAATCCCTTCTTCATCAGGTCGAGTCTTCAAACCAGATGACCTGCGCGTGCGTCTCGCGCAGGAACGAGTCTTAATCCCTTCTTCATCAGGTCGAGTCTTCAAACACCAAGAGCGGTGGAACATGGCCTGCGACCACGGTCTTAATCCCTTCTTCATCAGGTCGAGTCTTCAAACGCCCCAGGGGCGACAAGGCCAGCCGTTGGAAGGGTCTTAATCCCTTCTTCATCAGGTCGAGTCTTCAAACACTTCGCCCGCGCCATGCGGGCGGAGTCCCCGCTGGTCTTAATCCCTTCTTCATCAGGTCGAGTCTTCAAACACCTAAATACATTCGCGAGAGTGTATTTAGGCGGCGTCTTAATCCCTTCTTCATCAGGTCGAGTCTTCAAACTGCGCCCGCGTGCGCGCCGCCTTCGAGCAAAAAGGTCTTAATCCCTTCTTCATCAGGTCGAGTCTTCAAACGAATACCGCTCGGTCTATAGCCTCGTGCAACAGGTCTTAATCCCTTCTTCATCAGGTCGAGTCTTCAAACCCCGCCATGCCGGAGGACATCCTCCGGGTAGCAAAGTCTTAATCCCTTCTTCATCAGGTCGAGTCTTCAAACCGGGCCAGTGGCGATGTGGCGGGCCTGGGCCGGTCTTAATCCCTTCTTCATCAGGTCGAGTCTTCAAACCCAAACGACGGCGAGAAAAAAGATTCTACCACGTCTTAATCCCTTCTTCATCAGGTCGAGTCTTCAAACCTACGGCACCGGGAGAAGTTAAACGATGGATAAAGTCTTAATCCCTTCTTCATCAGGTCGAGTCTTCAAACACAGGATCAGGATCATGGCGGCGCGGATCATGAGTCTTAATCCCTTCTTCATCAGGTCGAGTCTTCAAACGCAAAGGCACTGGCCCTGGTGTGGTCATCGTCTTAATCCCTTCTTCATCAGGTCGAGTCTTCAAACTCAAAACCGCGTGTCTTTTTGACTATTGCTGAGTCTTAATCCCTTCTTCATCAGGTCGAGTCTTCAAACGGCCGGGCGTTTACGCACCAGACACCGGTCCGACGTCTTAATCCCTTCTTCATCAGGTCGAGTCTTCAAACCGGTCGCACCGCTTTGGGTGCGACCAGACGTCCGTCTTAATCCCTTCTTCATCAGGTCGAGTCTTCAAACTATACGGCCGAAGCGATCGGCTCGCTTGCGCCAGTCTTAATCCCTTCTTCATCAGGTCGAGTCTTCAAACGCCTGCTGCTGGTGGCAGCTTCCGGCACGCCTGACGTCTTAATCCCTTCTTCATCAGGTCGAGTCTTCAAACGCACCTGCGCCTGCGCACCCCTGCCCGCAGCATCGTCTTAATCCCTTCTTCATCAGGTCGAGTCTTCAAACTCCTATCCTGGCACCCATTCACACTGGGTGTGTCTTAATCCCTTCTTCATCAGGTCGAGTCTTCAAACAGCGTACGCGGATGCAGTGCAGCTGAAGGCTAAGTCTTAATCCCTTCTTCATCAGGCCGAGTCTTCAAACCGCAAGCCCGAAATAACTCTTGTGAATCAATGGGTTATAAGGGCGGTTAGCAAGCATGTGGG
>JAOADN010000132.1 GCA_026417295.1 Paracoccaceae bacterium
CCCTGTAGGAGCGGCATCAGCCGCGACCCGTACCGCGGCGTGTACACACCTGACCGCATGCCGTAGCGCTGTAGGAGCGGCGTAAGCCGCGACCAAAACTCAGCGCACGCGATAGACACCGCGTCTAATCCCTTCTTCATCAGGTCACTGATTCAAACCCTGCTCGTGGGCGCGCCAGGGGTCGGCAAGTCCGACGTCTTAATCCCTTCTTCATCAGGTCACTGATTCAAACGCAATGCCTGTGGGGTTTGGGGCTAGCACAGCGTCTTAATCCCTTCTTCATCAGGTCACTGATTCAAACCGTTCCGGCGAAATCGCCGCCCTGCTCATGAAGTCTTAATCCCTTCTTCATCAGGTCACTGATTCAAACTAACAAAGCTGTGGAATTTGCAACACTGTTACGGTCTTAATCCCTTCTTCATCAGGTCACTGATTCAAACACCAGCCGAACGGCGAGATCGAGGAGATCTCGGTCTTAATCCCTTCTTCATCAGGTCACTGATTCAAACGGATAACTCCGCGTTTATCGAGCACAGGTACAAAATCAGCGACGTCTTAATCCCTTCTTCATCAGGTCACTGATTCAAACCAGAGACATCCGTAGCTCGCTGTACCAGTCCGGTCTTAATCCCTTCTTCATCAGGTCACTGATTCAAACGCGTGCGCTCTCCAGGAAGCCAGCGATGTCGATCGTCTTAATCCCTTCTTCATCAGGTCACTGATTCAAACGGACTACCCCATCCTCGTCTGGGACGGGGAGGGGTGTCTTAATCCCTTCTTCATCAGGTCACTGATTCAAACTCTGCGGCCGGCTACCATGCCGACCGACCCACGTCTTAATCCCTTCTTCATCAGGTCACTGATTCAAACGCGGTTCCGCTCGGGCTCTGCTCGTGTCCGGGCCGTCTTAATCCCTTCTTCATCAGGTCACTGATTCAAACCGGAAGCACTGGCGGAGTCATTGGCTGGCAGAATGGTCTTAATCCCTTCTTCATCAGGTCACTGATTCAAACAGTCCCGTAAATACGGGATCGTGCTGAGAGACAAGTCTTAATCCCTTCTTCATCAGGTCACTGATTCAAACTCGACAGAGATAATCGTGTAGCACCGCAGCTCTGTCTTAATCCCTTCTTCATCAGGTCACTGATTCAAACTCCTTGTGGCCCGCCGCGCCGAGCAGCTGGGCCGGTCTTAATCCCTTCTTCATCAGGTCACTGATTCAAACAGGCCGGCTCCAGCTCGATCAGCCGCGCCTGCCGCGTCTTAATCCCTTCTTCATCAGGTCACTGATTCAAACAAGATGACCAACAGACTTGAAGCGGTCGGCTAGTCTTAATCCCTTCTTCATCAGGTCACTGATTCAAACACCGAAGAACGATGGAGGCGAGGACGAGCGATGTCTTAATCCCTTCTTCATCAGGTCACTGATTCAAACCATGGAGCGGGCCAAGACCCTGGCCGGTCTGACGGTCTTAATCCCTTCTTCATCAGGTCACTGATTCAAACCTTTTTTGGGCGTTTGGGTCCTCGAAAACTGAAAGTCTTAATCCCTTCTTCATCAGGTCACTGATTCAAACACACTCGGTGGCAAACATCGGCCGATTCAACAAGTCTTAATCCCTTCTTCATCAGGTCACTGATTCAAACACACTCGGTGGCAAACATCGGCCGATTCAACAAGTCTTAATCCCTTCTTCATCAGGTCACTGATTCAAACCTCGATGACTGGGTGCGCATGGATCAGCACAAGGGTCTTAATCCCTTCTTCATCAGGTCACTGATTCAAACGAGGCGTCTATGGAAGTACATGAGATAGACGTCTTAATCCCTTCTTCATCAGGTCACTGATTCAAACCGCACGCGCCGATAAACCCTTATAGATCAGCACGTTACGAAGACGCTTAGCAAGTTTGAACCCGTCCATAAAGTTATCTCTCCTAGCCACGTCTTTGCAAGAGGGGTAGA